>NZ_BAAGQN010000022.1:77030-108715 GCF_054783455.1 Simplicispira piscis
ATTTTTGTTTATATATCTGAACAAACGCTTGTGTGTGAGGTACTAAAAAGAGCTCTTGGCAAGCGTGCGAGGTACCCGCATACAATGCCCGATTCCGCGCCGTGCGGGCGTCTCCCGCCTGCACGAGTCGTCGCGTGTCCCTATTGACCATCCATTCTGGAGTTCTTCCTGTGTTTATTTCTTCCGCTTTCGCCCAGACCGCTCCTGCCGCCGCCGCTGGTGGCAGTGACATCATGTCTTCGCTCACGGGCATGCTGCCTCTGGTGCTGATGTTCGTTGTGCTGTACTTCGTCATGATCCGCCCCCAGATGAAGCGCCAGAAAGAGCACCGCGCCATGATCGAAGCCATCGCCAAGGGCGACGAAGTGGTGATCGGTGGCGGTATTCTGGGCAAGGTTGCCCGCATGTCCGAGCAATACCTGCACATCGAGATTGCCTCGGGTGTGGAAGTGCAGGTGCAGCGCGCCGCCGTGGTGCAGGTGCTGCCCAAGGGCACCATCAAATAAACAAGACCCGTGAAACCGGGGGACGGCTGCATTGCAGTCTGTCCTGTCCCTGTCCTTGAGGTAAAAGTGCGATCATGAACCGTTATCCGGTCTGGAAGTACGCGATCCTGGTGATCGCGTTGCTGGTGGGGGTGCTCTACACCCTGCCCAATTTCTTTGGCGAAGCACCTGCGGTGCAGGTCTCTTCGGGCAAGGCCACCATCAAGGTGGATGCGGCGGTGCTGCAGCGCGTGGAAGAAGCGCTCAAGGCCGCTGGTCTCACGCCTGATTTCGTGAGCCTGGACGGCAGTTCGGTGCGCGCCCGCTTCGATACGCCCGATAACCAGCTCAAGGCCAAGGATGCCCTCCAGAAAGCGCTGATCCCCGATCCGCAGGACCCGGGCTATATCGTGGCGCTGAACCTGATTTCGCGCTCGCCGACCTGGTTGACGGCATTGCACGCGCAGCCCATGTACCTGGGGCTGGACTTGCGCGGTGGCGTGCACTTCATGCTGCAGGTCGACATGCAGGCCGCGCTGACGAAAAAGGCCGAATCCTATGCCGGTGATATCCGCAGCGCCCTGCGCGACAAGAATATCCGCCATGGTGGTATCAGCCGTGACGGACAGACCGTGGACATCAGGGTGCGCGATGAAGCCACGCGCACGGCGGCCAGGAACCTGATCGCAGACCAGTTCCCTGACCTGCAGCTCACGACCGTGCCGGACGGCTCCGAACTCAAGCTGCGCGCTACGATCAAGGTCGAGGCCATGCGCCGCGTTCAGGAGCAGGCCCTCAAGCAGAACATCACCACGCTGCACAACCGCATCAACGAGCTGGGTGTGGCCGAACCTGTGATCCAGCAGCAAGGCCTGGATCGCATCGTCGTGCAGTTGCCTGGCGTGCAGGACACCGCCAAGGCCAAGGATATTCTGGGCCGCACCGCCACGCTGGAAGTGCGCCTGGTGGACGAAGGCACCGAGGCCCGGGCCGCAGAGACCGGCCAGGGACCGGTGCCGTTTGGCTCCGAGCGTTATCTGGAGCGCAGCGGTCAGCCGGTGATCGTGAAAAAGCAGGTCATCCTGACCGGCGAAAACCTGACCGATGCGCAGCCTGGCTTTGATGGCCAGACACAAGAGCCTACGGTCAACCTCACGCTGGACGCCAAAGGCGCACGTATCTTCCGTGACGTGACGCGGGAGAACATCAACAAGCGCATGGCCATCATCCTGTTCGAGAAGGGCAAGGGCGAAGTCGTGACGGCGCCCGTGATCCGCTCCGAAATTGGTGGCGGCCGGGTGCAGATTTCGGGCCGCATGACCACCATGGAAGCCAACGATACGGCTTTGCTGCTGCGCGCCGGTTCGCTGGCTGCGCCCATGGAAATCATTGAAGAGTTCACCATTGGCCCAAGCCTGGGGGCAGACAACATTGAACGCGGTATCCACAGCGTGGTCTGGGGCATGTTGGCCGTGGCGGCCTTCATGTGCATGTACTACATGCTGTTTGGCGTTTTTTCGACCATTGCCCTGGGCGTCAACGTGTTGATGCTGCTGGCCGTGCTGTCGATGCTGCAAGCCACGCTGACACTGCCGGGCATTGCCGCCATGGCGCTGGCCATTGGTGTGGCGATTGACTCGAACGTGCTGATCAACGAGCGCATCCGTGAAGAACTGCGCGAGGGCGCGTCGCCGCAGATCGCTATCCACCACGGTTACGAGCGCGCCTGGGCCACCATTCTGGACTCCAACGTCACCACGCTGATCGTCGGTTTGGCCTTGCTGGCCTTTGGCTCAGGCCCAGTGCGCGGCTTTGCCGTGGTGCACTGCATCGGCATTTTGACCAGCATGTTCTCGGCCGTGTTCTTCTCGCGCGGCCTCGTCAACCTCTGGTACGGCGACAAGAAGAAGCTCAAGAGCCTGTCCATTGGACAGATCTGGAAGCCCGGGAACACCACCACGGCTTTGGCCCGTCCGGAATAAAGGAGGAAGACCATGGAATTCTTAGTTCCAGCATCACATGCGCTGCGCGCATATGAGCTTTCTCTGAAAATTCCAAAACAAGGATAAGAAAATGGAATTTTTCCGCATCAAAAAAGACATCCCTTTCATGAAGTACGCGTTGATTCTCAACGCGATCTCCTTCATTACCTTCGCCTTGGCAGTGTTCTTCCTGTTCTCGCGCGGCCTGCACCTGTCGGTGGAGTTCACCGGTGGTACGGTGATGGAGGTGGCCTACAGCCAGCCTGCAGAACTGGCCAAGGTGCGCGAAACGGTGACGGGTTTGGGTTACGCCGATGTGCAGGTGCAGAACTTTGGCAACTCGCGTGACGTGATGATTCGCCTGCCCGTGCAGAAAGGCGTGACTTCTGCGCAGCAAAGCGAGCAGGTGATCGCTGCCCTCAAAGCCGCCGATCCCGAAGCCACGCTACGTCGTACCGAGTTTGTCGGCCCGCAAGTGGGCGAAGAATTGGTGCATGGCGGCCTGATGGCACTGGGGATGGTGATATTGGGCATCGTCGTCTACTTGGGGCTGCGCTTCGAATGGAAGTTTGGTGTCGCTGCCATCATTGCCAACCTGCACGACGTGGTCATCATCCTGGGCTTCTTTGCGTTCTTTCAGTGGGAGTTTTCTCTCTCTGTTTTGGCCGCCGTGCTGGCGGTGCTGGGCTATTCAGTCAACGAGTCGGTGGTGATCTTTGACCGGATTCGGGAGGCTTTCCGGCGTTACCGGAAGATGACGACCCACGAGGTCATCGACCATGCCATCACCAGCACCATGAGCCGCACCATCATCACCCACGCTTCGACCGAGGCCATGGTGCTGTCCATGTTCTTCTTCGGTGGCCCCAGCCTGCACTATTTCGCACTGGCGTTGACCATCGGTATTTTGTTCGGCATCTACTCGTCGGTGTTCGTGGCAGCGGCTATTGCGATGTGGCTGGGTGTCAAGCGGGAAGATCTGGTCAAGACTACCCGCAAGGAAGGTGACCCCAACGATCCGAACGCTGGCGCAACGGTTTAGTCCATCAGCCTGCGTCTCAGATTAATATCGAACGATGCACACACCAACAGCGCCTATCCACCCCCAGCGCAGGCTGGCGAAACAGGTGCGCGAGCGCATGGTGGAGGGGCTGTGTACCGGTCTGCCGGGCGTGGACAAGGCGCTCATGGAATTTCTCACCGCATTGATGTCCCAGACGGGGACGCAGCGTGAGATGCAGAACCGGCGCGATGCCTGGCAGATGTACCAGAAAAGCAGCGGCGGCTGGTTGCGGGGCGTCACCAGCGCATGGCGCGCTGCACTGGATGGCGCGCCGGTTGCAACCACGTCGGGCAGACAGGATTACGACTTGTCCTTTGAACTGGTGGATGACAACGTCGTTGAGAACAAGATCCTCGCCTCACGCATGGCCCTGACCGTGATGGAGCAGGTCAGCAGTCACTTCGAACCCTTGCGGCTGCGTATCCAGTCGTTGGAAGGGGTGGATATGCCCTCCACCGACATCCTGCGCCCGGAAACCGTGGCGTTGAATATGGTGGAGAGCTGGGTCAAGGCAGGGTTACCCCGCGAGGACTTGCAAACCATTCTGGATCCGTTGCAGCGTGAACTTGCGACACTGATGCAGAAGGTTTACCAGGGGTGCAATGACTTTTTGCAAGCCCAGGGTATCCAGGCGCAGCAGGATTTGAGGGTGCGGGTGAACCGTTCGCCGACTTCAGGCGCCGGGGGGCTGCAAGCCGGGCCAGCGTCGCGCGCGCTGGAGCAATCGCAACAGGCGCACGCATCGATGCGTGGCATGGCGCACCCTTCGGGACGGAGTATGCCCTCGCACATGGCGCCTCCAGGATCGGCGTATGGCATGGCGCATGGCGCAGCAATGTCTGGCGGCATGACGCCGCTGGTCCGGGCACGCCAGCGGGCCTATGGCGTGGTGGGGCAATTGCGGCGTCTGCTGAGCACTTCTGGCACCGGTTTCGACATGGTCAATGCTCCGCCCGCCTCGGCCGCACTGGCGCATGCCCTGGCCGCCCATCGTGTGCAGGCAGAAACCTATTACAGCACCGTGGGCGGTGCCATGCCAGACTACAGTCCGGCCGCCGTGGTGCAACTGGCGGGTGTGGTGCGCAACCGCGCCACCGAGTTCAAGAAGAAGGCCGACACCGAGGGCGAAAAAGCCATCATTGAGGTGGTCGCGCTGATGTTTCAGAGTATTTTGTCGGAAGACCGCATTCCATCGGCCGTGCGCGTGTGGTTTGCGCGGCTGCAGGTGCCCGTGTTGCGCGTGGCGCTGGCTGAGCCTGAATTTTTCAGCAACTTGGGCCACCCGGCCCGCCAGCTTATTGATCGCATGGGCTCCTGTGCGTTGGGGTTCGATGCGGCGTCTATCTCGGGCAGCGCGCTCGAGGCGGAGATCAAACGCATCGTGCAGGTGATCGAGCAGTACCCCGAAACCGGGCGGCGGGTGTTCCAGCTGGTCTACGACGAGTTCGAGAAATTCCTGGCCAAGTTTCTTACTGAAAAACAGGCAACCTCGCGCCTGGTGAGTGTTGCACAGCAGGTCGAGCAGAAGGAAGCGCTGGCAATCAATTACACGATCGAGCTGCGCACCATGCTCAAGGATATGCCGGTGCGCGACGAGATTCGGGAGTTTTTGTTCAAAACCTGGGCCGAGGTGTTGGCCCTGTCGGCCGTGCGCGAAGGGCCGCAGCATGCCGACACGGTGGCGTTCAAGCGCACCGCAGCGGACTTGGTGTGGGCGGCCAGTGCAAAGCCCAATCGCAGTGAGCGTGCCCAGGTGATCCAGAGCCTGCCGGGGCTGCTGCAACGCCTGCGCCAGGGCTTGGCGCTGCTGGGCACGACGGGCGCCCCGCAGGATGCACAAATCAAGGCGCTGACAGATACATTGGCGGAGGCGTTCCTGTCCAAGACGGCGGCCATTCCGCTGGAGCATATCGAAGCTCTGGCCAAGCGCCTGGCGAACCTGGAGGAGTACATCGGCGATGCCGTCATGGGCGATATGCCGCTCGACGCCGACAGTATCGAAATGATGACCGGCATCGATGCCTCCTCCATCCATGTGGTGGCCGACAACGGTGCGCCGGTGGACGAGGCGATGGTGGCCTGGGCGCAGGAGTTGCAAGTGGGCAATTGGTTTACGCTGGATCACAACGGATCGAGCCGCCAGGTGCAATACGCATGGCACAGCGAGCGCAAACAGTTGCACCTGTTTGCCGCGACCAATGGCAGCAGCTTCCTGATCCAGTTGCGCCGCCTCGGCGCGTACCTGCAGGCCGGACTGCTGGTGGCGCGCGAGGAAGAAGGGCTTACCGTGCGTGCGACACGCGATGCCCTTGCCAAGCTCAACGCAAACCCTGAGCGCCTGCTGGGGTAGCCCCGCAACAGGCGAGGTTGCAAGCCGCTTATGTCGACTCAGGCCCGGCCCATACGCTGAAACAGACCGCCAGGAAGGCGTGATACAGCCCCTGCGAGCTCCATGTCCAAGAGTTGTACCTGCAAGGTGGCTGTGTCAAGCCCGGTGCGGGCCTGCAAGGCGTCCATACCGATGGGGTCAAACCCCATGGCGGTGAGCAGGGTATGGCACTCGGCACCAGGCTCCTCTGGGCAGGAGGTAGACTGCGGTGTCTCTGGCGGCCTTGCCACCTCCGCGGGCCATGGCAACTCTTCCAGCACATCCTGCGCCAGTTCCACCAGTTTGGCGCCCTGGCGGATGAGTGCATGGCAGCCCCGTGACTGGACCGAGTGGATGGATCCTGGAATGGCAAACACTTCACGGCCTTGCTCGCTGGCCAGACGGGCGGTGATCAGCGACCCTGATGCGGGCGCAGCTTCGACGACCAAGGTTCCCTGCGCAATACCGGAAATGATGCGGTTGCGCTTGGGGAAATTGGCCGCCAATGGTGGTGTGCCAAGCGGGTATTCACTCACCAGCAGCCCTCGCCTGGCGATTTTGCGGGCCAGATCGAGGTGCTGTCTGGGGTAGACGCGGTCCAGGCCGGTGCCCACCACGGCGATGGTGGCAGGCGTCGTGTCGTCCTCCGTGGCAGCGGTGAGCGCGCCTTCATGCGCGGCAGCGTCGATGCCCAGAGCGAGCCCCGACACAATCGTCAGTCCGGCGGCCCGCAGCGTGTGGGCGAATTGCCGGGCGTTTTCCTGTCCTTGTGGTGTCGGGTTGCGGCTTCCGACCATGGCCAGGCAGCGCATGTGTCGCAAAACAGAGGGCTGCAGAAAACGTGCGGGCCCCATGATGTACAGCATCAAAGGCGGATCTTCGGTCTGGAGCAGTGCCGGGGGATACAGTGGATCACCCAGAGGGGCAATGGCTCGTGCTGGAGCGTCGGGTTGATCGACTGCCTGGAGCCAGGTCCAGGTAGCGTCCAGCAAGGGCGCCCAGCCTGAAGGCGCTGTCTGCAACGCTTTGGCCTGTGCTGCGCTACAGCAAGTCTGCAGGGCCTGTGCCGATTGGTTAAAAATATTCGCAGGCAGGCCAAAGGCTGCCAGTAAACGCCGGGCAGACAGGTTTCCGACGCCCGGAGTCAAAGACAGCCGCAGCCATGCAGCGAGTTCGTCGCGATCCATGCCGAGGCTCGGTTTCTCTGGTCTGGGGCGATCAGACGATCGCCCTGGCTGCTACTTAGTCGGGGTTGACCAAGCGATCGCCTACGCGCACCGGAACATTGACATCCAGGATGAGCGCGTACGAGACGCGATTGAACGTGCGGAACACCATGGCCATGCCGTTGCGTTCGCTTGGGAGCTTGATATCGGTGCGCACGCCGTCGTTCACGTCACGGATGCGGTTGCCTTTGGTCATCAGGCTGAGCACATGGCCGACTTCGATGCCATCCTGCTCGCCCAGGTTGATGGCCACCACGTCGTTCTGTGCGGCATTGGCCATGGCTGAGCTGCCGTAGATCGACACCACGCGGGCATCCAGGTCGAGTTGTGGTGCGTGCGGGATGTAGCTGGTGAACATGCGAGGGGGGGCAGGCAACAGGCGGTCGCCCGTACGGATTTCTTCCTTGATGCCCGTGATGTCCAGGGACGCAGGCACGTACTCGGAAATCATGCCGCCCTTGCCGTTGGAGCTGTCCTCAAATGTTTCGCCTCGCACCAGCACCGCCTGGCCCAGGTACTGCGCTTCATAGCCGAGGATGTCGCCGGTCTGCGGGTCTTTCAGTGCGACAGCGTCGCGGAATACGCGGAACTGGCGTGGCTCACCCGGATCGGTGCGCAGTGGGTTGGCGGCGTCTCCCCGTGCATAGATGCGGTCACCGGTGCTCATCAGTACACGCTCTTCAAAGGTGCCCACAATGCGCGGCGCCTGCTTCAGGGTCTCCGCATCGACCACCAGAGGTTCGGCCAGGAAAGGTTCGATCAGGTGGGGTTTGAGGGTGGGCAGCGCCGTATCCGAAAGGCTGTCCGAGCGTGTGCGTGGAGACACGCGCACGGTTTCCGGCGCGCCGGACGCTGTGGTGCGCAGGCGGGCAACGCCGCCTGTCTTGTCCAAGTACAGAGTCTGGCCCGGGAAAATCAGGTGGGGATTGTGAATGGCCTGCAGGTTCATGCCCCACAGCTCTGGCCAGCGCCAGGGGCGTTTGAGGTACATGCCGGAGATTGCCCAGAGGGTGTCGCCACGCTTGACCACGTAGGTGTCGGGCGCATCGGGCGCGAGTTCGGTCAGTGGCACGCCCTGCTGTGCAACCTGCGCAGCAGTGCTGCGCTGGCTGGCCGTGATGGGTTGGCTCTGTGCCTGGGCCACGGAGGCGACCAAGGCTGCGCAGAGGAAAGCGACTGCGCCTGCTGTTGCCCGTCGCACACTGGTGATTGCCGCCATGTCGTTCCTGTTTTCTTGCATTGCTGAAGGCCCCCTCGCTGGCGCCGCTGTGCAACCCAGGGAGGGGCGCACGCGGCAAAATACATTACAAATCAACTGAGATTCTCTGCTCAAGCCCTTGATTCGGCAATGATTATTGGGTATGACTGCTGCGCAGACCCAAAAAAGTGGCGAAAATAGCGACATATTTCTAGCGTGCTCATGGCAATTCTTCCCATTCTTTGTTATCCCGATCCCCGTCTGCACCTTGTGGCAAAGCCCGTGCAGCAGGTGGATGACCGTGTCCGCCAGCTCGTCTCGGACATGTTGGAGACCATGTATGACGCCCATGGCATCGGTCTGGCGGCGACCCAGGTCGACGTCCATGAGCGGGTCGTTGTGATTGATGTGTCCGAGGAGCGTAATACGCCGCTGGTGTTGATCAACCCTGAAATTGTCTGGTACAGCCCGGAGAGGCACCGGGGCGACGAAGGTTGTTTGTCCGTGCCGGGCATTTACGACGGCGTAGAGCGCGCGGATGCGGTGCACGTACAGGCCTTGGATGCCCAGGGAGCGCTACGCACCATTGAGGCCAGCGATTTGCTCGCCGTCTGCATCCAGCATGAGCTCGATCATCTGCTGGGCAAGGTCTTCGTCGAATACTTGTCGCCGCTTAAACGCAATCGCATTAAATCCAAGATGCTCAAGCGCCAGCGCGAGGAGCGTGAATGATGCGCCGTCTTCTCGCAGGATGGGCAGCGCTGGTTTTAGCCCTGCTGGTGACCGCTTGTGCCACGTCCGGGGCCGTGCGCCTGGGTGCCACGGTCGATGAAGTCGTGGCTCGCCAAGGTGAACCCTTTGCCGCCTACCAGTTGGCCAAAGGCCAGCGTTTGCTGTACCGTCCGCAGCCCGGACAGGTGCAAAGCCTGGACTTCGATACCTCGGGGAAATTGATCAGCATGGAGTCGGTGCTCACGGAGCCGCGGCTAGGGGCCATCGCGGTGGGTCAGTGGCGCGCGGCCGATGTACAGCAGACTTTCGGCCCCCCCAACCGCCGCGCGGCGGACGGCGAGCAGGGCAGCGTCTGGACCTACTTTTTCGTGTCCTATGGCGTGCATCGGCGGGCGCGCATCTCCCTGGACGCTGCGGGCGTCGTGCAGCGGGTCGATTTTGCCGATGATCCGGCGGCCGACGAGCGTTACCGCTAGGTTGCAATGAACATTGTTTTCGCCGGTACGCCGGAGTTTGCCCGTGTTGCATTGCAGGCGCTGGTGCAGGCAGGCTTCAGTGTGCCCCTGGTGTTGACGCAACCAGATCGCCCCGCCGGGCGCGGGCTGAAGTTACAAGCGTCGCCGGTCAAGCAATATGCACTGGAGCAGGGCATCGCGGTCGAGCAGCCACGCAGCCTGCGTTTGGACGGCAAGTTTCCGGAGGATGCGGCGCGTGCCCAATCCGTTTTGGAGGCCGTCCGGGCGGATGTGATGGTGGTGGCCGCTTATGGCCTGATCTTGCCGCAGTGGGTACTGGATCTGCCAGCCCGAGGGTGCCTGAATATCCACGCCAGCCTTTTGCCGCGATGGCGTGGTGCCGCTCCCATCCACCGTGCCATCGAGGCGGGTGATGCGCAGACGGGCGTGACCATCATGCAAATGGACGCGGGCCTGGACACTGGTGACATGCTGCTGAGCGAGACCATGCCCATCTTGTCCACGGACACGACCGCTACCCTGCACGACCGGCTGGCCGAACAAGGCGGGCGCCTCATTGTCCAGGCGTTGGTGCAGATGCAAGGTGCCGACCTGCATCGCGTGCCGCAACCGGTCGAAGGCGTGACTTATGCCCACAAGATCGATAAGGCGGAGAGCAGCGTGGACTGGACGCAACCAGCCGAGGCGATTGGCCGTCACATTCGTGCGCTGACGCCATTTCCCGGCGCGAGCACGACCTTGGATGGTGAGCTCATTAAATTGGTTGATTATGAAATTGATAGCTTCCAGCGCTTGACAGATAAGCGTTGCGGCCAGATTTTATCTGTAAATTCTCAAGGTATCACGGTTGCCTGTGGTGAAGGTGCCCTGCGCTTGACGGTGCTGCAGCGCGCCGGCGGAAAACGTTTGGCAGCCGCCGATTTTGTGCGGGGATTTCCCTTGCTGCCGGGCATGGTGCTGGGCCCGTCTGCACAGACCGGGAGCGGCGGGTGACTTGGCGCGCGGTTGGCGTCACGGTGCGCCATCCGTCCTTTCGCCAGGGCGTGACCGACATGTTGGGCACGGGTGTAGGCGTGGGGGCCTGGGGTTTGGTGACGGGCGTTGCCATGGTCAAGAGTGGCATGTCGGTGCCGGTCGCGCTGCTGATGTCGATTCTGGTGTACGCCGGCAGCGCCCAGTTGGCGGTGCTCCCGCTGCTGGCCGTAGGTGCGCCGCTGTGGGTGGTGTGGCTGACCGCAGCCTGTGTCAATCTGCGTTTTGTCATTTTCAGCAGCATGTGGCGCAGCTACTTCCAGTATTTGCCTTTGCGCCAGCGGCTGGCCATCGGGTATTTCAGCGGAGACGTGATCTTCGTGGCCTTCATGAAGCGCTTTCCCGAACCCCGGCCCGTGCCCGAACAGGTGCCGTTTTTCTGGGGCGCGGCTTCCGTCAACTGGCTGGCCTGGCAAGTGCCATCGGTCGCGGGCATTGTGCTGGCCAATGCCATACCGCTTTCCTGGGGGCTGGGCTTTGCCGGGGTACTGGCCCTGTTGGGTGTGCTGTTGTCGTTGTTGTTCGATCGCGCCACCTGGCTGGCCACAGCGGTCGCCGGGACGGCGGCCGTGGCGGCTTTCGCTTTGCCACTCAAGCTCAACATCCTGGTGGCCATCGCCGCCGCCGTGGCTGCAGGCCTGCTGATGGAGGCCGTGGAGCAGCAACGCCAACGCAACAGAAAGATCCACGAAAACGCAGCTGAATCCTTGGAGTCCTCCGTCGACGGTGCGTCGCCTCCCCGAAGGGATGGGGCTGCATGAGCGCGGACACGATCCAGGCCTTGCTGGCCATTGCGGGACTGGCGCTGATTACGGTGCTGGCGCGCGCATTTTTCATGATCCCAGAGCGTGAAATTCCCATGCCAGACTGGCTGCGACGCGGCCTGAAATACGCGCCGCTGGCCGCACTCACGGCGGTGATCGCTCCAGAGATCTTCATGGCGCAGGGTGCACTGATCGGCACGTTGCAAGATGCACGCCTGCCGGCCGTGCTGTGCGCAACCGGCTACTACTTCTGGCGGCGCGGAATTCTGGGCACCATCGTCGTGGGTATGCTGGTCTATCTGCCGCTGCACATCGGGCTGGGCTGGTAGCCACCCTGCGCAGGTCGATGGGTTGGGATTGTGGGTGCCTACAATGGCCGCTTCGCCGCAGGAGTGGCCCGCTGACCTATTTGCCCCATGAACATTCTTCGCTTTTCCGATCTGTGCGCCCAAGGCCGAGTCCGTGGCCAGCGCGTTTTCATTCGTGCCGACCTGAACGTGCCGCTGGATGGCCAAGGCGCCATCACAGAGGACACGCGCATTCGCGCCTCGGTGCCCTGTATCCAGATGGCGCTGGACGCCGGTGCCGCCGTCATGGTGACCAGCCACCTGGGGCGCCCGACCGAAGGGGACTTCAAGCCCGAAGACTCCCTTGCACCGGTGGCCGCGCGCCTGGCAAGTCTGCTGGGGCGTGAGGTACCGTTGCTGCGCGACTGGGTCGACGGTGTGCAGGTTCAGCCGGGCCAGGTGGTATTGCTGGAAAACTGCCGCATTAATGTGGGTGAGAAAAAAAACGCCGAACCTCTGGCGCGCAAGTTGGCGGCCCTGTGCGACATCTTTGTGAATGACGCTTTTGGCACGGCCCACCGCGCCGAAGGCACAACCTACGGTATCGCCCAGTACGCGCCGATAGCCTGCGCAGGCCCGCTGCTGGCCGCCGAGATTGACGCCATTACCCAGGCGTTAGCGAAGCCCCGGCGCCCACTGGTGGCTATCGTGGCAGGCTCCAAGGTGTCCACCAAGCTCAGCATTCTGCAAAGCCTGTCCCGCAACGTCGATCAACTGATCGTGGGCGGCGGCATTGCCAATACCTTCATGCTCGCTGCAGGCCTGCCTATCGGCAAAAGCCTGGCTGAGCCCAGCCTGGTGGAGGAGGCCCGCGCAGTGATCTCGGCCATGAAGGCGCGTGGCGCCGAAGTGCCGATTCCTACCGATGTTGTCACGGCCAAGACCTTTGCAGCCGATGCGATCGCCGTCACCAAAGCTGCGGCCGATGTGGCCGAGGATGACCTGATCCTGGACATTGGCCCGGAGACGGCGCGCCGACTGGCCGCGCAACTCAAGTCGGCTGGCACGATTGTCTGGAATGGGCCCGTGGGCGTGTTTGAGTTCGCCGCTTTTGAAAATGGCACGCGCACCATTGCGAATGCCATTGCAGAATCCCCTGCATTCAGTATTGCCGGGGGCGGCGATACGCTGGCTGCCATTGCCAAATATGGTATCGAGAGCAAGGTGGGATATATCTCTACCGGAGGTGGCGCGTTTCTGGAAGTGCTGGAAGGTAAGACCTTGCCTGCGTTCGAAATTCTTGAAAAACGCGCTTCAAATTGAATCGGCTGATGCAGGGTGGGAAAACTGCAGACTGTGACAAAAACAACAAAGCGTCTGCACTCCGGCCTAGTTAGCGCATCTTTTTCTTGTTTTTGTTGAGGATAGCGCCCAAAATAATTTTCAGTCGTGCGGGTCAACATTTTGTGTTGCCGTGCCATTCAAATCCGTAGGAGGGAAATCATGGTGTTTTCAAAGGCAATCAGCCTGGCCGTGCTGGCTGGCGCTGTGGCAACTCTGGTGGGTTGCGCAACGAGGGCGCCCATTCCCCTCGCTGAGAATTTCGAGTTGACAGTGCAACCAAAGGTGCGCTCGGCCGGCCATTGGGAACTGGTGTCGCGTGATGTGGTGGCGCAAACCTTGGCCACCCTCGACAAGGCCGGTGTGGCTCCTGGCTCGCAGTTGCACGTGGCGCTGCCCGCCAACCCCAGTTCGTTCGATCTGGCATTCCGCGATTTCCTGATCACCAAACTGGTGCAAAGCGGTGCCCCGGTGCAGCAAATGCCCGGGCAGACGCTGGATGTGACCTACCATGCGCAGCTGGTGCGCCACAACAGTGAGCGTCCCCACTTCATTCCAGGTCAGTTCACGATGCTCGCAGCCGGCGTGATGGCCGCTTACGGTCTGCGCAACCACCATCTGGATGCGCAGTTGCTGGCCGCGCTGGGTCTCACGGCCGCTGCCGATTACGGCGCCAGCATCAATTCTGGTGGCCCGACCAACACGGAAATGATCCTCACCACCACCGTCACCCGGGGCGGTCAGTACATTGTTCGCAAGACAGACGTGTACTACCTCGAGAACGCAGACACGCCTTTGTTCATGCGTCCTTCGTACAAGAGCGTCAACATGAAGGTGGTCTCGCAATGAAATCGTATGCACTTTTGACCGTACTCGCCGGCGCGCTGCTGGCAGGCTGCGCCAGCAACACTGCACCGGTGCGTGTGGAGCCCACCTACCAGGAGGCTGCCAGCAACCTGTTCCTGCAAAGTAATGGTGAGGCCATCACCAAGCTTGTGGCTGGTTTCGATATGTCCACCCTGGGCAGCGGCCCTGTGCTGGTGGCTACGGTGGTGAATGTCAATGACATGAGCCGTTCCGCTCCTTTGGGCCGTACCTTGTCCGAGCAGTACGCATCGGTCATGGCGGGCAAGGGTTTCAATGTCAAGGAGATCAAGCTCCGTGGCGAAGTGTTCGTGAAGGAAGGCGCTGGCGAGTTGCTGCTGTCGCGTGAGATCAAGGACATTGCACGCAACCAGAACGCCTCACTGGTGCTCGTCGGCACCTACTCGGCGGCAGCCAATTTCACCTTTGTCAGCCTGAAGCTGGTGCGTACAGAAGACAGCCGCATCGTGCGCGGACATGACTACGCGCTGCCGAACGACCGCGATGTTCAGCGCCTCCTGCAGGTGCCACGCTAAATTTTCCTGGGCCCGTTCCGGGTTCTGAAAACTGCTCAAAAGGCCGTCGGATGACGGCCTTTTTCGTTGATGGTGCAATAGCGTGGCCGCTGCTGCAGTTCGTTGCGAGCATGTAACTGCTTCCATGTAAAAATTGAAACCTGATTACAAATTCGAAAGAGGCTTTCCATGACGTTGCGCCGTGCTACCAAGATTGTTGCCACCCTGGGTCCTGCGTCCAGTGACCTCGTCATCCTCGAAAAGATGATCAATGCAGGGGTCAACGTCGTGCGCTTGAATTTCAGCCATGGTACGGCCCAGGACCACATCGATCGGGCCCAAATGGTGCGCGAAGCGGCCCAGCGGGCCGGGCGTGAAGTGGCCATCATGGCCGACCTGCAGGGCCCCAAGATTCGGGTAGGCAAATTTGCAGAGGGGCGCGTGATGCTGGAGAGCGGCGCGTCTTTCGTGCTGGATGCTTCGCGCACCGAGCTGGGCGATCTGAGCGGTGTTGGCCTGGACTACAAGGAACTGCCGCGGGATACCCGGGTGGGAGACGTGCTTTTGCTCAACGATGGGCTGATCGTGCTTACCGTGGATGCAGTGCGCGGTGATGCCGTGCACACCACGGTACGAATCGGTGGCGAGCTGTCGAACAACAAGGGTATCAACAAGCAGGGTGGTGGTTTGACAGCTCCCGCATTGACTGGCAAAGACATGGACGATATCCGTACGGCCATGAGTTTTCAGGCGGACTATGTGGCAGTGAGTTTTCCGAAGAATGCGACGGACATGGAGATGGCGCGCCAGTTGTGCAATGTTGCCGCAGCGCCCTACCGGCATAAGCCAGGTCTGATTGCCAAGATTGAACGTGCAGAAGCCATTCCAAGACTGGAAGAAATTCTGAAAGCCAGCGACGGCATCATGGTGGCCCGGGGCGACTTGGCGGTGGAAGTGGGCAATGCCGTCGTGCCCGCCTTGCAGAAGAAGATGATCCGCATGGCACGGGACATGGACAAGGTGGTCATTACTGCTACGCAGATGATGGAGAGCATGATCACCAACCCGGTGCCCACGCGGGCAGAAGTTAGCGATGTGGCCAATGCGGTACTTGATGGAACCGATGCGGTCATGCTCAGCGCCGAGACGGCGGCAGGAAAGTACCCGCTGGAAACCGTACTGGAAATGGCCAAGATTTGTGCTGCTGCCGAATCAGCGGAAGATGCACAACTCGATGCTGATTTCTCGGGGCGTGCCTTCTCCAGCATCGACCAGTCCATTGCCATGGGAGCCTTGTTCACCGCCCATCACCTGGGGGCCAAGGCCATCGTTGCCATGACGGACAGCGGTTCTACGGCGCTTTGGATGAGCCGTCACCGTATCCATATTCCCATCTACGCACTCACGCCCAAGGTCGCCACGCAACGGCGCATGGCCTTGTTTCGCAACGTGCGCCCGCTGCTCATGGACACCAGCGCCGACCGGGATACGGCGCTTGAGCAGGCGGAGAGCCAACTCAAATTGCGCAATATCGTCAGCAGCGGGGATGTCTACGCCATCACTTGTGGCGAGCCCATGGGGGCGCCAGGCGGAACCAATATGCTGAAAATTTGCCGAGCCATTTGAACTGGAGCGGCAGAAGTCGTACGGCAATTGCAGTACAGGCCACTCCGGTCACAGCGCCCGCCAGCACATCCGTTGGAAAGTGTAGGCCGAGGCACAAACGGCTCCAGGCGATGACTCCAGCATAGATCAGCCCGACCCACGCCACAGAGTGCCGGCCGGTGTAGAAAAGGGCTCCCGCCATGGCGAATGCCGTCGCTGTGTGCATACTGGGGAAGCCGGGGCGATGCCCCTGGGGAGCCCATTGGAGACCAAGTCCGAACTCGGCCGGCCTTGGAAAAGGCACCGACAAGCGAATTCCCCGAACAACACACCAGGTGATGAGCAGCGCTGTCAAGCACAGTAGCAGCGTCCGTCCTGGGGAGAGCGTCGGACGCCGGAGAGAAACCGCCAGTAGAGCCAGCATGCCGATCGCTTCGCCCTGGGAGGCCGCACGTGCCATCCATATCACTGTCGCGGGTGTTTCAGGGTTTGCATTGAGTACCTGAAAAAGGGCCAGATCAAGTGACAGCATCGAAGACCTTTCCGGCACTGGCAAGGTTCTGGTCTTCGGTTCTACGCCGTTGCAGGGCTTGGGCCACGATGTCGCACAGCCATCCTGTGGTCCAGCAAAGCCATCCCGTCCAGAGGGTATGACTGAGGAAGTGGGCTCCGCGAACTTGTTGTGCTCCGCCCAACGCCAAGCCTGCGGTCAAAGCGCATGCCAGCCAGATGCGTGCAGCACGCGGCTGGCGACGGCGCAGCGCGAAATAGCCGCCAATAAAAGCAAAGCCGGCCGAGGCGTGGCCTGCCGGAAAGCATTTGCCACCGCCGCCGTCCAGGGTGCCCAGTGCCCAGTGCGAGGCATAACGTGCCACACCGCCGAATTCGGTCAGATCCCAGGGGCAACTGGTGGTGCTTGCGTATTTCAAACCGGTCACCACGGCCAGCGATAGCAATGTGGTCAGGGCCAGTTGTACGCGCTCGGCACGCTCAGTGCGCCGCAAGAAACCCACGGGGCGCCAGATGAAAATCACGAGCGCGAGCACGATCAGCCACGCGAGTCGGCGCGGTCCCTCGTGCATGACTTGCACAAAGAACCAGTGGTCGCGCAATGGAAATCCGGTTGCTGATCCAAAAACATGGGCGAGTGCCCGATCCTGCCCCCAGGCGTCCCATGCAATCAGGCAGAACAATGCGGTGAAGGTCCACGCCAGTAGGCGGAGGTGGTCAGAGCGTGTAGCGGGTGCGGTCGTTGCGGCTTGGGGCATGGGGTGACGTTATCGCGCCACACTTAACCGCCCCTTAACTTTGATGCTGGCGCCATCAGGATGTCGCAGGCCGGTCTGTTCCTATCGGATGGCGCGCCAGTCACCGCCCAGCGAGCGATGGATTGCGGCTGTGCGGGGAGAGGCGGCTAAAATCAAGAGTTACGAAGCGGTTACCAAGCGCTTCTCTTCTCAAACTTGAATGGACCTCACACCATGCCTCTCGTCTCGATGCGCGAATTGCTTGATCATGCTGCCAGCAATGGCTATGGCATTCCTGCCTTCAACGTCAACAACCTGGAGCAGGTCCAGGCCGTCATGGCTGCCGCCGATGAGGTGGGTGCCCCGGTGATTCTTCAGGCAAGTGCCGGTGCCCGCAAGTATGCTGGCGAGAGTTTCATCAAACATTTGATCCAGGCGGCTTGCGAAGCGTACCCGCATATTCCGCTGGTGATGCACCAGGACCATGGCACATCACCCGCCATCTGCCAGGGTGCGATCGATCTGGGTTTTGGCTCGGTGATGATGGACGGCTCGTTGATGGAGGACGGCAAGACCCCGTCGTCCTTTGACTACAACGTGGATGTGACGCGCAAGGTCGTCGCAATGGCGCACAAGGTGGGCGTCACGGTTGAAGGAGAACTCGGCTGCCTGGGTTCGCTGGAAACCGGTGAGGCTGGCGAGGAAGACGGCGTGGGCGCAGTGGGCAAGCTTGACCATAGCCAGATGCTGACAGACCCTGAGGAGGCCGCGCTGTTCGTCAAGGCCACCCAGCTCGACGCGCTGGCCATTGCGATCGGCACCAGCCATGGCGCCTACAAATTCACGCGCAAGCCCACGGGCGACATCCTGGCGATCAGCCGCGTCCAAGCCATCAATGCCCGTATTCCCAATACCCATCTGGTGATGCACGGCAGCTCCAGCGTACCGCAAGAACTGCTGGCAATCATCAACCAGTACGGCGGCAAGATGAAGGAGACCTACGGCGTGCCTGTCGAGGAAATCCAGAAGGCCATCCAGTTCGGTGTGCGCAAAATCAACATTGACACCGACATTCGCCTTGCCATGACGGGCGCGGTGCGCAAGTTCATGGCAGAGAACCCGGAAAAATTCGACGCCCGCGAGTGGCTCAAGCCCGCACGCGAGGCGGCCAAGGCCATTTGCAAACAGCGCTACATCGAGTTTGGCTGCGAGGGTCAGGGCGCGAAGATCAAGGGGGTGTCGCTGAGCGTCATGGCGCAAAAATACGCCGCGGGCGAATTGGCCCAGGTGGTCCGCTGAAACTTCTGCGCTTTCATCCAGTGCAAACCGGCAGCCCTCGTGCTGCCGGTTTTTGTATTGGGGGCTCTTCTCTACAGGAACATGTCCGTTACGCGATAGAACCTGAATATTCTTAATGTAAGCTCGCGGTCAGTTAACCCGTGCGAGCCGGGGCTGGGAGTGGAGCCTCTCCCGGCTCGGCCCATCGCGCATGCAAGCCGCCGGGGCGCTTGTGCAACGATTACGAAACTAGGAGGAGACCATCCATGCAAACAAGCCCAACACCACCGGTGCAGCGCATCGGCGTGCCCAGGGAAACCTTCCACGGCGAAAAGCGCGTAGCCACTGTGCCGGACGTGGTGGAAAAACTCGTCAAACTCGGCTTCAAGGTCGCCGTCGAATCCGGCGCGGGCGATGCGGCCCATTTCAGCGATGACACTTACCGCGCTGTCGGCGCCGAGGTGCTGCCCGATGCTAGCGCGCTGTGGGCCGCTTCGGACATCGTACTCAAGGTGCGTCCGCCGAGCAGTGACGAAGTGATGCTGATGCGTGAGGGCGGCACGCTGATTGGCTTTGTCTGGCCCGCGCAGAACCCCGAATTGATGCAGCAGCTCACGGCCAAGAAGGCCACGGTACTGGCCATTGACTGCCTGCCGCGCACGCTGAGCCGCGCACAGAAGATGGATGCACTGACATCGACCGCGGGTGTGAGCGGCTATCGTGCGGTCATCGAAGCGGCCAATGCCTTCGGTCGCTATTTCAACGGCCAGATCACGGCCGCAGGCAAGGTGCCACCGGCCAAAGTGTTCATTGCCGGTGCGGGCGTTGCGGGCCTGGCAGCCATCGGTACGGCGGCCAGTCTGGGTGCCATCGTGCGCGCCAACGACACGCGCGCCGAGGTGGCCGACCAGGTCAAGTCGCTGGGCGGCGAGTTCGTCAAGGTCGACTATGAAGAAGACGGCGCGGGCGGTGGCGGCTATGCCAAGGTCATGAGCGAGGGCTTTCAGGCCGCGCAGCGCCAGATGTATGCGACCCAGGCCAAGGACGCGGACATCATCATTACCACGGCCCTGATCCCCGGCAAGCCCGCACCCAAGCTCATCACCGCCGAGATGGTGCAGTCGATGAAGCCCGGCAGCGTGATCGTGGACATGGCCGCCGAGCAGGGCGGCAACTGCGAGCTGACCGTGCCCGGTGAAGCCGTAGAGCGCCACGGCGTGACCATCATCGGCTACACCGACCTGGCTTCGCGCCTGGCCAAGCAGTCGTCCACGCTGTATGCCACCAACCTGCTGCGCCTGGTGGAGGAATTGTGCAAGGCCAAGGATGGCGTGGCCGTGGTCAACATGGAAGACGATGCCATCCGTGGCCTCACGGTCACCAAGGATGGCGCCATCACCTGGCCCGCACCCGCCTTGAAGCCTGCGGCCGTGCCCGCAGCGCCCGCCAAGCCGGCTGCAGCGGTGGTTGTGAAGGCCAAAGGTGGTCATGGGCAAAGCGCGGAGCCAGCCTCCGTCAAAAGTGCCGCGGTCTTGTTTGTTTTTGGCGCGCTGCTGTTTTGGCTGATTGGCGCCAACGCTCCGAAAGAATTCCTGGGCCACTTCACCGTGTTTGTGCTGGGGTGCTTTGTGGGCTACATGGTGGTGTGGAACGTCAAGCCCGCTTTGCACACCCCGCTGATGAGTGTGACCAACGCCATCAGCAGCATCATCGTCATTGGTGCATTGGTGCAAATCTCGCCCGTGGCAGCGGCGGTGAACCGGCCCAACGATGCCATTACCTGGCTGGCTGCGGCGGGGATTGTGCTCACTGCGATCAATATGTTTGGCGGCTTTGCCGTGACCCAGCGCATGCTGGCAATGTTCCGCAAATAAGAGAGGCGATGCATGTTCATCACAACTGAATTGGCAACAGTCGCCTACATTGGGGCGACGATTTTATTTATCTTGAGTCTGGGCGGCCTCTCCAACCAGGCTACCGCACTGCGCGGGAACCTCTACGGCATCGTGGGCATGACCCTGGCGGTGCTGGCCACCGTGTTTGGCCCCAGCGTCACTCTGGCCGGTATTCCGTGGATCATTGGCGCGGTGTTGGTGGGCGGCAGTATCGGCCTGTATGCAGCGCGCACGGTGAAGATGACGCAGATGCCCGAGCTGGTGGCCTTGATGCACAGCATGGTGGGTTTGGCGGCCATGCTGGTGGGTTTTGCCACCTTTGTGGATCCCAGCGCCTCGGCCGACCTGACGGGTGCGGCACACGCCATCCATGCGCTGGAAATCTACATTGGCATCTTCATTGGTGCCATCACGTTCTCCGGCTCTATCGTGGCGTTTGGCAAGCTGTCGGGCCGCATTGGTGGCAGTCCCATGCTGTTGCCCGGACGCCATGTACTGAACCTGATTGCCCTGCTGGTGGTGGTCTACTTTGGCAGCGAGTTTTTGCACGCCGCCACGCCCGAGGCGGGCATGCTGCCGTTGATTGTGATGACGGTGGTTGCCCTGCTGTTTGGCGTGCATATGGTGATGGCCATTGGCGGTGCAGACATGCCGGTGGTGGTGTCCATGCTCAACAGCTACTCAGGCTGGGCGGCAGCGGCTACGGGCTTCATGTTGAGCAACGATTTGTTGATCGTGACGGGCGCGCTGGTGGGTTCCAGCGGTGCAATTTTGTCGTACATCATGTGCAACGCCATGAACCGCAGCTTCTTCAGCGTGATTGCCGGTGGCTTTGGCACCGTGGCCACCGCCCCCAAAGGTGCCGGCGATGCGGCGCAGCCTGCGGGTGAGGTGGTACCGGTGAGCGCTGTGGAAACGGCGGAGCTGCTGCGCGAGGCCAAGAGTGTGGTCATTGTTCCGGGCTACGGTATGGCGGTGGCGCAGGCCCAGCACACCGTGTTCGAGATCACCAAGCATCTGCGTGAAAAAGGCGTGAATGTGCGGTTTGGCATTCATCCGGTGGCCGGGCGCATGCCGGGCCACATGAATGTGCTGCTGGCCGAGGCCAAGGTGCCCTACGACATCGTGATGGAGATGGACGAGATCAACGATGACTTCCCCGACACCGACGTCGTCATGGTCATCGGTGCCAATGACATCGTGAATCCCAGCGCGCTGGACGACCCATCGAGCCCCATCGCCGGCATGCCTGTGCTTGAAGTGTGGAAGGCCAAGACCTCGATCGTGATGAAGCGCTCCATGGCCTCGGGCTATGCGGGCGTGGACAACCCGCTCTTCTACAAGGAAAACAACCGCATGCTGTTTGGCGACGCCAAGAAAATGCTCGATGAGGTGCTGGTCGCGCTCAAGAGCTGACAGGGCATAATTTCCGCGACAGAAAAGTACGATCGTGCGGAATTTCTGGCGCGGTCAAAAATACGCGAAAAACATAACAGGAGACCTGGAGATGACCGACCGCATTTGGCTCAAGAGCTACCCGTCTGGCGTACCCGCTGACATTGACCCCGGGCAATATCCGTCCCTCGTGGCGCTGATGGAGGAGGCCTTCAGCAAGTATGCCGACCGCGTGGCCTACAGCTTCATGGGCAAGGAGATCACATACGGCCAGACCGATTCGCTGAGCAAGGCCTTTGCCGCCTACCTGCAGGGCCTGGGTCTGGCCCGGGGTGACCGCGTCGCCATCATGATGCCCAACGTGCCGCAGTACCCGGTGGCAGTGGCGGCCATCCTGCGGGCCGGGTTTGTGGTGGTGAACGTCAACCCCTTGTACACGCCGCGCGAGCTGGAACACCAGCTCAAGGACTCGGGCGCCAAGGCCATCGTCATCATCGAGAACTTTGCGACCACGCTGGAGCAGTGCATCACCCACACGCCCGTCAAGCATGTGGTGCTGTGTGCCATGGGCGACCAACTGGGCCTGCTCAAGGGTGCGCTGGTCAACTACGTGGTGCGCAACGTCAAGAAAATGGTGCCCGCCTATAACCTGCCAGGAGCTGTGCGCTTCAATGAGGCCGTTGCACAAGGCACGCGCGGCACGCTCAAAAAACCGGACATCAAGCCCGATGATATCGCCCTGTTGCAATACACCGGCGGCACCACCGGGGTGAGCAAGGGTGCGGTGCTGTTGCAGCGCAACATCATTGCCAACGTGCTGCAGTCCGAGGTGTGGAATGCGCCGGTGATGAAGTTGGTGCCGGCCAACGAGCAGCCCACCAGCATCTGCGCGCTGCCGCTCTACCATATCTTCGCGTTCACGGTGAACATGATGCTGTCCATGCGCATGGGCGGCAAGACCTTGCTGATCCCCAATCCGCGTGATCTGCCCGCCGTGCTCAAGGAGTTGTCCAAGCAGCGTTTCCACAGTTTTCCCGCTGTGAACACCTTGTTCAACGGGCTGGCCAACCATCCGGACTTCAATACGGTGGACTGGAGCCACCTCAAGGTGTCGGTGGGCGGTGGCATGGCCGTGCAGGGCGCCGTGGCCAAGCTCTGGCTGGAGAAGACGGGCTGCCCCATCTGCGAGGGCTATGGCCTGTCGGAGACCAGTCCCTCGGCCACTTGCAACCCGGTCACGATCAAAGAGTTCTCCGGCACCATCGGTGTCCCCTTGCCCAGCACCTACCTGAAACTCTTGGACGACGATGGCCACGAGGTCACCACACTGGGACAGCCCGGCGAGATCGCCATCAAGGGCCCGCAGGTGATGGCTGGCTACTGGCAGCGCCCCGACGAGACCGCCAAGGTCATGACCGAAGACGGCTTCTTCAAGTCGGGCGATATCGGCATCATGGACGAGCGCGGCTACTTCAAGATCGTAGACCGCAAAAAGGACATGGTGCTGGTCAGCGGCTTCAACGTCTACCCCAACGAGGTGGAGGAAGTGGTGGCGGCCATGCCGGGCGTGATGGAATGTGCCGTGGTTGGCGTCCCCGATGAGAAGATGGGCGAAGCGGTGAAGCTGGTCATCGTCCGGAAAGACCCGGAGTTGACCGAAGCGCAGGTGCGCGAATTCTGCCGCGCCAACCTGACGGGCTACAAACAGCCCCGCGTGATCGAGTTCCGCGAAGACCTGCCCAAGACCCCTGTGGGCAAAATCCTTCGACGCGAGTTGCGCGACAAGAAGTGAGCCAAGGGGCCAGGGCCCCGGTGCGCCACAATCATGGAGCGGCTTTGGCCGCTTCTTGCATTTCCGGAGCCCCCATGACCACAGCCATCCTCAGCGCCCTTCCCGAAGAACAGTCCGGCCTTTTGGGCTATTTGGAGAAGCCCCAGAGGCTCGTGCATGCGGGCCGCACCTTCTGGCGGGGTGATCTCCATGGCAAGCCCGTGGTGCTGGCGCTCTCGGGTATTGGCAAAGTGGCAGCGGCAACCACGGCCGCCGCGCTGGTGGAGCGCTTTGGCGTGGCGCGCATTGTCTTCACCGGTGTGGCGGGTGGTGTGGGCGAAGGCGTGCGCGTGGGTGATGTGGTGGTGGCGCACGACTATGTGCAGCACGACATGGACGCTTCGCCCCTGTTCGAGCGCTGGCTGGTGCCGGGCTACGCGGGCGTGCGCCTGCCCTGCGATGCGGGGTTGTCTGCTCATCTTTCGAGAGCTGTCAGCGCTTGTCTGGTAGGCGCTGGAGCTGGTTTTTATATCCATTCAGACGGGATTCCTCCGCGCTTGCATCAGGGGCTGATGGCCAGCGGTGACCGCTTTGTGACCTGTGCCCAGGTGTCCCGTGCGCTGCGCGAACCGCTGGTGGCGGCTGGGCACGATGTGCTGGCGGTGGAGATGGAAGGCGCCGCCGTGGCCCAGGTGTGCCTGGACTATGCTGTGCCGTTTGCCGCTGTGCGCACCATCTCGGACCGGGCCGACGACGATGCCCATGTGGACTTCCCCGTGTTCATCCAGACTGTAGCCAGCCGCTATGCAGACCACATCGTCCGCAGTTTGCTGGAATCGCTATAAAAAAAGAAGCTGCTAACGCTTGTCAGTAGGGCGTTAGAGGCTAATTTTGCTTAAAACTATCCCTTGAGCCAGCCACGCTTTCTGAAATACCACATCGGCCCCAGCGCGCTGGCCACCATCAGCGTCAGCACGTAGGGGTAGCCCAGGCTCCAGTCGAGCTCGGGCATGTACTTGAAGTTCATGCCGTAGATGCTGGCAATCAAGGTAGGCGGCAGCAGGGCCACGCTGGCCACCGAAAAGATCTTGATGATCCTGTTCTGGTTGATGTTGATGAAACCGACCGTGGCATCCATCAAGAAGTTGATCTTGTCGAACAGGAAGGCGGTGTGGCTGTCGAGCGATTCGATGTCGCGCAGGATCTGCCGGGCTTCTTCGAACTGCTCGGCGTTGAGCATTTTGCTGCGCATCATGAAGCTGACGGCGCGGCGTGTGTCCATCACGTTGCGGCGGATGCGCCCGTTCAAGTCTTCCTGGCGTGCAATGGCGCCCAGCACCTCGCCCGCGCGTTCGTCGGTCACATCGCCCGATAGCACTTGGGTACTCACCTTTTCCAGGTCGTCGTAAATGCCTTCGAGTGTGTCGGCCGAGTATTCTGCGTCGGCGTCGAACAGTTTGAGCAGCACCTCGCGGGCGTCCTCGATGAGGCCCGGTGCGCGGCGTGCACGCAGGCGCAGCAGGCGAAAGACCGGCACGTCCTCGTCGTGGATCGAGAACAGCACACCCTTGCTTTTCAGGTTGGGATTGGTCAGGTTCAGAATGAAGGCCACGCGCACCGAGCGCGGCTTGTCGTGGTCGTCGATCAGGAAGTCGCTGCGGATGTGCAACTCGCCGTTGTCTTCTTCGTAAAAACGCGCCGACTCTTCGATGTCCTCGTCCATCGCATCTTCGGGAATGGACAGGCCGTAATACTGCGAGACCCAGCGTTTTTCGTTGATCGTCGGAGATTCCAGGTCCACCCAGATGGGCTGGAATTTGGACAGCTCTTCGAGCGACTCGATCTCTTCCTGAACGAGGCGCCCATTGGCAAGCGTGAAGATGTTGAGCATGGCTCACTCCCTGTGTATGGCGGCTGACAGCGGGGGCTTGGGTCGCTTTCAGCCCCGCCAATGGCCTGGGAGCTGAAAGCTATCGACTGGGATAGGCTTCCATGGAATGTTCTCCAAAATCTGAACCGGTGATTATCGCACCGCAGTGTGACGGTTGCATGCCGGGCACGGTCGATGCGCGGGCCGTCAAGCCGAAGTCGTTGGTGTTTGCGCCAGGCTGCGGGCAAGGCACAGATCGGCCCAGGCTCCGGGCTTGGCATGGGGGGCGCGCAGCAGGTACGGTGCATCGTAGGTCACGACAGCAGGAACCCCAGCCACCGAGTGGGCCTGGCCCCGCAACTGGCCCAGGGGGACACTGCGCTGCAGAACGGTGTGGGCTGCGCCCCGCCCCAGGAGCAACAGCACCGACGGGTGCAGGCGGGCGATGGCCTGGGCCAAGGCCTTGTCGGCAGGATCGGCATCGGCGGTGGCGGTGGCGGTGGCGGTGGCCGGTGGCGATAGTGCGCACAGGTATACGCGCGGATGCCGGTGCAATTGCAGGGCGTGCAGCATATTGCACAGCAGGCGGCCAGCATCCCCGGCGAAAGGGTCGTCGTGCGGCGAACCTTCGGTCACTACCAGCCAGCAGGCGCCCAGCGCGGACGGGGTGTGCTGCGGGTCTGCCCCAGGGAACAGCGCGCGCGGTGGGTGCAGCACCCACCCCAGAGAAGCGGGGGCGGGGTCTGGCGCGGCGGCGGCCGGTGCCTGCGGTGGGCGTGCCCGGGACTGCGCAGGGGGTGGCGGGCTTTCCTTTGCAGGCGGGGGCTGTGCCGCCACCACGGGCGAAGCCGCTGCGGCAGCGACCACGGGGGTGTCTGCTTGCGCGGGCCACCACACGCGGACCCCCATTTCCTGCAGCATGGCCCGCTGGCGAGCGTCGAGAGGCATGTTCATAGCGGACGGCTCATCACCACGGCATCTTCACGCTCGGTGGTGGTGGAAGGGTAGTAGCGCTTGCGTTCGCCCACGCGCCGGAAACCGTTGGCCTCATAGATGTGGCGTGCGCGCTGGTTGCTGACCCGCACCTCCAGCCACAGCCACTGGGCTCCCTGCCCACGCGACCACAGGGCGAGGGCGTCCAGCAGCACCTGCGCCCAGCCCTGGCGCTGGAAGGCGGGGGCAACGGTCAGGTTCAGCAAATGCACCTCATCCACGCCCAACATGCCGACGAAATAGCCCAGGATCTGCTCATCGCCCATCAGCAGCTGAATCTGGTAGTCACTGGCCATGGCGTCGATGAAATTGCCGCGCGTCCAGGGGTGGGGGTGGGCGCGTTGCTCCACGTCCAGCAAGGCGTCCAGCCGGGCCAGCGTCAGCGACTCGAAACGCGCGGGAGGCGTGTTGTGGGCGAAGGACAAGGCAGACGCACTCATGGCTTATGCCGGCGCTACCTGCGCCGCCTTGACCGCCGCACGCTCGACCGTGGTCTGGGCTACTTTGTCACGGATGTAGAGCGGCAGGGCCCCTGCAGCCTGCACGGCGTGGCCCGCCGCCAGCAGGCTGGGCGCCAGGCGCAGCAGGGCCGTGGCGGTAGGCAGGGCATGCACATGGTGCGCACCGGGGGCCAGTCGCTCGCCATAGGCGCCCTGGGCATTGCCCGCCACGGTCCAGCCGGGCGCAACCTGCACCCCTTCGGGGGCGCTCAGGCCCAGCGTGTCTCGGCTCTGCCATGCGCCTGCCTGCCATTGGTAGTGGGCCACATAGACCTCGTTCATGCGGGCGTCCAGCACCGCCACCACATCGCAGCAACCGTGCGCGTGGCGCGCCTGCTCGGCCACGGCGGCCAGGGTATCGATGGGCAGCACGGGAATACCGCGCCCTGCGTTGGCACCCCAGGCCAGCCCCTGTGCCACGGCGCAGGCGGTGCGCAGGCCGGTGAAAGAGCCCGGTCCGCGCCCGAAAACGAGTGCGTCGAGTTGCCCCAGGTCCAGATCGGCCTCGTCCAGCAGCTTGCGCACGCCCGCGATGAGGCTGATCGAAGCCTGGGCACCGCCCGGGCCGCTGTGTTCCCACACGCGATCGCCGCGCTGCACGGCGATGGACAGGGTCTCGGTACTGGTGTCGAAGGCAAGAAAATTCATGGAGCCGAAAAGGGAAGGCACGCCCCGGGCGCGCAACACCCCGCAGGATACCCGCACTCGATCGCGCCGCGAAGCGGGTGCGGGGAGAAGCATGCAGGGGTCAATTATCTGCGGACGGGGCGATAGACTTGCTGTATGAATCCTGTGCCCTGCCGCTGTTTGCTGCCGTACCTGCGGTCTTTGTGTGTGATGCTGGTGGCCGCTGCCGGATTGGCGGGAGCCCAGCCGCTGGCGGCGCCAACCCCCGGCCCTTTGCCGCCCGCAGTGGAGGCCGCTTTGGCCCGCGCGCGGCTGCCGCGCGATGCGCTGTCGGTGCTCGTGGTCGATGCCCAGGACAGCCGGGCGCCTGCGCGTCTGTCGTACCGTGCCCAGGTGCCGGTGAACCCGGCCTCGGTCATGAAGCTGGTGACTACCTACGCCGCACTGGACCAGCTGGGCCCGGCATACACCTGGAGTACGCCGGTGTATGTGGAGGGGGTGGTGCGGGGTGGCAGCCTCAAGGGCAATGTCTACATCCGGGGGCAGGGAGACCCCACATTGGTCATGGAGCGCCTGTGGTTGCTGCTGCGGCGCCTGCAAGGCCAGGGCATCCAGGTCATCGTAGGCGACATCGTTCTGGACCGCAGCGCCTTCGATCTGGCCGGGCACGATCCAGCGCTTTTCGATGGCGAGCCCCTGCGCCCCTACAATGCCGCGCCCGATGCGCTGCTGGTGAACTTCAAGTCGGTGGTGATGGGCTTTGTGCCCGATCCCGGCGCAGGGGTGGCGCACATCCAGTACGACCCGCCGCTGTCGGGCGTCCAGCGTCCGGAAAGCGTAGCTCTGGCCACTCCCGGTGCGGGCTGTGGTGACTGGCGCGGGGCGCTGCGTGCTGACCTGAGCGATCCGGTGCGTACCGTCTTCCAGGGCGCTTACCCTGCTGCCTGTGGCGAGCGTAGCTGGGCCGTCGCCTATGCCGACCCGCAGGCTTTTGCCGCCCGTGCTGTGGAAGGCATGTGGCGCACGCTGGGGGGCAAGCTCACCGGCAGTGTGCGTGACGGCAAGGTGCCTGCCGGGCTGCAGCCGGTCTTTAGCGCGACCTCGCCGGCGCTGGCCGAGGTGGTGCGGGACGTCAACAAGTTCAGCAACAACGTCATGGCCCAGCACGTCTTCCTGACGCCGGCGCTGCAAAAGAACGGTGTCGCCACCTGGGACGGTGCCCGCGAGGTACTGCGCCAATGGTGGCGGCAACGTTTTGGTACTGAGGGACAGCCCATCACCGACAACGGCGCTGGATTGAGCCGCGAGGCACGGATCAGCGCACAGGCACTGGGCCGCATGCTGCAGGCGGCATGGCAGTCGCCCGTGATGCCGGAGCTGGTGGCCTCCCTGCCGGTGGCCGGTATCGACGGCACCCTGCGGCGCAGCAAAAGCCGCACGGGTAGTGCACACCTCAAAACCGGCAGCTTGCGCGATGTGCTGGCCGTGGCTGGGTATGTGCATGCAGACGATGGACGCCGCTATGTGCTGGTGGCGATCGTCAACCATGCCCAGGCGGTGGCTGCACGGCCTGTGCTCGACGCTCTGATCGACTGGACGGCGGGCACTCCGTAGTGCCCCCTGTTTGCATGCTGATTCGGAGGCGCGCACGGTGATCGACTCCATCCGCGCCGCACGCGCTGCAGCGCCTTCGGTCGGGGCCAGACTGTCGGGCAAGGTGATGTCCACAGGCTATTCGCAGGGAGGACATGCCTCCATGGCGGCCCAGCGGGCGGCCGAGCGGGACCATGCTTCCGAATTCAACGTGGCGGCGGGGGCCCACCTGGCCGGGCCCTACAACCTGTCGGGATCGCTCAAGCTGCCCGATGCCATTGCCGACTTTCAGTTTTTCGTACCCTACCTGGTGGAAAGGCCCCTACCGATCCGGCTTCGGCGGCGTTTGCCGCCTACTACGGGAGTTACCACGGTACCTATGAGCCGCCGTTCTGCCATGCGCAGGCGCGTGCGCTGTTCGATGCGGTGAAATAAGCCGCACAACGGCCTTTTTCAGGCTTGCATCTGCCTGCCGTCGCCCACCACCGATTTGCACGCCGACGGTGGGCGGTGTGCCGTAGGTGCAAAACCACATCCGTACTTACCCGCTAAAATTTCCAGACGCCTCGCTGTAACATTTGCGACAAATAGAACGGGCGTTCTATTTTTCATTTTCAGGAGTGAAAAGCATGGGTTACCAGCGCAAGGCATTGTGGATTTCTCTGGCGGCAGCGTGGGTGCTGGCCGGTTGTGGCGGTGGCGGATCGGATACCGAGCCGGTGGCACCGGTCAAGACCATCAAGGTCATGGGTGACAGCCTGGCCGACAGCGGCACCTTCGGGCTCAAGTTCACCGTGCAAGGAGACGCACCTACGGGCGCTGGCTCCACGCCTATCTGGCCCGAGCGCATTGCCAGCAGCTACGGCACCACGCTGTGCCCGCGTTACGTGTTTACGGGCACCGCGTTCAACAACGCAAGCGGCTGCACCAACTATGCGGTGGGCGGCGGGCGTATCAACAACTTCACGGCACCGACATCGCCCGTATCGATCACCCAACAGATCAGTGACGCGGGCGCTGAAGGCTTTGCCGCCAGTGACCTGCTGCTGATCGACGGCGGCGGCAATGATGCAGCCGATCTGGTCGGCGCATACCTCTCAGCCTCCAAGGACGGTGGTGCCAGCTACAGCGCCGTACTCAAGACCCTGCTGCCGCCCGCTACGGTGGATGCAGCGCTGGCCGGTGGAGCCGCGGGAATGGCCCAGGTGGGGGGCGCCTACATGATGGCCTTGGCCGACAAGTTCCATGGCGCCATTGACACCAATGCACTGAACAAGGGCGCGATGCGCGTGGCCGTGCTGAACATGCCTGGCATCGACCAGACGCCGCGCCTGCAACAGTTGCTCGGTGGCATCGCTGCCACGGCAGGTGCTGCAACCAGTGCACAGGTGCAGGGGTTGGTGAAAGCCTGGGTCGAGGCATTCAACAAGCAGTTGGCTGCCCGCTTTGCCGGCAACAGCAAGGTGGTGGTGGTGGACTTCTACACCTCGCTGAACGACCAGGTCGCGAAACCCGAGCAATTTGGCCTGACCAATGCCAAGGGCACGGCTTGCCCGATCACCGGCGTGGGTGGCGATGGTTTGCCCACATACACCTTCCCCACCTGCACTGCCGCAGCGCTATCGGCCATGACGCCGCCAGTCGGCGCCACGGGTGGAGCTGACTGGTGGAAGACCTATGCCTTCTCCGATAGTTTCCACCCCACTCCTTATGGCCATCAGTTGCTGAGCCAGCTGGTTTCGCGTTCGCTGGCCCAGGCAGGCTGGCTGTAAATGTCGTTGCAAGGAACATCCATGAAAACCAACAAAACCATCGTCTGGATCGCCGGCGCCGCCCTGCTGGCTTGTGCTGGCATGGCACAGGCGCAAACCGTCGGTAGCTGGCTGGTGCGTGGCGGCGTGACGCATATTTCTCCCCAGGTCAGCAGTGGTGACCTGTCGGCCCCGAGCTTTACTGGCACCAAGGTCGATGTACTGGCAGACACGCAGCTGTCTGGCGGTATCACCTACATGGTCACCAACCATTGGGCCGTCGATGTGCCCCTGGCATTGCCCTTCAAGCACGATACCGTGGGCGCCGGAGCGATTGCGGGTGTCGGCAAGATCGGGGAGGTCAAGGCACTGCCCATCACCGTATTTGCGCAGTACCGCTTTTTGGAGGCTGACGCCAAGGTGCGCCCCTACGTGGGCCTGGGGCTGACCTATGCCAAGTTCTTCAAGGAACGCGGCACGGCGGCCTTGACCGGCCTGACCGGCGGGACCCCCGCAAACCCTACACTGCTCAGCGCAGAATCCAAGTTCGGTCTCACGCCGCAGATCGGCGTGAACATCGCCTTGAACGACCGCTGGTTCGTAGACCTTGCGTACTACAAGACCTTCGTCAAGACGCGCAACACGCTCTCGACCGGACAGCATATCGACGTCAAGCTCAACCCCAACACATTTACCGTCGGGATCGGCTATCGTTTTTGACCTTAAGGTCGGTTCGCACAACAAAAAACCGCCTTGGAGGCCAATGCCAGTCAGTTAAGACGGCAGCTTACCCCGGGCAGGTAAAAAGGGAGCATGTTCGTCATGCT
>NZ_BAAGQN010000023.1:0-3708 GCF_054783455.1 Simplicispira piscis
GACGGCGGGGCAGCTGGGGTTCTTGCGGCTGCATGGCTGCGAGCAGTTCCAGGGGTTTTTGTTTGGGCGACCTGTGCCGGTGGAGGTGTTCGAGCTGGAGCACTGCCGCCATCCGTCGCCGCATTTCGAGCCCGGGTTTTGAGCGGACCTGGGCATGGCCTTGGGCACAATCCCGGCATGAACAAACAGGTATTGATCGCCGGTGGTGGCATCGGCGGGCTGGCTGCTGCACTGGGTGCCTCGCGGGCGGGTTGGGAGGTGCGTTTGTACGAGCGCGCGGCCGCGTTTGCGGAGGTGGGCGCGGGCGTGCAACTGGGCCCCAACGCCGTGCGGCGCCTGCAGGCCTGGGGTCTGCAAGCACCACTGCAGGCGGTGGCCGCTTTTCCCGATCAACTGCAAGTGCGCAGCGCCCTGGATGGGGGCACGCTGGCGACCTTGCCGCTGGGTGCCGAGATGATTGCGCGCTACGGCGCTGCCTACGCCACCATCCACCGCGCCGACCTGCAGGGTCTGCTGCATGAGGCCGTGCACGACCGTGCGAATGTGCAACTCAACCTCGGCTGTGCCATTGCGCAGTACGGCGAATCAGGGGGGGCCATCCAGGTGCGCCTGGGCCAAGGCAAGGAGATCGAAGGCGATGCCCTGGTAGGCGCCGATGGCTTGTGGAGCCGCATCCGCACCCAGATGCTGGACGACGGGGCGCCGCGTCCCACGGGCCATCTGGCCTACCGCGCCCTGGTACCGCAAGCGGCGTTGCCGCAGCAACTGCGCAGCACACAGGTCACCGCCTGGCTGGGGCCGCGCCTGCATGCCGTGCATTACCCTGTGCGCCGGGGCGAGTTGCTGAACCTGGTGGTGATCGTGCACGGCCCTGCGCCCCACGATCTGGAAAGCTGGGACCACGCCGCCAATGCCACCGACCTCGAAGCCGCTCTGGCCGGCACCTGCGGTGCATTGCAGGACATGGTGCGCGGTGTGGCCGCAACTGGCCACGGCTGGCGCCTGTGGCCCTTGTGCGACCGCGCGCGCCTGGACAGCGCTGCGCAGATGGCGCAAGGCCTGGTGGCACTGCTCGGCGATGCGGCCCACCCCATGCCTCCCTACCTGGCCCAGGGCGCCGGCATGGCGATTGAAGACGCCGCACAGCTACAGCGCGCCTTGGCCATGCACGACATGGACGTACCGCTGCGCCTGCGCCGCTACGCCCTCAACCGCTGGGAGCGCGCAGGGCGCGTGCAGGCGCGATCGCAACGCAACGGGCGCATCTTCCATGCCACCGGCCCCGTGCGCTGGGCACGCGACCTGTCGCTGCGGCTGATGGGCGAACGCCTGCTGGATGTGCCCTGGCTCTACCGGGGTGACGGTTCTAATGCCAGTGCGCTGTAGATTGCTTCATTATTGATAGCTGCTTGCGCTTGCTGTGTAAGCGTTTGATGCTGTTTTTGCTTAAAAATATCTTTCAATGCCGGGGAGCGGGGAGCACCCGGAACGCCACGACCCCTGTCGCCAGCAGGCCCGCAATGGTCAGCATGACGGCCACATACGGGTCGGCGCCGCGCTCTGTGGCCATCGAGGCCGCCACCCCCGTCACCCACTGCATCAAGGCCACGCCCATGAACAAGGCCATGGTGAACACCGCCATCGCCCGCCCCGTCATGGCGGCAGGGTAGGCGCTGCGCACGTCGGCGTATTGCAACACCATGTAGCCCGAGAGCATGCCGACGGCGATGGCGCCGCCCACATCCACCCAGGGCAGGCCCAGCAGCGCCAGTGCCAGAAACAGGCCCGCCAGCACCAGGGTGTAGCCCACCAGCCAGCGGCGGCGGCGCGTGGGGCCGGGGTCCAGTCGGCCAAACAGCGCGGGGGTGAACAGCGACACCAGCGACACCACCAGTGCCACATTGCCGCTTTGCACCAGCGAGAAGCCGTGCCGCTCGATCAGCAGAGGCCCCAGCCACAGCCCGCGCAGCGTGAGGAAGGAGGCATAGGTCACCAGCGCCAGCAGCATGATGCCCGCGGTGTGCGGTAATAAAAACAGCGCGCCAAAGCCCCGTACCGCGGCGCCCAGTGATTCGCGCGGAGCGGCGTGCGGTGGTTGTGGGGGTTCGTGCACTTTCCAGAAAAACAGCAGCCAAGCCAGCAGCGCCAGCCCCGCCAGCAGGCCAAAGCCCGTGCGCCACGACCACTGCTGCACCACCCAGGCCAGCGGCGTGCCCGTGAACAGCATGCCCAGCCCGCCCAGTCCCATGGCCACGCCCGATACGGCAGCAAAGGCATGCGCAGGAAAGTAGCGCGCAATGAACACGGTGCACACCAGAAAGGCGGGTGCGCAGCCCACCCCGATCAGCATCTGGCCCAGCAGCACTGTGCCGTAGCCGGGCGCCAGCGCCGACAGCAGCGAACCCACCACGGTGAGCGGAAACGCCGTCAGCAGCGTGCGCCGCAGGCCATACAGGTCGATCCCGACCCCCATGAAGAGCTGCATGCTGCCGAACGAAAATGCAAAAACCCCTGCAAACAGCCCCAGCGCCTGGGCCGATAGCCCGAACTCCGCCCGCAGCCCCGTGGCAATGATGGCGGTGATGGTGCGAAACGCCTGGCTCAGCGCAAAACCCGTGATCAGCACCAGCAGCACCCCCCAGGCGGCGCGGGACGTGAGGGCAGGCGAGGGTGACAAGGGCGGGGTAGGGGGCACGGGGGTCTCCGTTAGGGTGTGGGGGAGATGCGCTCCTCAGCCCAAGGGTAGCTGCTGCGCCCTGTCCGGGGGTGTCGCCCATGTGGCGCTGTCGCGGCGCATCGTCAGGCGGGCAGGCCAGGTGCGCGGTAAACCAGCACCTTCAGCGCGCGCTCTGCCGACACATCGGCAAACACGGGCGGATTGGCCACGCGCTCTACAAACACCAGGTCGGGCGCCAGTTCCTGCATCTGGTCTTGCAGAAAAGCGCAGTCCAGTTCCGGTGCATTGAGGCACAGCAGGGCGTGACCGCCGGGGGCCAGCAGGTCGGGCAAGCGGCGCAGCAGGCGGGCATAGTCTTTGGTGGCGACAAAGCTGCCCTTCTGGTAACTGGGCGGGTCCATGATGACCAGGTCGTAGGGGCCGCTGCGCGTGATCTTGCCCCAGGTGCTGAAAATGTCATGGGCCAGAAAGCTGGCACCACCGGCCAGGTCGTTGAGCTGGTGGTTCTGCTGCCCGGTGGCGATGGCGCCGCGCCCCATGTCCACGTTCACCACCTGCCGGGCACCCGCCAGCAGCGCGACCACCGAGAAGGCACAGGTGTAGGCAAACAGGTTGAGCACTTTGGGCCCGCGCCGCGCCCCCTGCTGCTGCGCCACATGCTGGTGCACCCAGCGCCGCCCTTCGGCCATGTCGAGAAACAGGCCGTGGTTCTGGCCCCGCAGCACATGCACCCGAAAACGTGCGCCGCGCTCTGTCACCACATGCGGATCGGGCACGCTGCCCGCCATCAGTTGGGTGTCGGTCTGGCCTTCGTGGCGGCACTGGTACACCCAGTTCAGCGGTTCGCCGGGTGCAAGCTCCTGCCAGCGTGCCGCCAGGGCGGCCCCCGCTGCCGACAGGGCCTCCTCGGTGGCGGGCTGGAAGCTGGTCAGCACCCACACGGGCGGAAATACATCCAGCGTCCAGTGCTCACAGCCGGGGTACAGGCCGCCCCGGCCATGAAAAATGCGCTGGGCATCGGTGGGCATCTC
>NZ_BAAGQN010000023.1:3810-63232 GCF_054783455.1 Simplicispira piscis
CGCAAGAACTGATGGCCCGGCCCGATTCCGGGCGGGGAGATCGCTCCGCAAAGGCTGGGCAGCGGTAAACAGGCGGCGTACAATTAATTAATGAGAATTGTTTATATTTAGGAAATCATGGAAGCATTGATGGCGATGGATGCACCGTGCACGGTGGACGAAGTGGGCTGCGAACTGGCCCATTTGCCCCTGCGCACTGACGCCTGGGTTGTCGGCCTGCACATGGAAGCGGCTGCGCAGGATGGCGACCTGTTGCTGCGCCTGCTGGAAATCGGCTTCCTGCCCGGCGAGCGCGTGCGCGTGATGGCGCGTTCCTTTCCCGCGGGTGACCCGCTCGCCGTGCGCGTGGGCCGCAGCACTTTTGCGCTGCGCCGCCGCGAGGCCGCCTTGATCCGCATCAGCACCACGCCCCCGGCCGCCGGAGCTGCATGATGACCGCCACCGCGCCCTTGCGCCTGGCCTTGCTGGGCCATCCCAACAGCGGCAAGACGGCGCTGTTCAACCTGCTGACCGGCAGTCGCCAGAAGGTCGCCAACTACGCCGGCGTGACGGTCGAGCGCAAGGAGGGGCAGCTCACCACGCCCTCGGGGCACCAGGTTCGGGTGCTGGATTTGCCCGGTGCCTACAGTCTCAACGCCCTGAGCGCCGACGAGGCTGTGACGCGCGACGTCATCACCGGCCAGCGCGCCGGTGAGGCGGCTCCCGACCTGCTGGTGTGCGTGGTCGATGCCACCAACTTGCAGCTGGGCCTGCGCATGGTGCTGGAGACCCGCGCCATGGGCCTGCCCATGGTGATGGCGCTGAACATGAGCGATGCGGCGCGGCGCGCCGGTATCGCCATTGACCGTGCCTTGTTGTCGAGTGAGCTGGGCATGCCGGTGGTGGAAACCGTGGGCATCCACCAGGGCGGGGCCAAAGAGCTGCTGCAATGGCTGGATGGCTGGCGCCCCGAGGGCCCCGTGCAGGCGCTGCCCTGGGAGGCGCAAGGCCCCACACAGGTGCTGCGCACCCAACAGGAGGCACGCCGCATCCTGCGCCTTGCGGTGAGCGAGCCTGAGGGCCTGCTGCGCGTGGACGACGCCATTGACCGCGTGGTGCTGCACCCGTTGTGGGGCATGCTCATCTTGGCGGGGACCATGTTTTTGATGTTCCAGGCCGTGTTCAGCTGGGCGGCTGTGCCCATGGACGCCATCACCGGCGCGATGGACGCTCTGGGCCAATGGCTGCAGGCCCACCTGCCCGGCGGCGTGCTGCGCAGCCTGCTGGTGGACGGCATCGTCGCCGGTGTGGGGGGCGTGCTGGTGTTTCTGCCGCAAATTCTGATTTTGTTCTTCTTCATCCTGGCGCTCGAAGACTCGGGCTACCTACCGCGTGCGGCTTTTCTGCTGGACCGCGTCATGGGCACGGTGGGGCTGTCGGGGCGCTCGTTCATTCCGTTGCTGTCGAGTTTTGCCTGCGCCATCCCGGGCATCATGGCTGCGCGCACCATCACGCATTGGCGTGAGCGGCTGGTCACCATCATGATCGCGCCGCTCATGACCTGCTCGGCGCGCCTGCCGGTGTATGCGCTGCTGATCGCGGCCTTCATCCCCGATCGCACCGTGGGCGGCTTCTTCAACCTGCAGGGGCTGGTGATGTTTGCGCTCTATATGGGCGGCATTCTGGGTGCCATGGTTGTGGCCGCGGTGCTCAAAATCTGGCGCGGCAAGGTGCGGCCTTCGCCGCTGCTGATGGAGCTGCCGCCCTACCGTCTGCCCAGTCCGCGCAGCCTGGCACGGGGGCTGTACGAACGGGCGGCCATCTTCCTCAAGCGTGTGGGCGGCATCATCTTGGCGCTCACGGTGCTGCTGTGGTTCCTGTCCACCTATCCGGCGCCCCCGGACGGTGCCACCGGCCCCGCCATTCAGTACAGCATGGCCGGTCAGATGGGCCGCGCGCTGGAGCATGTTTTTGCACCGCTGGGCTTCAACTGGCAGATTTCCATCGCCTTGGTGCCCGGCATGGCCGCACGCGAGGTGGTGGTGGGTGCGCTGGGTACGGTATATGCGTTGTCGGCCACAGGCGACGATGTGGCGGGCCAGCTGGGTCCCCTGATCGCACAGCAGTGGTCGCTGGCGACGGCCTTGTCGCTGCTGGTGTGGTTTGTGTTTGCACCGCAATGCCTTTCCACCCTGGCCACCGTGCGCCGCGAGACGAATTCATGGCGCATGGCGTTGCTGATGGCGACCTACCTGTTTGCGCTGGCCTACGCGGCCAGCTGGATCACTTACCGCGTGGCGCTGGCCATGGGAGGAGGCTGAACATGTGGCAGAACCTGGCGGTGGGTGCCATCGTGGCCCTGGCGGGCCTGTATGCGCTGTGGTACTGGATGCCCTCAGCCCTGCGCAAGCGCCTGGGTTCCCTGCGCCCTGCGCTGGGCAAGGCGCCTTCGTGCGGCGCGTGCAGCGACTGCGGAGGTTGCGCCACCCCCGTGTCGCAGGGCGCACCGGGCAAGGGTGGCAAGACGGTCTGGATGGAATCCAGGCATTGAGGGCTCGTGATTTGCCCTCTGAGGTTGCATGCAATAGCTATATGTTTTATAGCTGCTCGCGCTTTGCTGTAAAGCGCTAGAGCCGAATTTCATCAAATGTTTGCCTGGCCAGCGTCCTGTGATCGTGCTGGCGCAGCAGGGGCGAGAACAACGTCCGGCCAAAGTCGTGCTGCAGGCCGGTGGCCAAGATAGCGGTGACCGTCCGGTCGGTCTGGTTCAGTAGCGAATGTCGAGAGTAGACGCAACAGCATCAACCAGCGGCACAGACGGTGCCAGGACGCGGCGCGGACGGGGATAGGACGTACGCCTCGCCGCAGTGCCGTCGCCCAAGCACGCTTGCGCTCTACCGCTCCGCGCACAACGCACAGATGCCGGTCAAAAGCGCCATGTCGAGCATGTGGCGCAAATCGTTCACGCCGCTGGTGCCGACCAGGCGCAGCAGCGCAAATTCATTTGCTACGCAAGAGCTTGAGTTCAGTCTCGGCGCGATCCAGGCGAACGGCGCCTTCGGCCACCAGTACCTTGGCGATGCGGTCGATTTCATCGCCTGTGGCGCCCGCCATCATCGCGATGTTGTGTGCGTGCAGAGCCATGTGTCCTTTTTGCACACCGAAAGTCGCCAGCGCCTTCAGGGCTGAGAAGTTCTGTGCCAGGCCCACTGCCGCAATGATCTGCGCCAGTTCGCTGGCCGAGCCCACGTCCAGAATTTTGAGTGCGGCCTTGGCCGTAGGGTGCAACTTGGTCGCGCCGCCAATCAAGCCCACTGCCATGGGAATTTCGATGGAGCCGGCCAGGTCGCCATCGTTGGTGATTTCCCAGTTGGTGAGGCTGCCGTAGTGGCCGTTGCGTGACGCATAGGCGTGGGCGCCGGCTTCTACCGCCCGGGTATCGTTACCGGTGACCAGGACCACAGCACTGATGCCGTTCATGATGCCCTTGTTGTGTGTGGCGGCGCGGTACGGGTCGGCCTCGGCGAACTGGTAGGCCGCGAGCATGGCGTCGCGCACCTCGTCGCCGCCGATGTCGGCGGTGCGCCAGACGCAGCGCGCCCGTGCCAAACGCCGGTCGGCCAGGTTCGAGAGAATGCGCAGATTGGTGCGTCCGCCGGTCCAGGCGGCGATTTCCGGGGCGATCTTCTCGGCCATGGTGTTCACCGCGTTGGCGCCCATGGCGTCGCGTGTGTCGACGATCAGGTGGGTGATGACCATGGGGCCGCCGCGCGTTTCGAGCACCCGCACTTCCAGGTCCCGGAAGCCGCCGCCGAATTTGACCAGCACCGGATCGCAGGCGTCGCACAGGGCGCGAATCGCTTCTTTGCGCTCCAGGATGCTGATGCGTGCGTTCTGCGGGTCGCGCACGTGGGTCAGCTGGATCTGGGCGATCATCTCAGTGCCCGACATCGAGGTGATGAAACCACCTTGGTCGTAGCACTGGCGTGCAGCGTTGCACACAGCGGCCACCACGGACGACTCTTCCGTGGCCATGGGGATCAGCCGGTCGCGGCCGTTGATCTTCATGTTGGTGGCGATGCCGATCGGGATGTTCATCGTGCCGATGACGTTTTCGATCAGGTGGCTTGCCAGTTCGAGCGGCAGGTTGCCGGTGTTGAGCAGGTGCGCCTTGTCGGCCTCGTCGAGGCCGGCGAAATGGGCGACAGCGTCGATGCGGGCGGGTACATCGAGCTTGTGAAATCCGCTGATGCGGCTGCTGGGAGGAGTCGTGTGGGTGGTCATGGTGATTTCTGACGGAGGTTCAATAAGAAAAAAATGGTGCCGGGCAGGCCGCTTGGGTGCGCTCAGCGCGCAGCCATCAGCCTGGGCAGATAGGTCACGAGGTCGGGGAAGGCGGCGCAAATCAGCAGGCCGACGACCTGCAATCCGACAAAGGGCAGGATGCCGCGGTAGACCGCACTCATGCCGATGTTTTTGGGCAGCGTGCCTTTGATGTAGAACAGCGTGTAGCCGAACGGTGGGCTGATGTAGCCCATCTGGATGGTGATGGCGTAGAGCACGCCGAACCACAGCTCGTCAAAGCCCAGCAGACGGACAATGGGGAGGAACACCGGCACTGTCAGCAGGATGATGCCCAACTCGTCGAGCACTGTGCCCAGGAAGATGAGCAGCAGCATCATGGCCCCCAAAATCAGCCAGCGGTTCACCTCCAGCCCCTGGATGAACTGCAGCAGCGTGTCGGCGCCGCCCAGCCCGGTGAAGATCGCCACATAGGCTTTGGCGCCCAGTGTGATCCACAGAATCATGGCGCTTGCCTTGAGTGTCTCTGCGCCGACAGCGCGCAGCATGGCCAAGCTGATGCTGCGCTTGAACAGCACCGGCAGCAAGGCGCCGCCCACGCCCACTGCGGCCGATTCGGTGGGCGTGGCGATGCCAAAGAAGATCGAGCCAAGGATCAGCACGATCAGAAAAATCGGGAACACCAGCGTCCTCAGCGAGAGCAGCTTTTCGCGCCATGGCGCGCTGCGCATCGAGCGATCGATCGGCACCCACTCTGGCTTGAGCCACCCCACGACGACGATATAGCCGATGTACAGGCTTGCGAGCAGGAGGCCCGGCACGATGCCGGCGATCAGCATTTGGCCGATGGAGATTTGCGCGGTCACCGCGTAGACGATGGTCAGCACCGAGGGTGGAATCAGAATGCCCAGGGTCCCGGAGGCACAGATCGTGCCCAGCGCCAGCTCGGGTTTGTATCCTCGGCGCAGCATCTCCGGCAGCGCCAGAATGCCCATCGCGGTGACGGCCGCACCGACCACGCCGGTCATGGCGGCCATCATCACGCAGATGATCACGGTGCCGATAGCCAAGCCGCCGCGCAGTCGCCCGAACCACAGTTCCATGGCCTTGTAGAGGTCTTCGATCACGCCCGAGCGCTGCAGGATGCAGGCCATCAGGATGAACAGCGGGATGGCCAGCAGCGCCTCTGACTTCATGGTGTCGTAGATCTGCAGCACGATCACGATGACAGCGTTGGGCTCCCACAGCGTGACGGTGAAAAGCAGCGACAGTCCACCCAGCACGAAGGCAATCGGCAGACCGGTCAGCATGAATACGGTGAGGCCGCCGAACATCAGCAGCAGGATCATGTTGGGGCTCATGGGTGTCCCTCTATAGGCAAGCTGCCAGTGCTGCCGTAGGTGACATCCGCAGGCGTGAACAGCGTATTGAGAAATTCGACCACCGCCTGCAGCAGCATGAGCACCAAGGCCAGTGGCACGGTGGCCTTGAAGGGCCAGATGGGCGGATTCCAGGCCGAGAAACTCGTCTCGCGGTAGTTGAACGCACTGAGCGCCGAGGGCAGGCTGAAGTACAGCAGGATGATGCAGAACACCACGATGACGGGATAGTTCAGCAAGTCAAACCGGCGCTGCCACGAGGGGCTCATGCGTTCGCGCGCGACATCCAACGCCACGTGGCCCTTGAGGTGAAGAAGGTAAGGGCCGCCGAGCAGAAAGTAGGGGCCGAACAGCAGCACGGCCAGCTCCATGCCCCATACCGTGGGGGCATTGAACAGGTAGCGCGCCACGACCTCGTAGAGCATGACGGGAACCACGATGGCCATCAACCACACCGTCGCCTGGAAGATCCAGCGGTTGAGGGTGGTGATCGCAGATGTGGAGAAGATAAGCCATTGAGGCATGCGTGACTCCTGGTGAGCAAGGGGGGCCGCCGATACAGGGGCCGCGCGCAATTACAAGGCGCGCCGACCGGGCGGTGCGCGCGGGCCAGGCGCCTGGCCCGCGCTTGAAGATCAGGCCAGCAAGCCCAGTTCCTTCATGAACGCCACCTGGCTGTCCAGAATCTTGGAGGCCAGTGCGTCGCCCTTGGTGGCGGCGCGCCAGGACGCCATCGCCTTGGGGCGGGCGGCGGCAATATCGGCCGCGTTGAAATGGATGACCTCGCAACCCTTGGCCTGGTACTTGGCCAGCACCGTGGCGTCATTCACCAGGATGTGTTGGCGCAGCGATGCCGAGACTTCACGTGCAGACACCGCCAAGGCTGCCTTGAATTCAGCGGGCAGTTTGTCGTATGCGCCCCGGTTGGCAACGTAGCTGGCGGCGGTGGTGGGCTGGTGAAAGCCCGGCACGATGACGTATTTCGCCACTTCGGCCAGACCCGCTTCGAAGTTGGCCGTCAGATCGCCGCGGTCGGCCATGTCGATCACGCCCTTGTCGAGCGCCGTGTACACCTCGCCCGTGGGCAGCGGCGTGACCGCAACGCCCATGGCGCCCATCACCGCCGAGGCCAGGCCCACGAAGCGGCCCTTCTTGCCAGCCAGGTCGGCCATTTTGCGAATTGGCACTTTCGAGTGCAGTGGCTCTTGACCATACACCGTGGGTGCAATGTAGTGAAGGCCGGCCGGTGCATAGGCCTGACGTGCCATATCCAGCCCGCCGCGCTCGTAGAACCAAGCCTCGTACTGATCGCTCTCTGGGAAACCGAACGGGATGGTGCTGGTGAAAGCAAACGACGGAATCTTCCCTGCCTCGTAGCCGTCGAAAGTCTTCATCAGCTCGAACGCGCCACCCCGCACGGCGTCAAAGGCCTGTGCAGCGGGCACGATCTGCCCGGCAGCGAACAGGTTGATCTTGAACCGGCCACCGGTAAGCTCGGCGACGCGGGCCACAAAGCGTTCTTCAAACTTTTGCGGTGTCGTGCCGCCGTCCCACAGGGCTTGCATGCGCCACGTCACGGTCGCCTGGGCGTGGCTGACCAGCGGTACTGCAGCGCCCACGGCAGTGGCTGCGGCCAGGGAGGATTTGAGGATGTTGCGTCGATTGATGGATTGATCTGCCATGTGTGTCTCCTGTCGGTTGATATGTCCGCCGTGTATTGGCGTGCTGTTCTTGTGTCGCACCGCCCTTCGTTGGCCCCTGTGGAAAGGGCGCAAAAAAGTATAGGATGCCTGCCGGTGCATTGATGGGTACAGTTTGGGTGCAGGAACAGAAACTGTATCCATCAAAAACAGATACACCAAAGGAAGTACATGACGCGGGAAAAGGATGTGGCGGTTTCCCACAGCAAGGTAATGGCCTTGGCACAGCGCATTGCGCAGTCGATTGAGCAGGGCGGAATCGCGGTGGGCTCTCGCCTGCGCTCGATCCGTGATGCCGCTGCGAAGGAGGGGGTCGGCCGTAACACGGTGGTGGAGGCCTATGCGCGCTTGGCCGCACGTGGCTATGTGGAGGCGCGTGCCGGTTCGGGCTACTACGTGCGCAAGCAGCCCCCTGGCCTGCGGGCCCAGTTGCCACCGCTGCACGTGACCGAGGCGGTAGACGTGGTGTCGCTGCTGCGCGAGCAGCTCGAGCGGCACTACGAGGTGCGCGTGGGGGAGGGGCGGCCACCCGCCTCATGGATAGAAGGCTCAGAACTGCGCCAGCACCTGCGTCGCGCGCGATCCCATGGAATGACCGAAATTGAGCATGGCTACAGGACGTCCTGGGGTTATTTGCCACTGCGCGAGACCATCGCCCACATGTTGTGTGAGCGCAGCATTCATGTGAATGAGCGGCAGGTGCTGCTCACCCAAGGCGCCAACCATGCGCTCGACCTGATCGTGCGTCAGCTGCTGGAGGCGGGGGACGAGGTCCTGGTGGACGCGCCGGGCTACTACCCCTTGTTTGGCAAGCTCCGGCTGGCCAAGGTCCAGATGTTGGGGGTCCCGCGTCAGGCTGATGGGCCGGACCTTGATGCGCTGGAAGCGATCCTGCAGACGCGCCGCCCCAAGGTGTTCTTCACGCAGTCGCTGGCGCACAACCCCACGGGCGGCTCGATCAGCCTGCCCAAGGCGCACCGGCTGATGCAGATGGCTGCGACCCATGGCTTTCTGGTCGTGGAAAACGATCCGTTTGCCGATCTGCTGCCTGCCACGGTGCCGCGCCTGGCGGCGTTGGACCAGTTGGAACGGGTGATCTACGTGTCCAGCTTTTCCAAGACCTTGTCTGCCGACCTGCGCGTGGGCTACATCGCTGGTGCGGCGGACCGCATCCATGCTCTGTGCGACCTCAAGATGTTGACATTGGTGTCCACATCCGAATTTGTCGAACGGATCGTGCACCAGCTTCTCTCGAGCGGACAGTACTGGCGCCATCTGAGCCGCCTGAGAGAGCGAATCAGCGCGGCTCTCGGGCCCGGGCAGAAGGCGCTGGAGCGCCTAGGCCTTGCCGTGCATCACAGCCAGTCGGGCGGCTACTACCTGTGGGTGGAGCTGCCGCAGGGGATGACAGAGTCGGCTTTGGTGCGCAGCGCTGCGGAGCGAAGCATTTTCTTGGCACCAGGTTCCGTGTTTTATCCAGATCGCCATGGGGCGCAGCAGGCGTTGCGGCTGAACGTTGGCTATGTCAACGACGCACGGTTCCTGCACTTTATGGAAGGCGCCTTGGACGCTTGGCGCGCCGGTTCGTGAACCGCAGCCAGTGGGGATGGGCGCAAGGCGCGGACGAAGCTGCGGCGACTGCGGTAGCTCACATGCGTGCGCATCCGGATGGCCACGTCATCCTGTCGCGGCTGTGGGCGTGACGCCCAGCGAGCTGCAGTTCAGGTCAAGGACGCCGCCTCGCTGCGTGAAATGCGCGCGCAGGGCATGCACCGGGTCTTTCGCATCCAGCGCACGGCAGTCTTGCAAGGTAGCCTTGTTTAAAACGTTTATTTTGATGGTTTTGAAAGCTGATGGTGAAGCGCTATAGGCCCAATAAAACACCCGCAGGGTAGGGCGGCAGGCCATGCCGCAACCGGGCCCGCTCACAGGCCTCACTGCCCGCGGCGAATTCGCGGCAGGGCGAGGGGCGCCATTCGTAGATGCCGCAGGCGGCCTGGCTGCCCACCTTGCCCGTGAGTGCTGCGCAGCGCGGCGGACTGTGGTCGGTGCCGCGCATGCGGCGCAGAGTGTCGGTTACTTCCACCACCAGCCCGTCGGGCACGTCGCCGCCCATCTCCTGGGTTTCGTACACCGAGAAGTCCACGCGAAAACTGGCGCAGCAGGCACCACAGGTGAGGCAGGGGTGGGTCACGCCACCTGGCCGAGCAAAAGGTACTCCATGAGTGCCTTTTGCACGTGCATGCGGTTTTGGCTTCGGCCCGCAGCCTGCGGCTGCTTCACGTCCGCATTGCGGCCATGAGCCTGCGCCGAAACAGGATGCTGGCGCTGGCGCGCCACCGCGTTGCACTTCATGCTACGCGGCCGAGCAAAAGGTACTCCATGAGTGCCTTTTGCACGTGCATCCTGTTTTCTGCCTCGTCCCACACCACGGACTGAGGGCCGTCGATCACGTCGGCATCGACTTCTTCGCCGCGGTGGGCGGGCAGGCAGTGCATGAACAGGGCGTCGGGGCGGGCCGTGGCCATCATGTCTTCATCCACGCACCAGTCGGCAAAGGCTTTTCTGCGCGCTTCGTTCTCTGCTTCGTAGCCCATGCTGGTCCACACGTCGGTGGTAACCAGGTCTGCGCCCCGGCAGGCGTCTTTGGGGTTGCTGAAAAATTGATAGCTGGCAGCGCTTGCCCCGCCTGCGCCAACGGCCAATTTCTCATCAACTTCGTAGCCGCGCGGAGTGCTCACATGGACCTTGAAGTCCAGTAACTCGGCGGCCTGCAGCCAGGTGTTGGCCATGTTGTTGCCGTCGCCCACCCAGGCCACCGTCTTGCCGGCGATGGAGCCCCGGTGCTCGATGAAGGTGAAGATGTCGGCCAGGATCTGGCAGGGATGAAATTCGTTGGTCAGGCCGTTGATGACGGGCACGCGCGAATGGGCTGCAAAGCGCTCGATCTTGGTCTGTTCGAAGGTGCGGATCATCACCAGATCGACCATGCGGCTGATGACGCGTGCGCTGTCCTCGATGGGTTCAGCGCGGCCCAGTTGGCTGTCGCCCGTGGTCAGGTGCACCACGCTGCCGCCGAGCTGGTACATGCCGGCCTCGAAGCTCACGCGCGTGCGGGTACTGGCTTTCTCGAAAATCATGGCCAGCGTGCGATCCACCAGAGGGTGGTGCTTTTCGTAGGCTTTGAATTTCTTCTTGATGACAGCGGCGCGTTCGAACAGATAGGCGTATTCGTCGGCGGTGAAATCTTTGAATTGCAGATAGTGTTTCATGCGTGTCTCGTGCGGCGGTGTCATTCGGCCAGGAGGGCTGTGACCAGGGGGGCCAGCCGGGCAACGATTTCGTCGGCTTCAACGGTGGTGAGGATGAGCGGCGGGACGATGCGGATCACGCTCTCGGCTGTCACGCTGATGAGCAGCCCCGCTTCTGCCGCACGGCCGACCAGCACGCCGCAGGGCTTGGCCAGTTCCACGCCCAGCATCAGGCCCTGACCGCGCACTTCCTTCACGCCCGGTAGGCTGCCCAAAGCGCCTTGCAGCGCGGTTTTGAGGTGCGCGCCCACGGTGGCGGCATTTTGCAGCAGGCCGTCTTCTTCCATGATGCGGATGGTTTCCACCCCGGCGCGCATGGCCAGCGGGTTGCCGCCGAAGGTGGTGCCATGGTTGCCCGGCTGCAGCACTGTGGCGGCCTTGGGGCCCGCCACCACCGCGCCAATAGGCACGCCCGAACCCAGGCCCTTGGCCAGCGGCATCACGTCGGGCAGGATGTCCGCCCACTGGTGGGCAAACCACTTGCCCGTGCGGCCCATGCCGCACTGCACTTCGTCGATCATCATCAGCCAGCCGCGCTCGTCACACAGCTTGCGCAGCTGCTGCAGGTATTCGACGCGCATGGGATTCACGCCGCCTTCGCCCTGGATGGTCTCGAAGAACACCGCCACCACGTTGGGGTTGCCTTCGGTGGCCGCCTTGATGGCGGCAATGTCATTGAGCGGCACGCGAACGAAACCCTCGACCAGCGGGCCGAAACCGTTGTGGATCTTCGGGTTGCCGGTGGCCGACATGGTGGCGATGGATCGGCCATGAAAGGCTTTTTCGTACACCACGATTTCGGGCTTGGCGATGCCCTTGTCCACGCCGTATTTGCGTGCGATCTTGAGCGCCGCTTCGTTCGCTTCCAGCCCCGAATTGCAGAAGAACACGTTGCTCATGCCCGAGAGTTCCACCAGCTTGGCGGCGAGCGTCTCTTGCAGAGGCACGTGGTAGTAGTTCGAGGTGTGGATGAGCTGCGTGAGCTGCTGCTGCAGCGCAGGTACCAGCCGGGCATGGTTGTGGCCCAGCGTGTTCACGGCGATGCCGCCCAGTGCATCGAGGTACTCCTTGCCGTTGACGTCCCAGACGCGGCAGCCCTGCCCACGGGCCAGCGCGATGGGCACGCGGCCATAGGTGTTCATCACATGGGGCGAGGCGGCTTCAATGAAGGCGGTCATGCACAGTTCTCCAGACGGGGCGGGTGACGGGCTGCGACAGATGCAGCCCTGGAAAAATCGAGAACCGATTCTAGGGCGTGTGCCGCCACGCTGCGGTGACGAATACGCATCACTGCAATGCGTGCGCCAGTGTCGTCAGCGGGGTGTCGGCAAAGTCTTATATAAGAGTTAGAATGCTGTGTTGCGGCGCAACAAGCAGCGATCCTGCCTATCCGTCCTTAACCCACCACTACCCGATGGTTTCTCCTTCCAGTAAAGAAGTCTTCATTCAAGGCATCACGCTCTGCGGAAAAACCTTCCGCCCGAGTGACTGGGCCGAACGCCTGGCCGGGGTGATGAGCAGCTTCAGGCCCGGAGGCGCCCGTCCCGGCAGCCACCTCAGCTATTCCCCCTGGTGCATTCCGACCACGCTCAATGGTGTCAAGTGCGTGGTGGTCAACCGGGCGCTGCAGGGCCATGAGCCCATGGCCTGGGACTTTGTGATGAACTTCGCCCGCGACAACGATCTGCAACTCGTCGAAGCCTGCCTGTTGCCTGACCCGCCGCCGGCCGATAAGGTCTGAGCCAGATTTCAATGCCCTGTCGGGGCAAGGATGGGACAATGGCGCCCATGCATCCCAACGCCCTTCTGGACGCCTGCGCGGAACTCGTCAGGCTGACCCTTACTTTTGAACACCCGGCCGATACCGTGGTGTCCCGTTTCTTTCGCGACCACCGGGGCCTTGGCCAGCGTGAACGCGCCGCCCTGGCCGAGACGGTGTACACCGTGCTGCGCAAGAAACTGCTGTTTGACCACATGTCACCGTCCGGCTCGGGTCCCAAGGAGCGGCGCATGGCCATCCTGGGCTTTGCCCACTGGCAGGACGAGGAGGCGCGGCGTGCCAACCCCCAGGCCATGCATGGCCAGCGCGACTTTTTGCGCGCGGCCTTGAACGACCGCGAGCAGCAGTGGCTGGCGCAGTGCGATGCCGTGCAGGAAGATGAACTCTTGGAGCGCCACCGCCACAACCTGCCCGAATGGCTGGCACAGCCGCTCAAGGAACAGTTGGGCAGCGAATTTTGGCCTCTGGTGGCATCGCTGGCGCGCAGTGCGCCGCTGGATCTGCGTGTCAACGTTTTGAAGGAAAAACGGGCTGATGTGCAAAAGGAGCTTGCGCAAGCAGCTATCAAAACAGAAGCAACACCCTATTCGCCCTGGGGCTTGCGCGCCAGCGGAAAGCCGCCACTGGCGAAGCTGCCCGCCTTTGTGCGCGGTGCGATCGAGGTGCAGGACGAAGGCTCGCAACTGCTGGCGCTGCTGCTCGACGCCAAGCGCGGCGAGATGGTGGTCGATTTCTGCGCTGGCGCGGGCGGTAAAACCCTGGCCATTGGCGCCACCATGCGCAGCACGGGGCGGCTCTATGCCTTTGATGTGGCGGCCCACCGGCTCGACGCCCTCAAGCCCCGGATGGCGCGCAGCGGCCTGTCCAACGTGCACCCTGCTGCCATTGCGCACGAGCGTGACGACCGGGTCAAGCGCCTGGCGGGCAAGATCGACCGGGTGCTGGTTGACGCCCCTTGCTCTGGCTTGGGCACGCTGCGCCGCAACCCCGACCTGAAGTGGCGCCAGACCCCGCAGGCCCTGGAGGAGCTGGTGGTCAAGCAGGCGGCCATTCTGGACAGCAGCGCACGCCTGTTGAAATCGGGCGGTCGTCTGGTGTACGCCACCTGCAGCGTGCTGCCGCAGGAAAACGAAGCCATTGCCGAAGCCTTTGCGCTCCAGCACCCCGAATTCGTGCCACTCGATGCCGGCGAATTGCTGGCACAACTCAAGGTGCCGGACGCCGCCACGCTGTGCAGCGGCGGTGAAACCGGCAGCCGCTACCTGCGCCTGTGGCCGCACCGTCACCAGACCGATGGTTTCTTCGCCGCGGTGTGGCAACGGAGCTGAGCAGCGTGAGGGGCATCCCGAGTTTTTGATGCCTTTTGCTTCCAAGTTGAAAACCCGCTGGCGTATCGAGTCATTCCATTTCTAAATCATCCGTGTCGTTGTTGCTTCGCCTTGCCGTGCTACAGCACTGTCGGCGGCTTCGCGCCTAGACACGCATGATTTGGAAACAGAATCAGCGGGTTTTTTGATCCGTTTTTGCTCTGCGCAGACGCAAAAAAACCGCCGGGCTCGCGCCGGGCGGTTTTTGGCAAGGAGCCTGGGCTGAATTACTTCAGCTTCATTTCCTTGTATTCGACGTGCTTGCGTGCCTTGGGATCAAATTTCATGATCAGCATCTTTTCGGGCATCGTCTTCTTGTTCTTGGTCGTGGTGTAGAAATGACCGGTACCCGCAGTGGATTCCAGCTTGATCTTGTCGCGTCCGCCTTTGCTTGCCATGGTGTTTCTCCTTAAGCTTGGCCACGTGCGCGCAGGTCTGCGAGCACAGAATCAATACCGTTCTTGTCGATCAGACGCAGACCAGCGTTGGAGATGCGCAGACGCACCCAGCGGTTTTCGGTTTCGACCCAGAAGCGGCGGTATTGCAGGTTCGGCAGGAACCGGCGCTTGGTTCGGTTGTTGGCGTGGGAAACGTTGTTCCCGACCATGGGCTTCTTGCCCGTTACTTCGCAGACGCGTGCCATGAGGACACTCCGATATATATAACGGCTGCCAGCAAGGGCCTGTGGTTGTTAAAAACCCGGCATGCTTGCAGCCTCACCTCGCCAGAAAGGGTGGCGGTAACCCGATTGCCGGTGGTCCATCAGGGCCCCAGCCGCACACCGCAATGCGCAGCCAGTTTTAGCAAAGCCATGGATTATAGCGCGTTCTCAGGCGGCAGAGCCCTGGTCCAGGTAGCGCTGTGCGTCCAGTGCGGCCATGCAGCCGGTGCCGGCGCTGGTGATGGCCTGGCGGTATACGTGGTCCTGCACGTCGCCCGCGGCAAAGATGCCGGGGACCGAGGTCTGCGTGGCAAAACCCTTGAGGCCGCCGCGCGTGATGATGTAGCCGCCTTCCATGTCGAGCTGGCCTTGGAAAATCTCGGTGTTGGGAGCATGGCCAATGGCGATGAAGCAGCCTTGCAGCGCGATGTCCTGGGTCGTGCCGTCTTTGACATTCTTGATGCGGATACCGGTCACGCCAGAGTTATCGCCCAACACCTCATCCAGAGTGTGGAAGGTTTTGAGTTCGATCTTGCCTGCGGCTACCTTTTCCATCATGTGGTCCACCAGGATCGGCTCGGCCGTGAATTTGTCGCGGCGATGCACCAGCGTGACCTTGCTGGCGATGTTGGACAGGTACAGGGCCTCTTCCACGGCGGTGTTGCCACCGCCGATGACGCACACCTCCTGGTCCCGATAGAAGAAGCCGTCGCAGGTGGCGCAGCCCGATACGCCCTTGCCCATGAAGGCTTCCTCGGATGGCAAGCCCAGGTATTTGGCTGAGGCGCCCGTGGCGATGATGAGTGCGTCGCAGGTGTACGTGCCGCTGTCGCCCGTGAGCGTGAACGGGCGCTGGCTGAAATCGACCTTGTTGATGTGGTCGAAGATGATCTGCGTTTTGAAGCGCTCGGCGTGTTCCAGGAAGCGCTGCATCAGCGCCGGGCCCTGCACGCCATGCACGTCGGCGGGCCAGTTGTCCACCTCGGTGGTGGTGGTGAGCTGTCCGCCCTGGGCCATGCCGGTGATCAGCACCGGGTTCAGATTGGCGCGGGCCGCGTAGATGGCTGCGGTATAGCCCGCAGGGCCGGAACCGAGAATGAGAACTTTGGCGTGTTGGGGGGTGGACATGGTAAAAGCTCGGGTTTGTGCGCCCAAGGCGCATGAAAAAAGAAGGGTATCAATCCATTTGGGGGATGAAACCCCAAGTATCAACCAAGTGTTGCTGATCGCACCCAAATCTTGTTTCTGTCACGGAGATTGAAAAAACCAATGGCCGTGCGTGCTGTCGGTTTATTGCAAGGAGATGTTGCTATGGCGATGTTGTCGAACCTGGATCTGCTGCGCCGTGTCCCCCTGTTTTCCCGTTTGACGGTGGCACAGGCCGAAGCCATTGGCAGCGCGGTGGTCAAGCGTCGCTTCAAGCGCGGTGAAGCCCTGGTGGAACAGGGCCAGAAGTCCGATGCGCTGTACCTGCTGCTGACAGGGCGCGCCCGCGTCACGGCCGCCGACAGCCGCGGGCGCGAGGTGATTCTGGCCACCTTGGGCCAGGGCGACTACCTGGGCGAGATGAGCATCATCGACAACGAACCCCATAGCGCCACCGTGCGGGCCGAGGTGCAGACGGACGTGCTGCAGTTGGAGCGTGCAGAATTCACCCGCTGCCTGAGCGAGAACACCGCGATGTCTCTGGTCGTGATGCGTGGACTGGTCAAGCGCCTGCGCCAGGCCGACCGCAAGATAGAGTCACTGGCCTTGCTGGATGTGTATGGCCGTGTGGCGCATGCCTTGCTGGAAGAGGCGGAGACCGACGCGAACGGGCAGCAGGTGATCATGGGCAAGGTGTCGCGACAGGATCTGGCGAAAACCATCGGTGCCTCGCGGGAAATGGTCAGCCGTGTGATGAAAGACCTGGAAACGCGGGGCTTCATCGAAACCCTGCCGTCGGGCGCAATGATTCTGAAAAATCGCTTGTCCACGCTGAGTTGACGCTCGCCCAGGCGCCCTGCGCAGGCAGGGAGCCATGGGGTAAGCTTCGCCCGCACGCTTATGACCTATTCCCTGAACACACTGAACGCATCCTCGGGCGACAAGTCCGCCCCACGCACTGCAGGTGCCCGTTTTGGCCATGAAATGGGGCTGGTCGTGGGTCTGCTGGCCCTGGTTTTCTGGCTGCTGGCCTTGCTGAGTTATTCACCCATGGACCCGGCGTGGTCCACCTCCGGCGTGGGCGGGACCGTACTGGTGCGTAACTGGGTAGGCCGCCTGGGGGCCTGGCTGGCCGATGGCAGTTATTTTGTTCTGGGTTTTTCCGTCTGGTGGTGCGTGGCGGCCGGCGTGCGTGCCTGGCTGTCTTCGCTGGCGCACTGGATGCGCGGGGGCGAGGTGCCGCACGCTACCGCAGTCAGCCACCCGCTGGTCTGGCGCAGTCTTTTCTGGGGCGGCCTGGTGTTGCTGCTGTGTGCCAGCACGGCGCTGGAGTGGTCGCGGTTGTACCGTTTCGAAGCCGCCCTGCCAGGCCATGCCGGTGGCGTGCTGGGGTATCTGGTGGGGCCGGCCAGCATGCGCTGGCTGGGCTTCACCGGCTCGGGCTTGGCCTGCATCGTGCTGGCGGTGTTGGGCGCAGCGCTGGTATTTCGTTTCTCGTGGGGGCATGTGGCTGAAGGATTGGGCTCCCGCATCGATGCGTTGGTGCAGTTGGGCCGCACCAAGCGCGAGGTGGCCAAGGATTTGGCCGAAGGCAAGCGCGCTGCGCGCGAGCGCGCGGAAGTGGTGTTTGAAGAGCGCGCCGAAACCGAGGTGCACCACCCGCACCCTGTCCAGATCATCGAGCCTGTTCTGGTCGAAGTTCCCCAGAGCACGCGCGTCGTGAAAGAGCGCCAGAAACCCCTGTTCACCGATATGCCCGACAGCCGTCTGCCTTTGGTGGAGTTGCTCGACGGCGCCCAGCAGCGCCAGGAAACGGTGTCGCCCGAAACGCTGGAGATGACCAGCCGTTTGATCGAGAAGAAACTCAAGGACTTTGGCGTGGAGGTGCGCGTGGTGGCCGCCATGCCGGGCCCGGTGATCACGCGCTACGAGATCGAACCGGCCACCGGCGTGAAGGGCTCGCAGGTGGTGGGCCTGGCCAAGGATCTGGCGCGCTCCTTGAGTCTGGTGTCGATCCGCGTGGTCGAGACGATTCCCGGCAAGAACTATATGGCGCTGGAGTTGCCCAATGCCAAGCGCCAGACCATCAAGCTCTCGGAAATTCTGGGCTCGCAGGTTTACCACGAGGCCAAGTCCATGTTGACCATGGGTCTGGGCAAGGACATCGTGGGCAACCCGGTGGTGGCCGATCTGGCCAAGATGCCGCACGTGCTGGTGGCCGGTACCACGGGCTCGGGCAAGTCGGTGGGTATCAACGCCATGATCCTCTCGCTGCTCTACAAGGCCGAGGCCAAGGACGTGCGTCTCTTGATGATCGACCCCAAGATGCTGGAAATGTCGGTCTACGAGGGCATTCCGCACCTGCTGGCGCCTGTGGTGACCGACATGAAGCAGGCCGCGCACGGCCTGAACTGGTGCGTGGGCGAGATGGAGCGGCGCTACAAGCTGATGAGCAAGCTGGGCGTACGCAATCTGGCCGGCTACAACGTGAAGATTGACGAAGCCGCAGCACGTGAAGAGTTCATCAGCAACCCCTTCAGCCTGACCCCCGAGGCGCCCGAGCCGCTGCAGCGCCTGCCGCATGTGGTCGTCGTTATCGACGAACTGGCCGATCTGATGATGGTGGTCGGCAAGAAGATTGAAGAGCTGATCGCCCGTTTGGCGCAAAAGGCACGGGCTGCGGGCATTCATCTGATTTTGGCCACGCAGCGCCCCAGTGTGGACGTGATCACGGGCTTGATCAAGGCCAACATTCCTACCCGCATTGCTTTCTCCGTAGGCTCCAAGATCGACAGCCGCACCATCCTCGACCAGATGGGCGCCGAGGCCTTGCTGGGCATGGGCGACATGCTCTACATGGCCAGCGGCACCGGCCTGCCGATCCGCGTGCACGGCGCCTTCGTGTCAGACGAAGAAGTACACCGTGTCGTCAATTACCTCAAGCAACAGGGGGAGCCGGACTACATAGAGGGTGTGCTTGAAGGCGGAACCATGGACGGCGACGGTGATCTCAATGGTGAAGGCGGGAGTGATGGCGGCGAAAAAGACCCCATGTATGACCAGGCGGTCGAAGTGGTGCTCAAGGATCGCAAGGCCAGCATCTCGTACGTGCAGCGCAAGCTGCGTATTGGCTACAACCGCTCGGCGCGCCTGCTCGAAGACATGGAAAAAGCCGGTTTGGTCAGCGCGCTGACCACCAGCGGCCAGCGCGAGGTGCTGGTGCCTGCACGAGAGTGAGGGCTATCCCCCTGCGCCGCTGGGGTGGGCCACGGCCATTGCGTGCGCTGCGGGTTGAGTACGGTGCGTTGAAGGAACTGCCATGAAGAAAACAATCATTACTTTTTTGATAGCTGCTAGCGCCCAGTGGGCAAGCGCTGACGGCCTAAAAAGCCTTGAGTCCTTCATGCAGGGCACGCAGGCCGCACGGGCCGACTTTTCCCAGGTGGTGACCACCCCGGGCAAGGATGGGCAGGCCGCACGCCAGAAAACCTCCAGTGGACATTTTGAGTTCCAGCGCCCGGGGCGGTTTCGTTTTGAGTACAAAAAACCGTTCGAGCAAACCATCGTGGCCGATGGCCAGACGCTGTGGTTCTACGACGTGGACCTGAACCAGGTGACCCAGCGGCCCCAGGCGCAGGCGCTGGGCAGCACGCCGGCAGCTTTGCTGGCTTCAGCCCCTGATCTGCGGGCCTTGCGTGCTGACTTTGCGCTCGAATCCGCGCCTGAACACGATGGCCTGCAGTGGGTGCAGGCCACGCCCAAGGCCCGGGATGGGCAGTTGCAGAGCGTGCGCGTGGGGTTGCGTGGCGATCAACTGGAGGTGCTGGAGATTCTCGATAGCTTTGGTCAGCGCTCGGTCATCCGCTTTGCCCGGCTGCAGGCCAATCCTTCGCTGTCTGCTGCCACCTTCCAGTTCAAACCACCGGCAGGGGTGGACGTGCTCAAGCAATAGCCGGGCGCCTGTTCAGGCCAGCCCCAGCAATGCCAGGCCGATGGTCGCTGGTATTGCCTGAATGAACAAAATCTTGCGGCTGGCCGTGGCTGCGCCAAAAACACCGGCCGCCAGCACGCACAGCAGAAAGAAGACTTTGACCTGCAGGCCGGCGTCGCCCAGCCACAGACCCCAGAACAGCCCTGCAGCCAGGAAGCCGTTGTACAGCCCCTGGTTGGCTCCGAGCACCCGCGTGGCCGTGGCCAGATCCTGTTTCATGCCAAAGGCGCGCAGGCCGGCGGGCTTGTCCCACAAAAACATCTCCAAAACCAGAATGTAGACGTGGAGCAACGCAATCAATGCAACGACGGTGTTGGCGGCAAGCAGCATGGCGGGGTATGGGGTGCAGGGATGGGCCCGTCAGCATAGCTGGAATGGGTAGAGCGCGCAGGGAGGCCCGTCGTCAGGCCAGCGCGCGGGCCACCTGTTCGCGCAGAACGGGCAACAGTTCGTCCTCAAACCACGGGTTGTGCCGCAGCCAGCCGTTGTTGCGCGGGCTGGGGTGGGGCAGCGCCAGCAGCACAGGGCTGCGGCTGCGCCATTGCCGCACTGTTTCGGTCAGCGTGCCGCGCTGCAGGGGTAGATGCCAAGCCAGCGCGTACTGGCCCAGAACCAGGGTGAGCCGCACATCAGGCAGGTGGTCGAGCAAGGGCTTGCGCCAGGCTGGGGCGCATTCGGGGCGCGGGGGAAGGTCGCCCGAGCGGCCCGTGCCGGGAAAGCAAAACCCCATGGGCAAAATAGCCACCTGGTGGGGGTCGTAAAACGTGGCGCTTGTGATGCCCATCCAGGCGCGCAGGCGCTCGCCGCTGGCGTCGTCAAACGGAATGCCCGAGGCATGCACCTTGCGCCCCGGCGCCTGGCTGGCGATGAGGATGCGTGCACCGGTGGCCGCCTGCAGCACCGGGCGGGGGCCCAGCGGCAGGTGCGCCGCGCAGAGTTGGCAGGCGCGTACACGCACCAACAAGGCGTCGAGGGATTCTGCGGCGGGCATTCAGGCGATGCAGGCGTTTTCGCCGCAGGGGTGGGAACTGCTGATTGGCGCCATATGAGCGGCCATGGAATACCTCCGTGGGTGTTTATTGTGGTCCTATTGCCCGCTACCATCCATGGCAACCGTGAAACACCCTGCCGCACCCCACCAACCCCTGGCCGAGCGCCTGCGCCCGCGCCAGCTCTCTGAAGTCATTGGCCAGCAGCATGTGCTGGGGCCGGGCATGCCACTGCGCCTCGCGTTTGAGTCGGGTCGGCCACACAGTTGCATTTTGTGGGGGCCGCCGGGCGTGGGCAAGACCACCATTGCGCGCCTCATGGCCGATGCCTTTGATGCGCAGTTCATCAGCATCAGCGCCGTGCTGGGTGGGGTGAAGGATATCCGCGAGGCCGTGCAACTGGCCGAAACCGCGCGTGATGGGCTGGTGCAGCAGCGCACCCTGGTGTTTGTGGACGAGGTGCACCGCTTCAACAAGAGCCAGCAGGATGCCTTTTTGCCGCATGTGGAGAGCGGGCTGTTTACTTTTATCGGCGCCACGACCGAGAACCCGTCGTTCGAGGTCAACTCGGCGCTGCTCTCGCGCGCAGCGGTGTACGTGCTGCAACCGCTCTCTACCGAGGATTTGAAGCAAATTGTGGCTCTAGCGCAGGCGCAGCAAGCGCTGCCAGCTATCGAAAATGATGCGATAGAGCGCCTGGTGGCCTATGCCGATGGCGATGCCAGGCGCCTGCTCAACACCCTGGAAACTTTGGGCATGGCGGCCCAGCAGGAGCAACTGGCGGAGATCACCGATGCCTGGGTGCTCAAGGTGCTGGGCGAGCGCATGCGACGCTATGACAAGGGCGGCGAGCAGTTCTACGACACGATCAGCGCGCTGCACAAGTCGGTGCGCGGTTCTGACCCTGATGCGGCGCTGTACTGGCTGGTACGTATGCTCGATGGTGGAGCCGATCCACGCTACATGGCGCGCCGCTTGGTGCGCATGGCCTCTGAAGATGTGGGCTTGGCCGACCCGCGCGCGCTGCGCCTGGCGCTCGATTGCGCCGAGGTGTACGAGCGCCTGGGCAGCCCCGAGGGCGAACTGGCGTTGGCCGAATGCGTGGTTTACCTTGCAGTCGCACCTAAATCCAATGCGGTCTACAAGGCCTACAACGCGGCGCGTGCTTTTGTAAAGCAAGACGGTACGCGCCCTGTGCCTCTGCACCTGCGCAACGCGCCGACCAAGCTCATGAAAGAGCTGGACTATGGCAAAGGCTACCGGTATGCGCATGACGAACCCGGTGGGTTTGCTGCGGGCGAAAGTTATTGGCCCGAAGGCATGCAAAACCCCGGCTTTTACCTGCCCGTGCCGCGCGGCCTGGAAATTCGTATCGGCGAAAAGTTGCAGGAACTGCGCGCGCGCAACAGGGCAGCGCCGCCTGATTGATAAGTCCGCACATCAATAAGACTGTCTCCATAATCAATTCTTATGCACCGGGAACCTGCCTGATGGGGCAAAAACCCAAGGGAAAACCCCCCCGAACGTGCAATGGTGAACGGTATGCAAGTGGCTACAATTCCGTCCTCAAACCCGCATGGCTGCTTTACCGGCGGGTTTTTTGCTAGATGGCAGGCGGGCTCAAAAGGCTGTACCGATCCAGGTGCCTCCAGTGTGGACCCGTCACAAACGAAGGACTTTTCTTATGGAAATCTTGCTGCAGCAGATCATCAACGGTCTGGTTCTCGGCAGCATGTACGCTTTGATAGCCTTGGGCTATACGATGGTGTACGGCATTATTCAACTGATCAATTTCGCCCATGGCGAAGTGCTCATGATCGGTGCATTGACCAGTTGGAGCTGCATCGGAATGATGCAGGCAGCCATGCCTGGTGCGCCGGGCTGGGTCATTCTGCTGTTGGCGACCCTCATCGCCTGTGTGGTGGCGGCAACGCTCAATTTTGTGATTGAGAAGGTGGCTTACCGGCCGCTGCGCAACAGTCCTCGCCTGGCGCCCCTGATCACGGCCATCGGCATGTCGATACTGCTGCAGACGCTGGCCATGATCATCTGGAAGCCCAACTACAAGCCCTATCCCACGCTGCTGCCGAGTTCGCCCTTCGAGATTGGTGGCGCTTACATCACGCCCACGCAGATCCTGATTCTGGGTGTGACGGCCGTGTCCCTGGCACTGCTGATGTACCTGGTGAACCACACCAACCTGGGCCGCGCCATGCGTGCCACGGCAGAGAACCCGCGTGTGGCCTCGCTCATGGGCGTCAAGCCCGATATGGTTATTTCGGCCACCTTCATCATTGGCGCCATCCTGGCGGCCATTGCCGGCATCATGTATGCGTCCAACTACGGCACGGCGCAGCACACCATGGGCTTCCTGCCGGGTCTCAAGGCATTTACCGCAGCCGTGTTTGGCGGCATTGGCAACCTGGCAGGCGCTGTGGTGGGAGGCATCCTGCTCGGGCTGATCGAGGCGATCGGTTCGGGCTATATCGGCACGCTGACAGGCGGATTGCTGGGCAGCCACTACACCGACATCTTTGCATTCATCGTGCTCATCATCATCCTCACGCTGCGCCCCTCGGGCCTGCTGGGTGAACGAGTGGCCGACCGTGCCTGAGGACCGATTGCCATGACAAACAAAAAAACCATCAACTGGGTCTTGGGCGGCATTGCCCTGCTGGTCCTCCCGCTCATTCTTCAGTCCTTCGGCAACGCCTGGGTGCGTATTGCCGACCTGGCCCTGTTGTATGTGCTGTTGGCCCTGGGCCTCAATATTGTGGTGGGCTACGCTGGCCTGCTCGACCTGGGCTACGTGGCCTTCTATGCGGTGGGCGCCTATATGTTCGCCCTGCTGGCGTCGCCCCACCTGGCAGAAAATTTTGCGTATGTTGCTGCAATGTTTCCCGATGGGCTGCATATCTCGCTGTGGCTGGTGATACCGCTGGCGCTGATCATCGCGGCGTGCACCGGGGTGCTGCTGGGTATTCCTGTGCTCAAGTTGCGCGGCGACTACCTGGCCATCGTGACGCTGGGTTTCGGTGAAATCATCCGCATCTTCCTGAACAACCTCGACCACCCCGTCAACCTGACCAACGGTCCCAAGGGCATTGGGCAGATCGATTCGGTCAAGCTGTTTGGTATCAATTTCGGTAAAACACTCGAAGTATTCGGTTATGACCTCAACTCGGTCACGCTGTACTACTACCTGTTCCTGGCGCTGGTGCTGATCACCATTGTGATTTGCTACCGCCTGCAGGATTCGCGCATCGGCCGCGCCTGGATGGCCATCCGTGAAGACGAAATTGCCGCCAAGGCCATGGGTATCAATACGCGCAACATGAAGCTGCTTGCCTTTGGTATGGGCGCCTCATTCGGGGGCGTCTCGGGTGCCATGTTCGGCGCCTTCCAGGGCTTTGTGTCTCCTGAATCGTTCAGCCTGATGGAGTCGGTGATGATTGTCTCCATGGTGGTGCTCGGTGGTATCGGCCACATTCCTGGCGTGATTCTGGGTGCCGTGCTGCTGTCTGCGCTGCCTGAGGTGCTGCGCTATGTGGCCGGCCCGCTGCAGGCCATGACCGATGGACGTCTGGACGCAGCTATCCTGCGCCAGTTGCTCATCGCCCTGGCCATGATCATCGTCATGCTGCTGCGCCCCCGTGGCCTGTGGCCCGCGCCTGACCACGGCAAGAGCCTGACGCAGAAGACCTGAACACACCGCAGAAAGACAGAACATGGCAGAGAAATCCAAAGATGTGGTGCTGAAGGTTGCAGGCATTTCCAAACGCTTCGGCGGCTTGCAGGCCCTCTCCGATGTGGGCATCACCATTGAACGTGGTCAGGTCTATGGCCTGATCGGGCCCAACGGCGCTGGCAAGACCACGTTTTTCAACGTGATCACCGGCCTCTACACCCCCGATAGCGGCACTTTTGAACTGGCCGGCAAGCCCTACGAACCCACGGCTGTGCACGAGGTGGCCAAGGCCGGCATCGCACGCACCTTCCAGAATATTCGACTGTTCGCTGAAATGACGGCGCTGGAGAATGTGATGGTAGGACGGCACATCCGCACCAAGTCCGGCCTGCTGGGCGCCATACTGCGCACCAAGGGCTTCAAGGCGGAGGAAGCCGCCATTGCCAAGCGTGCGCAAGAGTTGCTCGATTACGTGGGCATTGGCGGTTTTGCCGACTACAAGGCGCGCACCCTGAGCTACGGTGACCAGCGTCGCCTGGAAATCGCCCGTGCCCTGGCCACCGACCCGCAACTCATTGCTCTGGATGAGCCGGCTGCCGGCATGAACGCCACCGAAAAGGTGATGCTGCGCGAATTGATCGACCGTATTCGCAACGACAACCGCACCATCTTGCTCATCGAGCACGACGTGAAGCTGGTGATGGGCCTGTGCGACCGCGTTACGGTGCTCGACTACGGCAAACAGATCGCCGAGGGCACGCCGGCGACGGTGCAGAAGAACGAAAAAGTGATTGAGGCCTATCTGGGCACCGGAGGACATTGAGCATGGCCGAAAAATCGAATGTATTGCTGAAGGTCAAGGGGCTGAAGGTGTCCTATGGCGGCATCCAGGCCGTCAAGGGCGTGGATTTCGAGGTGCGCGAAGGCGAACTGGTATCCCTCATCGGCTCCAACGGTGCCGGCAAGACCACCACCATGAAGGCCATTACAGGCACGCAGCCCATGGGCGATGGCAGCATCGAGTACCTGGGCGAGAGCATCAAGGGCAAGGGCGCCTGGGATCTGGTGAAAAAAGGCCTGGTGATGGTGCCCGAGGGCCGTGGCGTGTTCGCCCGCATGACTATCACCGAAAACCTGCAGATGGGCGCCTACATCCGCAAGGACAAGGCGGGCATCCTGGCCGACATCGAGAAGATGTTCACCATCTTCCCGCGCCTGCGCGAGCGCAAGGACCAGCTCGCGGGCACCATGTCGGGCGGCGAACAGCAGATGCTGGCCATGGGCCGTGCGCTGATGAGCCAGCCCAAGCTGCTGCTGCTGGACGAGCCCTCCATGGGCCTGTCGCCCATCATGGTGGACAAGATCTTCGAGGTGGTGCGCGATGTCTACGCCCTGGGCGTGACCATTCTCCTTGTCGAGCAAAACGCCAGCCGGGCCTTGGCCATTGCCGACCGTGGCTACGTGATGGAGTCTGGCATCATCACGATGACCGGCCCCGGCCAGGAACTGCTGAGCGACCCGAAGGTGCGTGCTGCCTACCTGGGCGAATAAGCACTGCAATGCCTGCGGAGGTCTCCGCAGGGCCCCAAAGACACCGGCCTCACAAGGCGGTGTCTTTTTTGCACTGGGCCGTCTGGTTTTTTGATGAATACGTAGTGAGGTAGCGATGCGATGAATACCCTGCTATCCCTGTCCGTGCCCGTACAAACGGTGCTGTTGCTGGTCGCCAGCAATGTCTTCATGACTTTTGCATGGTACGGGCACCTGAAAAATCTGGCGACATCGCCCTGGTACGTGGCGGCACTGGCCAGCTGGGGGATTGCGCTGTTTGAGTATCTTTTGCAGGTCCCGGCGAACCGCATTGGTTTTACGCAGTTTGATGTGGGGCAGCTCAAGATCATTCAGGAAGTCATCACGCTGTCCGTCTTCGTGCCTTTTGCCGTTTTCTACCTGGGACAACCGCTCAAGTGGGATTACCTTTGGGCGGGGTTGTGCATGGTCGGCGCGGTGTATTTCATTTTCAGGGGCGCCTGATACCGGCAAGCTTTCAACGTCAGCCTTGTGGCGGGTACCGCCGAAAACGTGCGGTTAAACTTCCGCTATCTACGAAACGGTCACAGTTTCGTTACATCTTTATCCATTTTCGATTCCACCCCCGGGAGCCCCTATGCTGTTTGGCAAGCTTTTGCCGCGCGAAGGCAATTTTTTCGAGATGTTCAACCAGCATGCAGATCGCATCGTTGAAGCTGCACATGCTTTTTCGCAACTGGTGGCGAACTACAACGATCCCCATCTGCGCGAGAAGTATGCCCAGGACGTGGACAACGCCGAACGTTCTGCAGACCGCGTGACGCACGACATCAACAAGGCGGTGCACAAGACCTTCATCACGCCGATTGACCGCGAGCAGATCCACTCGCTCATCAACACCATGGACGATGTCGCCGACCTGATCCAGGATTCGGCCGAGACGATGAGCCTGTACGACATCCGTCACATGACGGACGAGATCTCGCGGCTGACGGATCTGAGCGTCAAGTGCTGCGAGCGTGTACGCGATGCCGTCAAGCTGCTCAACAAGCTGGCCGACCCGGCCACGGCGGAGGCGGCCCTCAAAACCTGCGAAGAGATCGACAGGCTTGAAAGCGATGCCGACCGGGTGCTGCGCAGTGCCATGAGCAAGTTGTTTCGTGAAGAGCCGGATGTGCGGGAGCTGATCAAGCTCAAGGCGATCTACGAGCTGCTGGAAACCATCACAGACAAGTGTGAGGATGTGGCCAATCTGATCGAGGGCATTGTCCTCGAGAACTCCTGACCTGTCCGGAAGCGATCCTTCCATGGAAACCGTACAAATCGGCCTGTGGGTCGTGGTGATGCTGGTAGTGCTGGCGGTCCTGTTCGACTTCATGAACGGGTTTCATGATGCTGCCAACTCGATTGCCACGGTGGTCTCCACCGGCGTGCTGCGCCCCGGGCAGGCAGTGGTGTTTGCCGCCTTTTTCAATTTCGTCGCCATTTTCATTTTTCACCTCAGCGTGGCTGCCACCATTGGCAAAGGCATCGTGCAGCCCAGTGTGGTGGACACCCACGTCGTGTTTGGTGCGCTGGTCGGCGCCATCTGCTGGAACCTGATCACCTGGTACTACGGCATCCCCAGCAGCTCGTCGCACGCGCTGATTGGTGGCATCGTGGGGGCCGTGATCGCCAAGGCAGGAGCGGGTGCTCTGGTGTCCGCGGGTATTTTGAAAACGGTGGCTTTCATCTTTATCTCGCCGTTGCTGGGTTTCCTGCTGGGCTCGCTCATGATGGTGGCTGTCGCGTGGATTTTTCGCCGGGCACGCCCCAGTGGGGTGGATAAGTGGTTCCGGCGCTTGCAGCTGATATCAGCCGGGGCGTACAGCCTGGGGCATGGCGGGAATGACGCGCAAAAGACCATCGGTATCATCTGGCTGCTGCTGATTGCCACGGGTTACGCTTCGGCCTCCGACGCGTCACCGCCGCTGTGGAGCATCGTGATCTGCTATGCAGCGATTGGCCTGGGCACGATGTTTGGCGGCTGGCGCATCGTCAAGACCATGGGCCAGAAAATCACCAAGCTCAAACCCGTCGGCGGTTTTTGCGCAGAGACGGGTGGCGCCATGACCTTGTTTCTGGCCACCATGCTGGGCATTCCGGTGTCCACCACACACACCATTACCGGGGCCATCGTCGGCGTGGGTTCCACGCAGCGCGCCAGTGCTGTGCGCTGGGGTGTGGCAGGCAATATTGTCTGGGCCTGGATTTTGACGATTCCGGCCAGCGCCTTCGTGGCCGCTATCGCCTACTGGATCAGTCTGCAGATGTTCTGATTTTTATGCTATCGAATAAATAGCTGCTGACGCTTGTTGTACAAGCCTCAGCAGCTATTTTGCTTATTACTGGGAGATCTTGCGCGCTTCCTCGATCTGGTATTCAAAGTAGCGCTGAAAGCTGAAGGCCAGGCTGGCCATGAGCACGGCGGTGCCAATCATCAGGGACACCACGATGGCGCCAATGGTGAGCCAGTGGGTTTGGCCCGGCGCGGCGTCGGCGGGTGCCGTGGGGTTAAAGCGCGCGTTCCATCGCTCCGGGGTGGTCAATCCATACAGAATCGCGCGCAGCGCACACCCGGCGATGGTAAAACCCAGCAACGGGATAAGTACCCAACTCCAGTGATCGTCCAGCCCCATTTGCTGCACGCGCTCAATGCCATACAGCCCCAGCGCCGTGGGAATCGGCAGCATCCAGCCCAGCAAATCGCCCATGCCGTACAGGTAGAAGCGGTGCAGGCCCAGTGGCCCGCCAAAAAAGGTGAGCCAAGCAGCGATGGTCTTGTTTTTCATCCCTGCATTATTCGGGGGAAGTGGCGTTGCCGGAGCCCAGGGGTCTTTGCATGAGCACGATGTCGCGCCAAGCGCCATGTTTCCAGCCCACGGCGCGCATCACCCCCACCTCGGAAAAACCCAATGCACGGTGCAGGGCGATGGAGCCTTCATTGGCGGAATCGCCGATGACCGCCATGAGCTGGCGTACGCCGGCCGCCTCGGCATGGGCTGCCAGTGCGGTGAGCAGGGCACGGCCCATGCCCATGCCCCGTGCGTTGTCAGCCACATAGACCGAGTCTTCGGCTGAAAAACGGTAGGCGGGCCGGGGTTTGAACCAGTTGGCGTAGGCAAAGCCCAGAACCTGCCCGTCCTGCTCGGCTACCAGCCAGGGCAGGCCGCGGGCCAGTACCTCGGCACGGCGGGCCGCCATGTCGGCGGCGCTGGGCGGATCGATCTCGAAAGTGCCCGTACCATGCAATACATGGTGGGCGTAGATGGCGGTGATGGCAGCGAGATCGCCGTCATGGCTGGGTCGAATCAGTGGCATAAATTCAAGAACCGTTTCTCAGGAGCAAACAAAGATATAATCGGCGGCTTTGCAGCGTGTCGCTGACCGGGTGGTCATGTCGCGTGTCTCAAACGTTGCGAATTTCTGTGGCCTGTGCGCTGTGCGCCGGCCCACCACCCGAAGGATAAATCATGGTCGTCATTCGACTCTCTCGCGGCGGCTCCAAGGGCCGTCCTTTCTTCAACATCGTCGTTGCTGACAAGCGCGTACGCCGTGATGGCCGCTTTATCGAGCGCCTGGGTTTCTACAACCCCACGGCCAAGGAAACCGAAGAAGGCCTGCGCATTGCGCAAGACCGTCTGGCCTACTGGGTGGGCGTGGGTGCACAGTCGTCCCCTACGGTGGATCGTCTGATCAAGCAAGCGGCCAAGAAGGCTGCCTGAGGCTCTTGTAGCTTCCACAAGGGCGGGTTGCGTCGGTCCATGGCTGGCGGAACCCGCCTTTTTCATTTCTTCGCAGGCCTATACCATGACTCTCGCACTGAATCTGGAGCCCGCCGAGCTGCCCCTGGATGCCGTCGAGGTCGGGCGAATCGCCGATGCCTGGGGTGTCAAGGGCTGGTTCAAGGTGCTGTCGCACAACACTGATCCGCAAGCCTTGCTGGCGGCCCGTAGCTGGTTTTTGCAGCCCAGCGAGCGGGGCGCTCGCACGTTCAGCGGAACGGCCCGGCTGGCCATCCGGCAGTCGCGCACGCATTCTGATTCCGTCGTGGCCTGGGCGCAGGGCGTGGACGACCGCAATACCGCTGAACTGTTGCGCGGCGCACGCATTTTTGTGCCCCGTGCAGATTTTCCCCAGACCCAGAGCGATGAGTATTACTGGGTCGATCTGATCGGCCTGGATGTGGTCAACCGTGAAGGTGTTGCCCTGGGGCAGGTGCGTGAGCTGCTGTCTACCGGCCCCCAGACAGTGCTGGTGATCGTCTATGAACAGGACGGCAAGCCGCAAGAGCGCATGGTACCGTTCGTGTCGGCCTATGTCGACAAGGTCGAACTGCCGGAGCGCCGCATCACGGTGGACTGGCAACCCGACTACTAAGCCGCCAGGCCTGCGCAGCATGCGCTTTGACGTCATTACCCTTTTCCCCGAGCTGTTTGGCCCGTTCCTGGCCAGCGGCGTGACGCGCCGCGCGTATGGCACGGGCCTGGTCGATGTGCGGCTGTGGAACCCGCGTGATTACGCGCAGGGCAACTACCGCCGCGTGGACGACCGCCCGTTCGGTGGCGGCCCGGGCATGGTGATGATGGCGCCGCCCTTGTTGCGCTGTCTGGACGCCGTGCGTGCAGACCGCCGGGACGCTGCGGGCCACGAGGCGCCCGTGGTTCTTTTTTCTCCGATGGGCAAGCCTCTGAACCATGGTGCCGTAGAGCGCTGGTCGGCCAGCCAGGGCGCTGTGCTGCTGTGCGGCCGCTATGAGGGTATTGACCAGCGATTCATCGATAGCCATGTCGACGTACAGATCAGCCTGGGCGATTTTGTGCTCTCGGGCGGCGAAATTGCTGCGCTGGCTTTGCTCGATGCGGTGGCGCGGCTGCAGCCGGGGGTGCTGCACGACGAAGGCAGCCACCAGTTCGACAGTTTCAATCCAGCGCTCGATGGCCTGCTGGACTGCCCGCATTACACCCGCCCTGAAGAATGGGAAGGGCAGGCGGTGCCTGCCGAACTGATGTCGGGCCACCACGCGAACATCGAACACTGGCGCCGTGCGCAGCGCCTTGCCATGACGCTGCGCCATCGCCCGGAACTGATTGATGCAGCGCGTGCGGCGGGGCGGCTGAGCCGACTGGACGAGCAGGTTCTGGACGGTCTGCGCTGAGAAGCTATAATCAAAGGCTTTTCGATCCTCTGCCCGGCCGCTTCGCACACCTGATGCGGGGCCCAAACGTCAATCCCGACGCTGCCAATCTTGGCGCGGACATGATCGCGAGATGTAAACATGAACCTGATCCAGACCCTCGAGGCGGAAGAAATTGCCCGCCTCGGCAAGACCATCCCTGAATTTGCACCCGGCGACACGGTCATCGTGAGCGTGAACGTGGTCGAAGGCACCCGCAAGCGCCTGCAGGCCTACGAAGGTGTCGTGATCGCCAAGCGCAATCGCGGTATCAACAGTGGCTTCACCGTGCGCAAGATCTCCAGCGGCGAAGGTGTTGAGCGTACGTTCCAGACCTACAGCCCGCTGATCGCCAAGATCGAAGTCAAGCGCCGTGGTGATGTGCGCCGTGCCAAGTTGTACTACCTGCGCCAGCGCAGCGGCAAGTCGGCGCGTATCAAAGAAAAGCTGCCCCAGCGCGTCAACAAGACGGCGGCTGTTGCTGCTGCGGCGACCGCAGCGTAAAGCATTGCTTGACTGAACGGCCCGAGCCGCTGCAGCTTCTGTCTGTAGCGGCTTTTTGCTTTTCTGCATTTCCCCCATGGCTTTTTCTCCCCCCTCTGAACCGCCGGTGCACCGGTTGCCCGACTTCGACCCGCGTGCCATACCGGTGCTGGGGGTGGACGCACACCTGCCGGCAGTGCCTGCGGCGCAGCAAACGGCGCAGGCACTGCGGGAGCGTTTTCGGGCGCCGCCCGTCTGGGCGCCCGAGATTGCCTCGGAGAAACGCTTCAGCGAGCGGGCACCGGCCCGCGCCTCGGTACTGTTGCCCATCGTGCAGCGCGACCAGCCTATGGTGCTGTTGACCGAACGCACCTTGCACTTGTCTACGCACTCGGGCCAGGTGGCGTTTCCAGGCGGGCGGGCCGATCCCGGGGACAGCAGTCCCGCCGATACCGCCTTGCGCGAGGCGCAGGAAGAAGTAGGCCTTGAGCGGCGCTTTGTCGAAGTGCTGGGTTCGTTGCCCACGTACCAGACGGGTTCCTCTTTCATCATCACGCCCGTGGTCGCTCTGGTGCGGCCCGATTGCGTGCTGCACCCCAACCCGTATGAAGTAGCCGCGATTTTCGAGGTGCCCCTGGCTTTTTTACTCGACCCGGCGCACCACCAGCGCCACGCGGTGGAGTGGGAGGGCGTGCGCCGCGAGTGGTTCTCCATGCCCTACGATGACGGTGTGCGCAGCCATTTCATCTGGGGTGCCACGGCGGGCATGCTGCGCAATTTTTACCGTTTCATGCAGGCATGAAGGCGCTGGGGTCTGTGTGGGGGCTCTGTGCAGGCAAGGTCTGTCCATCGGGTCGGTATCATCCACGTCCATGAGTTTCTTTGCCATCCTGTTTGCGCTGCTGGTCGAGCAGGCCCGCCCGTTGGCGCGCAGCAACCCGATCCATGCCGGGCTGCGCGCCTGGTCACTGTCGGTCAGCCGCAATTTCGATGCGGGCAAGTCGCACCACGGCTGGGTGGCCTGGGCGCTCGCAGTGCTGGTGCCTCCCCTGTTTGTGCTGGCCGTGTACCAAGGGCTGCTCTGGTTCGTGGGCTGGCCGGTGGCGGTGCTTTGGAACGTGGCAGTGCTTTACGTCACCCTGGGTTTTCGGCAGTTCAGCCACCATTTCACCGGTATTCGCGATGCGTTGGAAGTGGGCGATGAAGACGCTGCCCGTGAACGCCTGGCGCATTGGCAGCAGGTGGATGTGGGTGACCTGCCGCGCAGCGAGGTGGTCCGCCACGTCATCGAATATTCGGTGTTGGCCGCGCACCGCCATGTGTTCGGGGTATTGGCCTGGTTCTCTGTGCTGGCTGCGCTGGGGTTGGGGCCCATGGGTGCGGTGCTGTACCGCATGGCCGAGTTTGTTTCCCGCTACTGGGCCGACCAGGGCGGCGACGCTGCGCAGCGGGCCAGCCCATCCTTGCGCAAGGCCACGGCCGATGCCTGGACTGCGATCGACTGGGTGCCTGCACGCCTGACGGCGCTGGTTTTTGCCGTCGTGGGCAGTTTTGAAGAGGCCATCGACGGCTGGCGCTTTCATGCCCAGCGTTTCCCCAATGACAACGACGGCGTAATCCTGGCCGCGACTGCAGGGGCCATCAATGTGCGCCTGGGCGGCGAGGCGCTCAAGTCGCGTGCCGATGCGCAGATGACGCAGGATTTCGAGGTGGACGCCCGCATCGGTGAGAGCGACAGCACCCCCGGGCGCGAGCCTGAGGTAGGCCATCTGCGCAGTGTGGTGGGCCTGGTCTGGCGTTCGGTCGTGGTGTGGCTGCTGTTGCTGGCCTTGCTGACCCTGGCCCGTTTGCTGGGTTGATTGATTTTCAAAATTGATAGCTGTTAGCGCTTGTGTATCAAGCGCTATAGCCCTATTTATTCCTATTTTTGGCAGATCGATGAACGAGACAACAGACACCCTTCCCCCCACGCCTGAGCAACTGGCCGAGGGATCCCGTGCGTTTTGGAAGGCTATGCAGGCAGAGCAGGGCGCATTGCAAGCCCTGTCCGCGCATGACCTGGTGGAGCGTCTCAATGCCCTGCTGGAGCCTGTGGTACCTGGTGTGGCGGCTGAAGTGGCGGGCGGCGCTGCCGAGGGTCCTGTGGGCACCGCTGCGCAGCTGGTGTTCACCTCGCACGGCAGCACAGCGCACTTTGCTGCCGTACAGGCCGTGGTGTCCCAAACGCCCCAGGACTTGCCGTGGGCAGTGGTGGCTTTTCGCCAGCGCGCCGGCGAGGGCTTTGGTATGCGCATGGACAAGTTTGAACTCTCCAGCCGCGACCTCCTGGTGCGCGCAGGGCAGTTCGAAGGCCGGGTGGCCTTGGGTCTGTCGTTTGCCCAGCCAGTGCCCATGGACATGCAGGACCATGCGCGGCACATGGCGTTCATCTTGCTGGACCACATGCTGGGCGAGTTCGATCTGGCGGTAAAAGTGGGGCTGGTGGAGTTTGAAGAAGATGGCCTGAGCGAAGGCACGGGTTTCGATGCTGCACCGCCTTTGCCGCTGGACCAGGCGGTGGCCGTGGTGGATGCACTGTGGCGCGATGCCTTGGGACGCAATGGCCAGTTTCCGGCGGGTTCACCCGACTGGGAGGCACTCCAGGGCCGCAGCGCCCAGGGCAGCGAAATACATGTCCAGGTCAACCGCAGCGCCAACACCTTGGTAGGCCGTGCCGACCTGGGTTGGCGGGTGGATGCCAGCCTGCCCGTGGACACGGCCAGCGCGCTGGCAGCGGCACGGGCGTTCGAAAAGGCCTGGACGGCGTCTCTGGCGGTGCACCAGCAGGGCATTTGCAGCCATGTGGTGCAGCGCGACGGCTGGCGCCATCTGTGCTGCTATGTGGCTGACAGCCCCGCCGCCGTGCAGGCTGCGTTGACCGTGGCACAGCGTTGTTTGGCCGATGCGCAGGCCCTTGAATTGGCCGTGACGCACGAGCCGGGCTGGGACGACTACCTGGTGTGGCTGGGTCGTTGCTAAGCCTGGCTTGTGCGGTGCCTGCTCATTCCATTTCTAAATCACCCGTGTCGTTGTTGCTTCGCCTTGCCGTGCTGCAGCATTGTCTGCGGCTTCGCGCCTAGACACGAATGATTTGGAAATGGAATCAGTACCGCGTCTGCCCCAGTTCGGCGAACAATTCGCTGTAGATTTTGTGGCGATGGGCGCTGAGCCCGTTGCTGCCTTCGCCCTGTCGCAGGGCTGCCAGTACGCCGCAGCCCGGTTCATGCAGATGGGTGCAGTTGTAGAACTTGCAGTGGCTGGCATGCGCCGCGATGTCGGGCATGCAGCCAGCCAGTTGCATGGGGGCGATGTGCTGCAGTCCAAACTCCTGAAACCCCGGCGAGTCGATCAGCGCCGTGGTGCGCTCCCCGTCCATCCAGTACCAGGTGGTGCTGGTGGTGGTGTGCTTGCCTGAATTCAAGGCCTGTGAGATCTCCCCGGTGAGCACCGTGGCACCCGGCACCAGCAGGTTGATGAGCGTGCTCTTGCCCGATCCAGAGGGACCCAGCACCAGCGTGGTTTTGCCTTGCAGGTGGCGCACCAGCTCGGCGCGGCTGGTGGCATCGGCCTGCGCCAGGGACAGTGCCAGCACCTCATAGGAGCGGCCTTCGCCCATGTTGCGGTAGGGACGCAAACGCTCCCACGCCCGGGCGAAGGGTTCGGTCAGGTCGCTCTTGTTCAGGGCAATCAGCGGAGTGATGTGCGCGGCCTCGGCTGCAATGAGCGCGCGGGCCAGTTGGCTTTCGGAAAAAACGGGCTCGGCCGCAATGAGGATCAGCACCTGGTCCAGATTGGCCGCAAACGACTTGGTGCGGATCTCATCCTGGCGGTAGAAAAGGTTGCGCCGTTCCTGTACCTTCTCGATCGTGCCCTCGCTGCCCTGCCCGGATGGGGGTGCCTGCCACAGCACATGGTCGCCCACCACAGCCTGGCTTTTCTTGCCACGCGGGTGGCAAATGCGGCGCTCGCCGTCGGGCGACTCGACCATGCAGTGCCGCCCATGGCTGGCAACGATCAGGCCTTCCTGGAGGGTGCTGCGCTCAGCCATGGAAATGCGGCATCGGCATCACGCGACCAAGGCGTCAAAGCGCGCCGCACAGTCAAAGTCGCTGGCCGACAAACCGCCCACATCGTGCGTGTTCAGGCGCACCACGCAGCGGTTGTAATGCACGGACAGATCCGGGTGGTGGTCTTCGGCGTGGGCGATGAAGGCCAGAGCATTCACGAAAGCGATGGTTTCGAAATAGTTGGCGAAGCGGTAGGTCTTTTCGATGGCCACGTTGGCGCCGTCTCCGTGCAGGCTCCAGCCTTCGAGTTGGGCCAGTTTTGCTACTATTTCTGTAGCTGTCAGCGCTTTGCGGGTAAGCGTTGACCAGTCTTTTTTCTTTAAATCGGATGTCATGTGGATGCAGGGGTGGGCATGCGCGCCAGTCTTTCGACGGCTGGCGGGTGTGAGTAATGGAATTTCACGTAGAGCGGGTCTGGCGTGAGCGTAGAGGCATTGTCCTCGTAGAGCTTGAGCAGCGCCGAAGCAAGGTCTGCACCGTTGGCCTGGGCCATGGCATAGGCGTCCGCTTCGAATTCATGGCGGCGTGAGAGCTGGGCGAACAGGGGCGCCAGAAACACGGTAAAGACCGGCACCGCCAATAGAAAAAGCAACAGCGCCAGGGCGTCGTTGGGTGCTGCAGGTGTGTCGGTCACCAGCAGCGCCAGGCTGGGTTGTACGCCCAGGCCTGTAAAGAACCAGGGCTGGCTTGAAAGCCAGCCCAGCAGTGCAAAGCCCGCCAGGCTCATGGCAAACAGGCCCACCATGCGTTTGCGGATATGGCGGTGGTGGAAGTGCCCTAGTTCATGTGCCAGCACTGCCTCTACCTCGCCGGGAGTGAGTTGTTTGAGCAAGGTGTCATAGAACACCACGCGCTTGGCCGCGCCAAAACCCGTGAAGTAGGCATTGGCATGCGCGCTGCGGCGGCTGCCGTCCATCACGAACAAGCCTTTGGCCGCGAAACCGCAGCGTTGCATGAGGGCGGTGACGCGGGTTTTGAGCGACTCATCCTGCAGGGGCTGGAACTTGTTGAACAGCGGGGCAATAAAGGTGGGGTACACCACCATGAGCAGCAGGTTCAGTCCCATCCACAGGCCCCAGGCCCATAACCACCACAGCATCCCTGCAGCGCCCATCAGCCACAGAACGGCCGCTGCAACAGGAAGGCCAATAAGCGCTCCCAGCAGCGTGGACTTGAGCAGGTCGGTCAACCACAACCGCAGCGTCATCTGGTTGAAGCCAAAGCGTTGCTCCAGCACAAAGGTTTGGTACAACGTGGCGGGCAGATCGATCAGGCCGTTGACCAGTGCAAACGCGGCCAGCAGGGCCAACTGCTGGCGCATGCCGCCGCCCAGCAAGGACAGCAGCGCCTGGTTCAGCGCATCGAGCCCGCCCATCAGCGTCCAGCCCATCAGAACTGCAGTGCCCAGGGCCATTTCCAATAGGCTAAAGCGCGCCTTGGCGATGGTGTAGTCGGCAGCCTTCTGGTGGGCCTGCAGCGGAATGTGCGCGGCGAACGTGGCCGGGACGCCCTGGCGGTGGCGTGCCACGTGGCGAATCTGCCGCGATGTCAACCAGGCCTTGAGCAGGAAGCCGGCGACCAGGGCCAAGGCAAAAGCCAGAGTGAGGGCCAGCGAGGGCGAGAGGGAAGCAGGGGTGTCTACGGGCATGTCGCGCGAGTGTAGGGCATCAGCGACAATGCCGCCCATGTCTCAAACACCCATGGCACCAGCCCCTGTGCTGGCTAAATCCGACCTGAACCTTGTCTGGCTCGACTGTGAAATGACCGGGCTGGACCCCGAAGTGGAGCGCATCATCGAAATCGCTGTGGTCGTTACCGGCCCCTCGCTGGAGCCCCGGGTGGAAGGCCCGGTGCTGGTGATCCACCAGTCCGATGAGCTGCTGGGGAAAATGGATGCCTGGAACAAAGGCACGCATGGCCGCAGCGGCCTGATCGACAAGGTCAAGGCGTCCATGCTGACAGAAGAGCAGGCGCAGGAGCAGATCATCGAGTTCCTGGCGCGCTATGTGCCCAAGGGCAAGGTGCCGATGTGCGGCAACAGCATTGGCCAGGACCGGCGGTTTCTGGCCCGCTACATGCCCCGCCTGGAAGCCTTCTTCCACTATCGTAACGTGGATGTGAGCACCCTCAAGGAACTGGCCAAACGCTGGAAGCCCGAGGCTTACAGCAGCTTCAAAAAGGCCCAGAAACACACGGCACTCGCCGATGTGCAGGAGTCCATTGAAGAACTGGCGCATTACCGGACAAACTTCCTGTCTTTGTAGGGTGCTTGCGGGAAAACCCGAAGTTGTGCGATAATCGCAGACTTGCAATGCACATGCACTGCAATATTTGTGCATCTCCCTTCACACACTGGGTCCGCAAATCCTGGAACAGGCCAAGGCCTTCCATGTTGCGATGAATACCCACCCGCACCAGCACGACGCTGGCGCAGGTTTCGTTTGATGGTTGATGTTTTTTGACCATTGACGAACCCACCACAAGCTGCGCTTGTGGGTGTTTTCGTGTGAGAAAAATATGACTGACACTTTCCAAGTGCAGGGCGAATTCGCGCCTGCTGAATCTTCCTTTGTCGCCGAAATTGCCATGCAGGATGTCCCTGAGCATCTGGCCGCCGACGTGACTGCCGAGCCCAATGGCTTTGTCGAACTGGGCCTGGCGCCCGAACTGGTGCAGGCCGTTGCCGACCTGGGCTATACCCAGCCCACCAGCGTTCAGCTCAAGGCCATTCCCCTGGCCATGGGTTCGGGCTCCGAAGGCGGTCGCTTCATCGATCTGATGGTTTCCAGCCAGACCGGTAGCGGCAAGACCGCTGCGTTCCTGCTGCCCGTGCTGCATACGCTGATTCGCCAGCAGGCCCAGGCTGAAGCGGCTGCCCGTGCAGAGTTTGAGAAATCTGTCGCGGAAGCCGCCGCACGCGGCGAGGCCGCCCCGAAGCGCGCCAAGCGCAAGGACCCGACCAACACGCGCAACTTCAAGCCGGCTATTCCGGGCGCCCTGATTGTCTGCCCCACGCGCGAACTGGCGCAGCAGGTGGCGCACGATGCCATCGACCTGGTCAAGCATGTGCGCGGCCTGCGTGTGGCCAATGTGGTGGGCGGCATGCCGTACCAACTGCAGATCGCCAAGTTGCAAAACGCCGACCTGGTAGTGGCGACGCCCGGCCGCCTGCTGGACCTGCAGCGCTCGATGCAGATCAAGCTCGACAAGGTGCAGTTCCTGGTGGTCGATGAGGCTGACCGCATGCTCGATCTGGGCTTCTCTGACGATCTGGCCGAGATCAATCAGCTGACCAGCCAGCGCCAGCAGACCATGATGTTCAGCGCCACGTTCGCCCCCCGAATCCAGCAGCTCGCCATGCGCGTGATGCACGATGGCGGTGCTTCGGTGCAGAAGATCCAGATCGATTCGCCACAGGAACGACACACCAACATCAAGCAGATGCTGTATTGGGCCGACAACGCCCAGCACAAGCGCAAGATGCTCGATCACTGGCTGCGTGACACCACCATCAACCAGGCCATCGTTTTTGCCAGCACCCAAGTGGAATGCGACGGCCTGGCCGCCGATTTGCAACAGGACGGCTTCAGCGCCGTGGCACTGCACGGCGCTTTGAGCCAGGGTTTGCGCAACCGCCGCCTGATGGCGCTGCGCGGTGGCGAAGTGCAAATTCTGGTCGCTACCGATGTGGCCGCGCGTGGCATTGACGTGCCCACCGTGACCCACGTTTTCAACTATGGTTTGCCCATGAAGGCTGAGGACTATACGCACCGCATTGGCCGTACTGGCCGCGCAGGCCGCGATGGCCTGGCCGTGACCTTTGCCGAGTTCCGCGATCGTCGCAAGATCTTCGACATCGAGGGTTACAGTCGCCAGCAGTTCAAGGCCGAGGTCATCCCAGGTCTTGAGCCCATGCAGCGCATGCCATCGTCGCGCCCTGCGCCCGACTATGCCAACCGGGGCGGTGCAGGCGGCGGCGGGCGTGATCGCAAGTTCGGTGCGCCTCCTTCGCGCGGCGCTGACCGTGGCAATTTTGGCGGTGGATTTGGCGGTGGTTTCAATGACCGCCAGCGCGTGCAGGGGCGCCCCGGCGACGACCGCCGGCCTGCGCCGGGTGGTTTTGGTGGTGGCCGTGACGACCGTGGTTTCGCTCCGCGCCGCGACGGTGAAGGTGCTGGCCGCAAGCCTGGCTTTGGTGAGCAGGCCCGTGGCGGTTTTGCTCCACGGCATGAAGGAGCCGCCCCGCGCGGTGATTTCGCGCCGCGTCCGCAGCCATCGTTCTCCAAACCAGGTGCAGGCAAGTCGTTTGTCCCGCACGACGCACGCAAGCGCCCAGCGCGTCCTGCGCGCTGACCGCAGCAACCTGAACCGGCCTTGAGGGCCGGTTTTTTTTGGTCATCCGCAAGACAAAATCAAAAGCTGCCCGGACAATGGACGAAACAGGAGAAATTACCGTGCCGCCAACACTCTCTTCGGGTACCGACTTCGAGCACATGTTCGAGCTGGCGCCCACATCGCTCTGGCTGGAAGACTTCAGTGCACTCAAGCAGCTGTTCGATGCCTGGCGCGCCGAGGGTGTGACCGATCTGCGTGAACACCTGGCGCAGGACCCTGCCAGAGTGCACCAGTGCATTGCTTGCTACAAGGTTTTGCGGGTGAACCAGCGCACGCTGGAGCTTTTTGCCGCATCCAGCCAGACCGAGTTGATGCACAACCTGGACAAGGTTTTTCGGGATGACATGCAAACCCAGGTCGCCCATGAGTTGTCGCAACTGTGGTCGGGCGCACCGGAGTTCACCAACCAGACGGTCAATTACGCTCTGGATGGGCGGCGTCTGGATGTAAAAATCCGGGCGCGCATCCTCCCAGGGCATGAGGCAACGTGGAGTCGGGTACTGGTCTCGCTGGACGATGTAACGGCCCAGGTGCAGAGCGCCCTCAAACTACAGCGCAGCGAACGCTATGCGCGCGACCTGTTCGAGCATTCCCCTGTGTCCCTCTGGGTGGAGGATTTTTCAGCCGTCAAGCGCCTCATGGATGGGGTGCGTGCCCAGGGTATTCGCGATTTCAAGACTTTCATCAAGGTGCACCCCGAGTTTGTTTCGCGTTGCATGGAAGAGATACGGGTCATCGACATCAATCAGCTGACACTGAAGATGTTTGGCGCCGTGGACAAGGGCGAATTGCTCAACAACATCGGGCGCATTTTTCGCGGCGAAATGCACGATTCTTTCGCCGAACAGTTGCAGGACCTCTGGGACGGCAAACTGTTCCAGCAGCGCGAGGTCATCAACTATGCGCTTTCGGGAGAGCCCGTGTACATCCACATGCAGTTTTCGGTGCTCGAAGACCACCATGAACAATGGGATCTGGTTCTCCTGTCACTGGTGGACATCACAGCGCGCAAGAAGGCCGAAGCCTATCTTGAATACTTGGGCAAGCACGATGTACTCACCCAGTTGCGCAACCGGACCTTCTATGTCGAGGAACTCAACCGCATCACGCGCAAGGGACCCTGGCCTTTGAGTGTGATCACCATTGATCTCAATGGCCTCAAGTCCATCAATGATGAGCATGGCCATGCTGCGGGTGATGCGCTGCTGCGGCGAATGGGCGAGGTGCTGGCCAAGGCCGTGGAGGCATCAGCCTGCGCTGCGCGTATTGGTGGAGACGAATTCACGGTGCTGCTGCCAGGCACCGATGAACGGGGGGCGCTCGCGGTGCAGGAGCGCATCAGCTCTTTGGTGGACATCAGCAACCAGTTCTATCCCGGGCAGCATTTGAGTCTGGCCATTGGCACGGCCACCTGCGCCTTGGGCGATCAGGTCGAGTCGACCTTGCACCGTGCAGACAAAGCCATGTATGTCGAAAAGCAGCACTACTATCAGCAGCAACCCCGCGAGCGCCGTGGCAGCAGCGATTCGCAAGCCTGAGTCTTTCAGCCCGCGTGCTGCCCGATTTCGGGCCAGCGGTGGTGCAGGTAGATCCAGGCCACAAGCCCAACGCTCATCATGAGCAGAGATGCGGTGGCCAATAGCAGAGTCGAATGCATGATCAAGGGCACCACCACGCCTGCCACCAGCCCGTTGGCTGTCGATCCGACAAAGGCTTGCAAGGACGAGGCCATGCCCCGGCGCTCAGGGTAGAGATCGAGGACCAGCAGCGTTACCACCGGAACCATCAGCGCCCAGCCAAAAGCAAAGAGGGCGATGGGCAGCATGGCCCAGGCCACATGGGGGGGCAAAAACAGGTTGGCCACCAGGTTCAGGACTGATATGGTGAGCATGATCAGAAACCCGTGGCGAATCTGCCGTTTGGGTGCTATGCGCCCCGCCAGGCGGCCGCTGAGCCAGGCGCCGGACATGATGCCCGAGATGGTCAGCATGAAAAACCAGAAAAACTGCGTAGGAGCCAGTTCCAGGTGCTGGCCGAGAAACGCCGGGGCCGCCAGAACATACAGGAACATGCCATTGAAGGGAACACCGCTGGCCAGTGCCAGCAGCAAAAAGCGCGGGCTGGAGCCCAGTTGCCAGTAACCACGCATCAGGTGCTGCACATTGAATGGCTGGCGGTGGTCGGTGTGCAGGGTCTCTGGCAGGAGCCGGTAATTGGCTGTCCACAGCGCTACTCCGATGGCGGTGAGAAACCAGAAAATACTGTGCCAGCCGGTATGCACATAAAGCCATCCACCCACAATGGGCGCGACGGCTGGTGCCACACCGAAATAGATGGTGACCTGGCTCATCACCTTCTGTGCCTGGGCGGGAGGGAACATGTCACGGATGACCGCCCGCGACACAACAATGCCCGCACCAGTTGAAAGGCCCTGCAGGGCACGGAACAGCACCAGTTGTTCAATGCTCTGCGCCAGGGCGCAACCCGCCGATGCCAGGGTGAACATGGCAATGCCCCACAGCACGACGGGCCTGCGGCCAAAGCTGTCTGCCAGCGCGCCATGGAACAGGTTCATGAAAGCAAAGCCAAACAGGTAGGCTGAGAGCGTTTGCTGCATTTCGACCGGAGTGGCACCCAGAGCGCCAGCGATGCCTGAGAAGGCCGGCAGATAGGTGTCGATCGAGAACGGGCCCAGCATGCCTAGCAAAGCCAGCAGTACGGCCAGCGCCCAACGGGGCGCGCGCCAGAGTTCATTGGCTTGCGGGTTCATAGTGACAAGGCAGGCGGGTGAAGCGCAGGCTGTGCGCGGCAGAGAAGCAGCAAATTATGGGCGAAAGCACGGCGGTGTGCCGCGCCCGTGCAGACAGCGCCTTTTGCCGGAGCGGGCGGTCGACATTGCAGGCTGAACGGGTAAGCTGGCGCTGGTATGAAGTGGCGGGTTCCCATTCCGCGGACCGAAGAATTTTTTTACCAAATGTACCGATAGATTCGACATGAGCAAGGCATTTACCAAAGAAACCGATGCAGACGAGGACGACGGTCACGAACTGCCACCTTTGCCTGCAGGAACCAAGAACTACATGACGCCCGGGGGCTATGCGCGGCTGCGCTCCGAGTGGCTGGAGCTGATGGACAACGAGAGACCCCGGATGGTTGAAATCGTGCACTGGGCAGCCAGCAATGGCGACCGCTCGGAAAATGGCGACTATCTCTATGGCAAGAAGCGCTTGCGCGAAATCGACCGACGGATTCGCTTTCTGACAAAACGGCTGGAAATGGCCGAAATCGTCGATCCCGCCCTCCATGCAGGCAGCGAGCAGGTGTTTTTCGGCGCCACGGTGACGTATATGGATGATCTGGATGTCACGCGCACCATCACCATCATGGGCATTGACGAGGCCGACAGCAGTCTAGGGCAGGTGAGTTGGGTTTCCCCCGTGGCCCGTGCGCTGCTCAAGGCGCGGGTGGGCGACGAAGTGACGTTGCCCACACCGGCGGGCTCCCGGGCTCTTGAAATACTCGCGGTTTCCTATCCGCAAGCGATCAGCTGAGCGGCAGCGCGCGCATGGCCCGCAATACGGCAGGTGTGCGGCGCAGATTGCGCAGGGCTGCTTCCAGGTGGGCTTGGTCACGCACGGCGATGATGAAGCGCAGGTCGATGGTGTCCAGCGCAGTCTCATCGTCCATGTCCACATGGGTGATGTCTGCTTCCGAATTGGCCAGTTCGGAAGCAATGCGGGCCAGAACACCCTTGCCATTGTTCACGGTCACGATGATGCGTGTCTCGAACATGCGCACCGGTTCTTCCGACCAGTCCACCGCAATAAAACGCTCACTGTCCTTGTTCTGCAGGCGCTTGGCCACCGCACATTGCGCGACGTGCACGACAAGTCCCTCGCCACGGCCCAGATAGCCCACGATGCTGTCGCCCGGGATGGGGCGGCAGCATGGGGCGTATTTAATAGACACGCCTTCGCTGCCATCCAGGGTAACGCCCCCTTGGGACACTGTCTCGTGCGAGGTGTAGCGTTCCCGTGTCAGGAGCAGTGCGTTGGGGCGGTGGCCGTGCTCAGACATCAACCCGACCAGCCGCTTGGCCACAATGGAGGCAACACGTTTGCCCAGACCAATGTCGGTCATCAGGTCGCTGCGCGAGCGGCTTCCAGTGAAGCGCAGGAGTTTGTCCCAGATCGGCAGGGTCTCATCACCAGAATCTGGCAACTGCTCCAGGCCTTCTGCACGCAGTGCCTGTGTCAGTAGTTTTTCGCCCAGGCTTTCCGATTCACTTTGCGCCAGGGTCTTGAGATGGTTGCGAATTTTGGAGCGCGCACGCCCGGTGCGTACAAAACCCAACCAGGCCGGGTTGGGGGTTGCGTTGGGTGTGGTGATGATTTCCACCACATCGCCGTTTTTCAGTTCGGTGCGCAGCGGAACCTGCTCGTTGTTGATTTTGGCCGCGCTGGTATGGTTGCCGACATTGCTGTGGATGGCGTAGGCAAAATCGACCACGGTGGCGCCGCGGGGCATGGCCATGATCTGGCTCTTGGGGGTGAAGATATACACCGCGTCCGGGAACAGATCCACCTTCACATGGTCCCAGAACTCGGCGGCGTCACGGGTTTCATTCTGGATGTCGAGCAGGGACTGCAGCCATTTGGTGCCCAGCCGCTCTGCCGCTGTACCGTCCGTACTCTGCGCCTTGTAAAGCCAGTGGGCTGCCACACCGGCCTCCGCAATCAGGTGCATTTCTTCGGTGCGCATCTGGAATTCGATGTTCACGCCTGAAGGGCCTACCAGCGTAGTGTGCAGCGACTGGTAGCCATTGAGTTTTGGAATGGCGATATGGTCCTTGAACTTGCCTGGCGCAGGCTTGTACATCTGGTGCAGAACGCCCAAGGCGGTGTAGCAATCCGTGATGCCGGGGACGATCACCCGAAAGCCATAGATGTCGGTCACCTGTGCAAAGCTCAGGTGCTTGAGTTCCATCTTCTGGTAGATGGCGTAGAGGGTTTTTTCGCGCCCAGCCAGCCGGGCCTGCATGCCAATACGTGCAAAGGCGGCATCGACATCGGCCTGGACTTTTTGCACCAGGTCGCGGCGACGATTGCGCGCCTTGCCCACCGCTTTGGCGAGCGTGACGTAACGCCACGGGTGCAGATGCCGGAAAGAGAGGTCTTGCAGTTCGCGGTAGGTTTGGTTGAGTCCCAGGCGATGGGCGATGGGCGCGTAGATTTCCAGCGTTTCGGACGAAATGCGCCCCCATTTGCTGCGCGGCATGTCGGACAAGGTCCGCATGTTGTGTGTGCGGTCGGCCAGCTTGATCAGGATGACCCGTACATCGCGGGCCATGGCGAGCAGCATCTTGCGGAAGGACTCGGCTTGGTTTTCCTCGCGGGTGTCGAACTGCAGTTTGTCGAGTTTGGTCAGCCCATCGACCAGTTCGGCGACGGGTGCGCCAAAGCGGTCAATCAGATCAGCTTTGGTGACGCCGCAATCTTCCATGGCGTCGTGCAGCAGTGCGGCCATGAGCGCCTGGGCGTCGAGCTTCCAGGTGGCGCATTGGGCGGCAACCGCAATCGGATGGGTGATGTAGGGCTCGCCGCTGTTGCGTAATTGGCCGAGGTGTGCCTCGTCGGCGTAGCGGTAAGCCTGGCGGACCATCTCTACCTGGGCGGCATCCAGGTAGTCCAGGCTGTCGGTGAGTGCGGCAAAGCTGGCCGCTGCTGCATTGGCAGCCGCCGCAGAACTGGCGCCCGGAATCGCCGAGGACTCGCCCGGTCGAATGTCGCCCGCAGGGGAATTGTTCAACACCGCTTTCATGCCTTTAATGTAGCGCGGCTGCCGCCTGGAGATGGGATCCATAAAAAAAGCACCGCCTGGCGGTGCTTTTTTTTTAGGTCGACGGCAGAAATATCAGCCGGGAACCTTCTTGAGCATTTCAATGCCCACTTTGCCTGCAGCGATTTCGCGCAGCGCTGTCACGGCGGGCTTGTTGCGGCTTTCGATGCGGGGAGCATGTCCGTGGCTGAGCATACGCGCGCGGTACGTGGCTGCCAGCACCAGTTGGAAACGGTTGGGGATTTGCTCAAGGCAATCTTCGACGGTGATGCGGGCCATGGTTTCTCCGGGGTGTCAGGAAATGTTGAGCGACACAAAAGTCTCTGCGCGCGCGCGGCGCTGGGCCGCATATTTGAGTCGCTGTGCGTGGACAATGGCTTTCAGATCGAAAAGCGCACGCTCAAATAACTCGTTGATTATAACGAAGTCGAATCGGCTTACCTGGGCCATCTCCTTGGCCGCGTTCTTCAGGCGCACCTCGATGACCTCGGCAGAGTCTTCGCCACGGCGCTCCAGACGCGAACGCAATTCGTCCCAGCTCGGGGGCAGGATAAAAATGAGCACGGCATTGGCAAAAACCTCCTTGATCTGGAGTGCGCCCTGGAAGTCGATTTCCAGAATCACATCGTTGCCCTGGGAGATGCGTTCTTCGATGGCCTTTTTCGAGGTGCCATAGCGGCGGCCATGCACATTGGCCCATTCCACGAAAGCATTGGATGCCACCATGGCGTCGAACTCTGACTCCGACGCAAAAAAATACTCGCGCCCGTGTTTTTCCTGGCCTCTGGGGCCGCGCGTAGTGTGCGAAACCGAGGCGTGCACCTGGGAGTCGAGTTCCTGCAAAGCCTTGACCAGACTGGATTTGCCCGCTCCGCTGGGTGCAGCGACGACGAATAGATTGCCTGGATATTCCATAAGGGGTGAGCGCAATGCGCTATGAAAATTAAAGCGTCACTCGATATTTTGCACTTGCTCGCGCATCTGCTCGATCAGAACCTTCATGTCCACGCTGATGCGTGTGAGGTCAAGTGCCGATGATTTGGAGCCCAGGGTATTGGCCTCACGGTGCAGTTCCTGGATGAGAAAGTCCAGGCGCTTGCCGACCTCGCCGCCTTTTTTCAGCAGCCTTTCGATTTCGTCCAGGTGCGATTGCAGGCGGGTGACTTCCTCGGCCACGTCGATGCGGATGGCGAAGGCCGTGGCCTCTGACAAGGCGCGATCCTGTGCGGCCTCGGGCGTTGCGGCGCCTTCGGCCAGGCCCATGGCTTCCTTCCAGCGTTCCATAAAACGCTGGCGCTGCTGCTCTACCAGCAGGGGAACCAGGGGCGTCGCCTGCTGGGCCAAGGCGCCTAATTGCTTGACGTGGCCCCGAAGCATGGTCACCAGGCGCGCACCTTCCTGCTGCCGGGCTTCCAGCAGGGCAGTGAGGGCCTGTTCGGCCAGTGCCGGTACGGTTTCACTCCAGTCCTCGGTGCCTGCGCCCTGGCCTGTGCACAGGCGTAAGACCTCTGCCACGCTCAAAGGGGCTGCCTGGGGCAGCCAGGCGCGCACGGCGTCCTGTGCTGAGTTGAGGCGTTGCAGCATGCGCGGCGACGGATCGGGAATGGTCGAAGAGTCGCCGCTTTCCAGTGTGGCGCGCACTTCGACCTTGCCGCGTTTGATCTTCGCGGTCAGCAGGGTGCGCAGCACGGGTTCCATGGCGCGCAGTTCGTCAGGAAGGCGGAACGAGAGATCAAGGAAGCGGCTGTTGACGGAGCGGATCTCCAGTCCCAGGCGCCGCCCGGGGAGCGGCCGGGCTTCGGCTTCGCTGCTCCCGGCGCCCGCACCGTGCTGGGCGCTGGCGTATCCGGTCATACTGTAAACTGGCATTGGGCTTTTGATGGTTGCTTGCGATCCGGCGATTATCCGGGTTCTGATCGGCCCCCAAATCTTCTGCGCAAAATATGTCAAAAATCAAACCGGCGCCGCTGCCGCCCGATACCACGATTGGTGGTTACCGTGTGATCCGCCGGTTGTCCTCCGGTGGTTTTGGTGTCGTCTACCTGGCCGTGGATGCCGAGGGGCAGCAGGTGGCCATCAAGGAATACCTGCCGTCGTCGCTGGCGACCCGCGCTCCGGGCGAGTTGTTGCCCAAGGTGCCCCCCGAAAAACTGTCGCTCTACCGTCTGGGGCTCAAGAGTTTCTTTGAGGAAGGGCGCGCGCTGGCCCAGATCTCGCACGCCTCGGTGGTCAGCGTGCTCAATTTTTTTCGTGAGAACGAAACCGTCTACATGGTGATGAACTACCTGGAGGGGGGAACCCTGCAGGATTTCATCATCACCGCGCGCGATCTCAAGACGCAAAAGGTGTTCCGCGAGTCCACCATCCGCAGTCTGTTCGATGAAGTCTTGCGCGGCATGCGCATCGTGCACCAGCACAAGATGCTGCACCTGGACATCAAGCCGGCCAATATCTTCATCACCGACGACAACAAGGCCGTGATGATCGACTTTGGCGCCGCGCGCGAAGTGCTGTCCAAGGAAGGCAACTTCATCCGCCCCATGTACACGCCCGGATTTGCCGCTCCCGAGATGTACCGGCGCGACTCGTCCATGGGTCCCTGGACCGATATCTACGCCATCGGCGCATGCATTTACGCCTGCATGCAGGGTTTTCCGCCCAACGAGGCGCCGCAGCGCCAGGAAAAAGACCGGCTGTCGCTGGCGTTGGCCAAGCTGCGCGGGGTGTATTCGGACAACCTCATCGAGGTGGTCGAATGGTGCATGGCGCTCGATCCCCTGTCGCGCCCGCAGTCGGTGTTTGCGCTGCAAAAAGAGCTCTCACGCGAAGGTGAGCGCCGCTATACCAAGCTGAGTGTGGGCGAAAAAATGCGCCTGCAACTCGATACCCTGGTGTCCGACACCAAGAAAAATGTACAAAAAGTGGGTGACGCCACAGGAATCGGAGCCAAGCCCAAATGAAATTCTCCGTATTCCAGATCAGCCGCCGTGGTGGCCGTGAGAAGAATGAAGACCGTATGGGTTACTGCTACACGCGGGAATCCGGCCTGTTCGTGCTGGCCGACGGTATGGGCGGACACCCCGAGGGCGAGGTGGCTGCGCAGATCGCCATGCAGACCGTGGCGGCCTTGTTCCAGCGCCAGGCGCGGCCTGTGCTGGAGGATGTACAGGAGTTTTTGTCCTCTGCACTGCTGGCGGCCCACCACCAGATCCTGCGCTATGCCAGCGACAAAGGCATGATCGATTCGCCGCGCACCACGTTGGTGGCCGCTGTGGTGCAGGCGGGCAGTGCCACCTGGATCCACTGTGGCGATTCGCGCCTGTACATGGTGCGCGGTGGCGAGTTGCTGACGCGCACGCGCGATCACTCCTACCTGGAGCTGCGCAACATGCCGGTCGGGCTGGAGCGCATCAACCGCAATGTGTTGTTCACCTGCCTGGGCTCGCCCACCAAACCCATCTATGACATGACGGGGCCCGTGCACCTGGAGCAGGGCGACCGTATTCTGCTGTGCTCCGACGGCCTGTGGGGCACCCTCAGCGACGAGGAAATCGGCAAGCAGCTGGGCAGCCAGACAGTATCAAATTCCGTGCCGGAACTGGTGGAACAGGCTTTGCGCAAAGCGGGTGACAGCAGCGACAACGTCACGGTAGTGGCCATGGAGTGGGAAACCCCCGACGCCTACGAGTCCACCCAGGGCGTGTCCACCGACAGCATCAGTGACGATGTGTTCGCTTCCACCATCCAGGCAGGGCCCATTGATGGCCTCGTCGACGATCTGGACGATGAAGCCATCGAACGCTCCATTGCCGAAATCAACGAGGCCATTCGCCGCTCTGCTGCACGCAAAGCATGACAACCCCCTGAGTGTCGCTGCACGCCGACCCTTGCGCGGCGGTCACAGGCCTTGGTCGCGCGCTTCGGGTGGGCCCTGGGTTGTGCATGAGGCCCACCCATTTGTTACACCGGAAATTCCATGACCACTTTTGAACGCAGCGGCGGCCGCGCCGTCGACCAGTTGCGCCCTGTGCGCATGACCCGCCACTACACCATGCACGCCGAAGGTTCGGTGTTGATTGAGTTTGGCAACACCCGGGTGCTGTGCACGGCCACCGTGGAAGAAAAAGTGCCACCGCACAAGCGCGGCAGTGGCGAGGGTTGGGTGACTGCTGAATACGGCATGCTGCCGCGCGCCACGCATTCGCGCAGCGACCGCGAGGCCGCGCGCGGCAAGCAAAGCGGCCGCACGCAGGAAATCCAGCGGCTCATCGGACGCTCGTTGCGTGCGGTGTTTGACCTGAAGCTTCTGGGCGAGCGCTCCATCGTGCTCGACTGCGACGTGCTCCAGGCCGACGGCGGCACGCGCACCGCCGCCATCACGGGCGCCTGGGTGGCGGCGCAGGATGCAGTCAACCGGTTGCTCGCCAGCGGCAAGCTGACGACCTCGCCCATCCGCGAGCCGGTGGCCGCTATCTCGGTGGGCATCGTGCAGGGCCAGCCCGTGCTCGACCTTGAGTATGTGGAAGATGTTCAATGTGACACCGACATGAACGTCGTCATGACCGGCGCCGGGCATTTCGTGGAAGTGCAGGGCACGGCCGAGGGCGTGGCTTTCACGCGGCGCGAGATGGACCAGCTTTTGGCACTGGCCGAAAAAGGCATTGGCGAACTGATGCAGATGCAGCAGATAGCACTGCAAAAAAAATAGCTTGCTCCGCTTGATGGATAAGCGTTAGAGGGTGATTTGACTATGAAGATCGTATTGGCATCCAACAACCGTGGCAAGCTGGCCGAGCTGCAAGCCATGTTTGCGCCGCTGGGGGTGGAGCTGGTGCGCCAGGCCGACCTGGGCGTGGGCGAGGCCGAGGAGCCGCACCGCACCTTTGTCGAGAACGCGCTGGCCAAGGCGCGGTTTGCCAGCAGCCACACCGGCCTTCCTGCGCTGGCCGATGACGCCGGCCTGTGTGTCGATGCTTTTGGCGGCCTGCCGGGTGTGGACACCGCTTACTACGCCACCCAGTTCGGGTACGAGAAAGGCGATGACAACAACGTGCGCGCCTTGCTGGAGCAGATGCAGGGCCAGGACAACCGCCGCGCCGCCCTGGTCAGCACCCTGGTCGCCGTGCGCAGCCCGCAAGACCCCGAGCCACTGATCGCCGTGGGCCGCGTGGTGGGCGAGATCACACACGCGCCGCGCGGTGCGCATGGTTTTGGCTTCGATCCCGTCATGTTCATCCCGGAATTCGGGCAAACTTTTGCCGAGTTGCCCCCCGAGGTCAAAAACGCACACAGTCACCGCGGGCGCGCAGCCCAGCAAATGCGGGCGTTGATGCGCGAGCGCTGGCTTGTGGATGAATCAAAAAAGTGAGCTGCCAGCGCTCGTAAATAAACAGTTTCAACTATTTTTAATATTGAAATCGTTGATGAACAAGCGCAAGCAGCTATGCTTTTGATATCACCATGAACATCCCCATCACCCCCGCAGCACCGCCCGGCGTGCCTGTGCGCGACATCCAGCACTACATGCGCCCCGGCCTGCTGCAGCTCACCAGCCTGCCGCCGCTGTCGCTCTACGTACACCTGCCCTGGTGCCTGAAGAAGTGCCCGTACTGTGACTTCAACTCGCATGCGTGGGCGGGCGAGGTAGCGCTGCCCGAGCAGCGCTACCTCGATGCCCTGTGCGCCGACCTGGAAGCCGCGCTTCCTCTGGTCTGGGGCCGCCAGGTGCAAAGCATTTTCATCGGCGGCGGTACGCCCAGCCTGTTTGCGCCCGCATCCATTGACCGGCTGCTCGGCGACATCCGCGCCCGCCTGCCGCTGGCGGCGGGCTGCGAGGTAACGCTGGAAGCCAACCCCGGCACCTTCGAGAAAGACCGCTTCCGCGCCTTCCGCTCGGCGGGCGTCACGCGCCTGTCCATCGGCGTGCAAAGCTTCAACGACCAGCACCTGCAGGCCCTGGGCCGTGTGCACGACCGTGCCCAGGCCCTGGCAGCGGTAGAGGAAGCCGCCCAGGCGTTCGACACCTTCAACCTCGACCTGATGTACGCGCTGCCCGGCCAGGATCTGGCCGGGCTGGAGCAAGACCTGCGCACCGCGCTGGCGCTGGCACCGCCGCACCTGTCCGTCTACCACCTGACGATCGAGCCCAACACTTTCTTTGCCAAATACCCGCCTGTGGTGCCGCCCGACGATGACGCCTACGCCATGCTCGACCGCATCACCGAGCTGACCGGGCAGGTGGGGCTGCAGCGCTACGAAATTTCGGCCTATGCCCGCGCCGGCCACGAGTGCGTGCACAACACCAATTACTGGGAATTTGGCGACTACCTGGGTATTGGTGCCGGCGCGCACAGCAAGATCAGCTTTGCGCACCGCGTGGTGCGCCAGGCCCGCTTGCGCGAGCCGCGCCTGTACATGGACAGCGCCCTGGCGGGCAACGCCCTGGCGCTGGACGACGATGTGCGCCGTGCGGACCTGCCGTTTGAATACATGCTCAACGCCCTGCGCCTGCGCCGTGGTTTTGCGCTGCAGGACTTTACCGAGCGCACGGGTTTGCCCGTGACGGTGCTGGCCAAGGCGCTGGACGAGGCCGAGCGCAAAGGCCTGATCGTGCGCGACATGGCCCGTGTGCAGCCGACGGAGCGGGGATTCGACTTCCTGAGCGATCTGCAGGAGCTGTTTCTGGCCGATTGAGGGCTACAGCGGCCCCGCGGTGGGCGCCAGATCAGCCGCAGCGCACTGCGACGATGCGGCCTGCGGCATCGACTTCCAGGTTCAGGCGCTCGGCGTCAAATTCTTTGGTCACCATTTGCCCCGGCCGGATGATGCGTGCCATCAGCGCACCGGCGGAGACGCGCGCCGCCTCCACCACCTTGGCCGTGCTGTTTTTACCGACGGCCGATTGCGCTGGCTGGGCGTTGCAGGTGCCCCCCAGCGGTGCACCGCTGGGGCCGGTGGCCGGGCCTTGGCTGGCACAGCCTGCCAGCAGCACAACCAGGGCGGGCACAAGGCCCTTCAAAACAGCGTGTTTCAGCATCAGTGGGTTCCTGTCAAAAAATGCAAGGCTAACGCAAGCGCGGCGCAGGGGGCGTGCTCTTGCTGTAAGCGATTGTCCGGGTATCCTCAAAGAGACCATGAAACCATCGACATGCTGCTGACCGAATTGCAAGCCCAGCAAATCACCCTGGTCCGGGTGCTGGAACAAACCCGGGACAACGGGGGGCTGTGGACCGCGGGCGATGCCCATGAGGCGACCCGTGCCGCACGGGAGCTGGTGGGGCGTGGTGCGCCCTTTCATGTCTTCGTGGCCCGCAGGGCGCAGTGGGCACTGGAGGAAATCCAGCGCCGCAGCCCTGGCCAGGCGGTTCGGCTGCGAGTGCCCAGACTGCCTTTTTGGGCGGGATGGGTACTGGCCGTGTGCGCCTTGCTGGCCGGTTTTGCCACCGACTACCTGGCAGCGCAGCCCCATATCGACGTGGTGGAATGGCCTTTGGTGCTGTTGATTGGCTGGAATTGGCTGGTGTTTACCTGGCTCTGCCTGGCCTGGCTGTGGCGCCGGATTGGCCCGGGCCACGGGTCGCACGGGTTGCCAGCCGCTGCCCTGGGACGTTGGTGGGTTTGGGAGATGCTGGGCTTGCGCAGTGGGAAAAGCCGCCCCTGGGCTGCGGACTTCCGCCAGGCCTGGACCACGCTGGCGGCGCCTTTGCAGGCGGTGCGCTTCAGGCTCGCAGCCCACCTTGCCGCGCTGCTGTTTGCACTGGGCGCAGTGGGCAGTTTTTGGGCCCGGGGCATCAGCGAAGAGTACCGTGCAGGCTGGAAAACCACCTACGCCTTTGTGAACGGCGAACTGTTGCACGCCATCGTCAGCGTGGTGCTGGCGCCAGGCGCCTGGCTGCTGAACCTGCCGATTCCGGATGCACAGCACATTGACCGCTTGCGTATGCCGGGCAGTGCGGGCGAAGTCGCCGAGCCCTGGATCTGGCTGTATGGTGCCTCCGTGCTGGTGTGGGTTGCGGCGCCCCGGCTGTGCCTGGTGCTGCTCAACGCGCTGGCCCGCTGGCGTTTGCGGCGTGCTTTCCCCTTGTCGATGCGCGGGGCTTATTTCATTACCCTGGGCGCTCTCTGGAGGGGCCAGAGCATCGGTGTCGTGGTGGTGCCGTTCCGCTATGCCCTGTCGCCCGAGGTGCGCAGCAGGCTGGCCACGATGCTCGAGCGCATCTACGGCCTGGCCGTGGACATTGCCATCGAGCCACCGGTTTTGATGGGCAACGATGCCACCGACTGGAAGAAAGCGATTCACCCCGAAGGCCATGTGGCGGTACTGGCCCTTTTCCCGCTGGCGGCCACGGCAGAAGCCGATGCCCAGGGCGTGCTGCTCCAGCGCTTGCAGCGCAGCGCAGGGAGCGATACACCTGTGGTGCCGGTGGTCGACATGGGGGGCTTTCCGCTCCAGGACATCGACCGCCTGCGCCAGCGCTGCAACCAATGGCGCCGCGTGCTGGACAAGGTGGGCTGCAAGCCCCTGTTCGTCGATTTGCAGCAAACTCGCGAAGAAGACCTGCAGGCCCTGCACCAACGGCTGAACCATGACCACTGACACTGCGCCCCCGCCATCGCCCTGTATCGACATTTTTGTGGTCTCCCATACCAATGTGGGCAAGACCAGCCTGGTGCGTACCCTGCTGGGGCAGGATGTGGGCGAAGTGGAAGACGCCCCCGATGTGACCCAGGCGCTGGCCGCCTACGACCTGGTCGTTGCGCCAGACGGCGGTGCCTTGCGCTTATGGGACACCCCGGGGTTTGGCGACAGCTTTCGGCTGGCGGGCCGCTTGCGCCGCAAGCAGCGCTGGCTGGCCTGGCTGGTGCGTGAAGTCTGGGACCGGCGCTTTCACCCTGCCCTGTGGCGGGGGCAGCGCCTGGCCCTGGAGTTGCGTGCGCGGGCCAGCGTGGTGCTGTACCCGGTGAACCTGCTGGAGAGTCCTGTGGACGCGGTGTATGTGGCGCCTGAACTGGAGATCCTGGCCTGGGTGGGCAAGCCCGTGCTGGTATTGCTCAACCAGGGGGGTGACCAAGGCGCCGGGGACCGCCGCGCCGCCGAATGGCGCCACCACCTGGGCGGCTTCCCCGTGGTCCAGCGCGTGCTGGGCCTGGATGGCTACACGCGCTGCTGGCTGCAGGAGCTGGTGCTGTTCAATGAAATCGGCCAGGTGCTGCCGGAGAGCGACCGCCCCGCCTACCACCAACTGGCGTTGCTGCTGGGGCAGGGCTACCGCAGGCGTTTCGATGCCTCGGTCGAGGCGCTGGCCGAGTACCTGCTGCGCCTGTCCAATGACACGGTAGAAATGGACGCGCGCTGGTTTGATGGCATCAAGGATGCCTGGAAGAGCGTGCGTGCCCGCATCCCCGGAGGCCGCAATATGGAGCGGACGCCCTTTGAGTCGGGTATGCAAAGCCTGGCGCAGCGCTATGCCGAGCAAACCAAGGGCGTCACAGACAAACTGATTGCCTTGCACCGGCTGGACGGCGTTTCGGCGGCTGAAATCATGGAAATGGCCAACGGCAAACTGGCGATCCACAAACCGGTCGATGCCTCCTCGTCGGCCCTGGCCGGAGGGGTGGTTTCCGGCATCCTGACCGGGCTTGCCGCCGACCTTCTGACCGGAGGGCTGTCGCTGGGAACCGGTGCGCTGGTGGGCGGCATCATGGGCGCGTTGGGCGGTGCCGCCCTCGCCAGGGGCTACAACGTCTATACCCACAAAGACAAAAAAATCGTGCGTTGGAGCGCCGATTCGCTCACCGAGGCCCTGGGCAAAGCCACCATGCTGTATTTGTCCATCGCCCATTTCGGGCGGGGGCAGGGCCAGTGGCGCCGCAAGGAAGATCCGCTGGAATGGGCGGCGGCCGTCCAGGCGGTGCTTTTGAATGAACAGGCGCAGATTGCGCATCTGTGGTCGCAAGCGAGTGCTCTGCCGCCCGTGCCGCAGGCGCACGCTCAATGCGCCGCCCTCGTGCAAACGGTTTTGCGCAATGTGCTGTTGCACCTGTACCCGGATGCCGGGGTGATCTTGCCCCGGGTTGATCACATTGTGCCGCCCGTGCCCTTGCCTGATGTGCGGCAAAAGGCAGGCAGCGACCCGGCTGCCGGGATGGAGCCGCAGTAGTTCTTGTGCCCATGGCGCACAGGTTCATGGTGGCGTTGGCACCTGCGCGACAGTTACCAAGCAGTAGCTTGGGTGAAACTTCGCCAGATGACCGACCACCCGACTCCGGCTGCATCGACCGCCACGGCGGTGATAGACAGCGACCACCCTGCAATCGTCGCCTTTGCCAGCCAGCATGCACAAGGCAATGACACCCGAGAGCGCGCTGTGGCGTTGTACCTTGCGGTGCGTGACGGGTTTCGCTACGACCCCTATCGCATTGATCTGTCTCCCCAGGGCATGCGGGCCAGTACGGTGCTGGCCAGTGGGTATGGATGGTGTGTGCCCAAGGCCGTCTTGTTGGCGGGCGCTTGTCGTGCGGCCGGCATACCGGCACGGCTGGGCTTTGCCGATGTGCGCAACCATCTGAGCACCGAGCGCATGCGAGAGACCATGAAAACCGACCTGTTCATTTGGCACGGTTACACCGACATCTGGATCGACGGCGGCTGGGTGAAGGCGACACCGGCGTTCAATATCGGTTTGTGTGAGCGTTTCGGTTTGCTGCCCCTCGAATTTGATGGGCGCAGCGATTCGATCTACCACCCCTTTGACCGTGCAGGCAACCGCCACATGGAATATGTGCGCCAGCGCGGCACTTTTGACGACCTGCCGCTGGAGCAAATTGTTGCGGATTTCCAAGACGTCTATGGGTCCTGGATGACGGACCCGGCAGCGTTGCAGTCCGCCAGTTTTCAGCAAGACGTGGAGAAGGAAACGCGATGATGGAGCCGCCCCTGATTCCCCCGGGATTTCACCCGTTCGAGGCCGGTGGATCGTTCATGCAGGGCAATGGCCCTTTGTACCTGCTGCACCAGGGCGATGTGGTCAAGTTTGGCTTTCGGGTCGAGCAGCGGCACAGCAACCCCATGGGCAACCTGCATGGCGGCATGATGGCCACCTTTTGCGACATGCTGTTGCCGCTGTCGGTGCACCGCAAAAACAGCGAGGTGGGCATGCGCTTTCTGCCCACCATCAGCCTGCAGATCGACTACCTGGCCCCCTCGCCGCTGGGTTGCTGGGTGGAGGGCGAGGCCGAACTGCTGCGTGCCACGCGATCGCTGGTGTTTGCCCAGGGCCTGGTGCGTGCCGATGGTGTGCCCTGCGCACGTGCCAGCGGTGTCTTCAAGATCGGACCAGCCATTCCGGGCGAAGTGGCGGGCTGATTTCGCTCAGTCGTCGATCGAAGCGCTCCAGCGGCTGCCCCAGCCGCGGGCCCGGTCGATGTCGCGGCGGTCGCGTTTGGTGGGGCGGCCTTCGTGCAAGGCTGCTGCAGGCTCGGGCGCCAGGCGACGCAGCTCCTGTGCTTTTTCGCGCAGGGCGATGCTTTCGGCGGTTTCCTCGTACAACTGCTGTGCCACGGGCGCGGGCCCGCGCATGCCGCTCAGGGCGCGTACGACCACCGTGCGCTGCACAGGGCCTTGGCGCAGCACCACGGTGTCGCCGGGGCGCACTTCGCGCGAAGCCTTTGCGGCCAGGCCGTTGACGGTGACGCGGCCTTTGGCGATTTCATCGGCCGCCAGGCTGCGCGTCTTGTAAAAACGGGCGCACCACAGCCATTTGTCGATGCGCAGGGATTCCAGGGTGCTCATGCCCGTCATTGTGCAGCCAGCAGGCCCGCACGCTACCATCCACGCCATGCCAGATTCTTCCGACCAGATACCCGCACTGCCGCTGGATGCGCAAGGCATCCTGGAGCTGGCGGCGCGTTCCATGTTCCAGTTGTTCTCCACGGTCAGCCAGGGCATGTTTCTGGTGGACCTGCGGGGACGCATCGTGTGGGTGAATGAGGGCTACCAGCGCTTTCTGCCCGATCTGGGGCTGAATTCCGTCGACCAGTTTGTGGGTCGCACCGTCGAGGAGGTGATCCCGAACACGCAGATGCGCCGCGTGCTGGAGACGGGCCAGGCCGTGCTGATCGACCTGCTGACCAACCGGGCAGGCACTTTTGTGGTCAGCCGCATTCCGCTGCGCGACGACGCAGGCAAGGTGATCGGTGCCATCGGCATCGTGCTGTTTGACCACCCGGAGACCACGCTGCAGCCGCTCATCAGCAAGTTCGCCCTGTTGCAGCGCGACCTGGACGATGCGCGCCGCGAGCTGGCGGCGCAGCGCAGCCAATCCCAGCGGGGCGCGGGTGCGGGCGACCGGCGCACCAAATACACCTTTGCCAGTTTTGTGGGCTCCAGCCCGGCCGCCACCGAAGTCAAGCGCCAGGCGCGCCGGGCCGCACAGTCGGCCAGCCCGGTGCTGCTGCTAGGCGAAACGGGCACCGGCAAAGAACTGCTGGCCCACGCTATCCACGCGGCATCGCAGCGTGCCAGTGGACCCTTTGTGGGCGTGAACATCGCGGCCGTGCCCGACACACTGCTGGAAGCGGAATTTTTTGGTGTGGCCCCGGGCGCCTACACCGGCGCCGACCGCAAGGGGCGTGACGGAAAATTCAAGCTGGCCGATGGCGGGACGCTGTTTCTTGACGAGATCGGTGACATGCCGCCCAGCCTGCAGGCCAAGCTGCTGCGCGCGCTGCAGGAGGGCGAAATCGAACCCCTGGGCTCGAACACGCTGGTGCCCTTTGACGTGCGCGTGGTGGCCGCGACCTCGCGCGATCTGGGTGCCCTGGTGCGCGAGGGGCGCTTTCGTGAAGACCTGTTCTACCGCCTGCATGTGCTGCCGGTGCGCGTGCCGCCGCTGCGCGAGCGACCGGGCGATATCCCCGCGTTGGTCGAAGTGTTGGGCGAAGACCTGGCCCTGCGCAATGGAACGGCTCCGCCCGAGCTGCTTTCCGATGCGATGGCCCTGCTGGCCGCTCAGCCCTGGCGCGGCAACATCCGTGAACTGCGCAATGTGCTGGAACAGGCCGCCATGCGCAGCGACTCCCAGTCCATCGATGCTGAACAGCTGCGCATGATCCTGCGTGAGAGCGGCGTGGAACCGGCTGCGCCCGTGGCGGAAGTCCACCTGCCCGAGGCGGCTGCTGGCCAGGACAGCCTGCTGCGTCCTCTGGCAGTGCAGGTGGCCGAGCTGGAGCGCCGGGCCATTGCTGCCGCCATGGCCGCCAACGGCGGTAACAAGCTGGCGACGTCGCGTCTGTTGGGGATTTCGCGGGCCACTTTGTACGGAAGGCTGGAAAACCCTGATTAAAAATCAGACAGCTGTCTTGAATTCAGTCGAATGATTTGCCTGAATTTCAGGCGAATGGAGGGCGTGAGAAGGGACAAGTGGCTTGCCCAGGGTGTGGAACATGCTGGCACGAATGCTGCAACATTCGGACACAACTTTACGAGACAACGCCATGCAACGACGCACCCTTGTAGCCCTGGCCGCACTGGCCACCCTCGCAGCCCCCGCCTTTGCACAAAC
>NZ_BAAGQN010000024.1:0-3207 GCF_054783455.1 Simplicispira piscis
CTGCCACCCTCACACCACCTATCGCTATCTCGCAACTTAGACAGCCTGAGACTTCTTGCTAATCAAGCATATTTAATAGCTACCAGCGCTCTGCCACATTGCGCTAACGGCACTTATCACCAAAATTTTCACACCCCACCCGACGAGGTGAGGCAGCATCGGGTTGCGGCAGCCCCCCAAGGCCTGCCCTGCAGGATCAGACGTTCCGACCGTAGGGCCCATCGTCACCTACCTGCACCAGATTCTTGGCGGTGGCCAAAGGCTTGGGGTTCTTCGGCGCGTTGCTGTCTGCCACGCAGTCGGCGTAATAGCGCACCTGTCCAGATTCATCTTCGACCTCGACCAGGCCGTGGATATCTGTCTCGAAGCCAGGGCACAGCTTGGCGAATTCGCGGGCGAACTTGAGATAGTCCACGATTTTCTTGTTGAACACCTCGCCCGGAATCAGCAGCGGAATGCCCGGAGGGTACGGTGTGACCAAGCCCACGGTGATGCGGCCCTCCAGGTGGTCGATTTCCACGCGCTCGGTTGTGCGGTGCGCGATGTGTGAGAACGCATCCGACGGCTTCATGGCCGGGGTCAGATCCGACAGGTACATCTCGGTGGTCAGGCGCGCAATATCGTACTTGGCGTACATCTCATGCACATGCTGGCACAGGTCCTGCAAGCCCATGCGCTCATAGCGTTTGTGCTGCTGGCAGAACTCGGGAAGGATGCGCCACATGGGCTGGTTCTTCTCATAGTCGTCCTTGAACTGCTGCAGTGCGGTCAGCAAGGTGTTCCAGCGGCCCTTGGTGATGCCGATGGTGAACATGATGAAGAAGCTGTAGAGCCCCGTCTTCTCCACCACCACGCCATGCTCGGCCAGGTACTTGGTCACGATGGACGCTGGAATACCGGTCTTGTCGAACTTGCCGTCCAGGCTCAGGCCTGGCGTGACGATGGTCGATTTGATCGGGTCGAGCATGTTGAAGCCGTCGGCCAGCTGGCCAAAGCCATGCCACTTGCTGCCGGCTTTCTTGCTCTTGCTGTCGCTGCGGATGATCCAGTCTTCGGCGCGGCCAATACCTTCTGCCACCAGTTTTTCTGGCCCCCAGACCTTGAACCACCAGTCTTTCTTGCCAAACTCGGCTTCGACTTGGCGCATGGCGCGGCGGAAGTCGAGCGCTTCGAGAATACTCTCTTCCACCAGCGCGGTGCCGCCGGGCGGCTCCATCATGGCGGCCGCCACATCGCAGCTGGCGATGATGCTGTACTGAGGGCTGGTGCTGGTGTGCATCAGGTAGGCCTCGTTGAACAGGTGGCGGTCGAGCTTGGTGGTCTGCGAGTCCTGCACCAGCACATGGCTGGCCTGGCTGATGCCGGCCAGCAGCTTGTGGATGGACTGCGTGGCGTAGGTCACCGAATGCTGGGGGCGCGCGCGCTTCTTGCCCATGGCGTGGTAGCTGCCATAGAACGGGTGGAAGGCCGCGTGCGGCAGCCAGGCTTCGTCAAAGTGCAGGTTGTCCACATAGCCATCGAGCATGCCCTTGATGGTCTCGGTGTTGTAGAGCACGCCGTCGTAAGTGCTCTGCGTAAGCGTGAGCACGCGCGGCTTGACTTTTTTCGCGTCCACGCCCTTGAGCAGCGGGTTGGCCTTGATCTTGGCCTGGATGGTGGCCGGCTCGAACTCGCTCTGCGGAATCGGCCCGATGATGCCGAAGTGGTTGCGCGTGGGCTTCATGAACACGGGGATGGCCCCGGTCATGATGATGCTGTGCAGGATGGACTTGTGGCAGTTGCGATCCACCACCACCACGTCGCCCGGCGCCACGGTGTGGTGCCACACCATCTTGTTGCTAGTAGATGTGCCGTTGGTCACGAAGAAGCAGTGGTCAGCGTTGAAGATGCGCGCGGCGTTGCGTTCCGATTCGCCAATGGCGCCGTTGTGGTCCAGCAGCTGGCCCAGTTCTTCCACGGCATTGCACACGTCAGCGCGCAACATGTTCTCACCATAGAACTGGTGGTACATCTGGCCCACGGGGCTTTTCAAAAATGCCACGCCGCCTGAATGACCGGGGCAATGCCATGAATAGGAGCCGTCTTCGGCGTAGTCCAGCAGCGCCTTGAAGAACGGTGGCTTAACGCCTTCAAGGTAGCTCTTGGCCTCTCGGATGATGTGCTTGGCCACGAATTCGGGGGTGTCCTCGAACATGTGGATAAAGCCGTGCAGCTCGCGCAGGATGTCGTTGGGCAAATGGCGGCTGGTCTTGGTCTCGCCGTGCACGTAAATCGGCACTTCGGTGTTCTTGCGGCGTACCTCACCAATGAAGTTGCGCAGGCTCAGCACGATGGGGTCCAGCCCTTCACCTACAGTGAACTCTTCATCGTCAATCGACAGAATGAAAGCACTGGCCCGGCTTTGCTGCTGCGCAAACTGCGACAGGTCACCATAGCTGGTGACGCCCACTACCTCGAACCCCTCGGCCTCAATGGCCTGCGCAAGCGCGCGGATACCAAGACCCGAGGTATTCTCGGAGCGATAGTCTTCATCGATGATGATGATAGGAAAACGAAATTTCATGCGCAGCCTCCGTGCAAACGTGCCCTGCCCGGCTAAAAAACGAATCAGGCGCGAAGTGTAAGGAATAAGCCTGACGAGCCTTTGAATAGCACCGCTTTTGACCCAGAATGTGGTGCACTAAAGACAAGTTCTTGCGGAGGTCAATATGGAGGAATCCACCATCTGGTGGTTGCTGGCGGGAGGTGTGATCGTTGCCGAGCTGCTCACCGGTACTTTTTACCTGCTGATGGTGGCCCTGGGTCTGGCTGCAGCCGCCCTGGTGGCCCACACGGACCTGCCTTTGACGGGCCAAATCGTCACGGCTGCCGCAGTCGGTGGCGGCGCTGTCGTAGCCTGGCACTACGCCAAAAGAAGGCGCCCCGGCGATCCATCGGCCCGCGCCGACCGCAGCGTGAACCTGGACGTCGGCGAAACGATCGTCATCGACAGCTGGAACGCCGACGGCACCACCACCGTGAAATACCGGGGCGCCACCTGGACAGCCATCCATCGCCCCGGTGTCACCCCTTCCACGGGCATGCACCGGGTCGCAGAGCTGGTGGGCAGCCGCCTGCTCGTCGATCCGCTATAAGCCTTGCTTGATTAGCAAGAAGTCTCAGGCTGTCTAAGTTGCGAGATAGCGATAGGTGGTGTGAGGGTGGCAG
>NZ_BAAGQN010000025.1:0-42342 GCF_054783455.1 Simplicispira piscis
ATGAAAAACCAGTATTGCTCGCCTGCCCAGCATCGTCAAGACCCTGCCTGAGACTCATTGCTAATCAAGTAAATATGTAGCTATCGATCAGTGTGGCATGTCTTCGCGCATCCGCACAAAACTGGCAAAGCGCGGCAATCCGCCGTCGTGCGTACCGCGAAAGCGGTACGTCACCCAGCTTCCCTCCGGGGGTGGCGTCTGTCGTTGTGTGTCTGTGAAACCGGCTCCCAGTCGAAACCGCTGGCCTGATGGCATCTCCACCAGCAAAGCCCCCATGCGCCCGGTATGGCGGCCTTTGCCTGGGAGGTGGGCAATGACGCGGGCTTCTGCATCTTCGTGGGTTTTGACCTTGACCAGATCGTCGCTGCGGCCTGACTGGTACCGCGAGCTGCCCCGGTGCAGCATCAGTCCTTCGCCGCCCGCGCGCACAGTGCGTTGCAAAAGGGCCTGGAGCGCTGTGTCGGTCGCGACCCGCTTTTGTGCCACCGCTTGCACCCAGGGCTGGCCGATGCGTTCGACCACAGCGTTGAGCGCGGGAATCCGTTCGTCGAAGGTGCCCGCGTTTTGGGGCAAGTCAAAGACCATGAAGCGCATGGCCCGCCAGGCGGTGTCGTCAGGCCGCTGCTGGCGGGTGGTGGACTGGGCATGCGCAAAGCGCCCACGCCCGGCCCACAGTTCGCCGTCCATGGGCGTCGAAGGCCAGCCGGTGGTGAACCATGCTGGCGCTGCCACTGTTTCACCACCCCTGGTGCGCAGCGTGTGTCCGTCCCAGTAGCCGCGTACGCCGTCGTATTTTTCGCTCACCCAGTAGTCGGCCAGCAACATGCCTGGCCGGTACACAGTCGCCAGCAGCAAGGCTGGCGCATCCGCGGCATAGACCCCAATGCCGGGCAGGGCGGACAGTGCCAGCCAAGTCAGACAGTGTCTGCGGCGCATGCTACGCAATGGAGGGTGCTATTGAAGATATAGCTGCTTGCGCTTTATGGGTGGTCGCTAGCAGCCATTTTTACTGCTAATCCTGCGGGGCGGGTCAGACCTGGTCGGCGGAAAGGCCCGCCGTCTGGCTGAAGCCGCCGTCCACATAGGTGATTTCGGCTGTCATGCCGCTGGCCAGGTCGGACAGCAGGAATGCCGCCACATTGCCCACATCTTCAATCGTCACGTTGCGGCGCAGGGGCGCGGCATCGGCCACGCGGCCCAGCAGCTTGCCAAAGTCCTTGATACCGCTGGCCGCCAGCGTCTTGATGGGTCCGGCGCTGATGCCGTTGGCACGGATGGCGCGGCCATCCTCGGTGCGGCCCACGGCTTCGGCCAGATAGCGTACGCTGGCCTCTAGGCTGGCTTTGGCCAGGCCCATGGTGTTGTAGTTGGGGATGGAGCGCAGCGCACCCAGGTACGACAGCGTCAGCAGCGACGACTTGTCGTTCAGGTAAGGCAACGCTGCCTTGGCCATGGCCGGGAAGCTGTAGGCGCTGATGTCGTGTGCAATGCGGAAACCTTCGCGCGAGAGGCCTTCGAGGAAGTTGCCGGCGATCGCTTCGCGTGGCGCAAACCCGATGCTGTGCACAAAGCCGTCAAATTTTGGCCACGCCTGGGCGAGGTCGGTGAACATGCGTTCGATCTGCTCGTCGCTGGCCACGTCGCAGTCAAAAATCAGCTTCGAGTCAAACTCGGCGGCAAAGTCGGTGATGCGGTCTTTGAAGCGCTCGCCCACATAGCTGAACGCGAGTTCAGCGCCTTGCTGGTGGCAGGCACGGGCGATGCCGTAGGCGATGGAGCGGTTGGACAGTACGCCCGTGATGAGCAGCTTCTTGCCGGTCAGAAAACCCATGTTTGTTCTCCTGTGGAATGCGGAATATCGGCAGACCACCGGCCGAGGGGCGTTCACCCCGCTGCCTGCGCAAAAATGCTGCCGACGTAGGGCAGAATTGTCGCATGCGGTACTTGGCTCTTTTCATGCTCTGGGTCTGCGCCGTACCGGCGTGGGCTGCGCATGCGTATGCACTCTGGGGCGAGCCCCTGTATTCGGCGGGCTTCACTCATTTTGCGTATGTCAATCCGGATGCACCCAAAGGCGGAGACCTGCGCCTGGTGAGCAACGTGCGCACCTCCACGTTCGACAAATACAACCCGTTCACCATGCGTGGCGCGGCGCCCGCTTACCTTAGCGAACTGATGTTCGACAGCCTGCTGACCGGTTCGCTGGACGAAACCGCCACGGGTTACGGTCTGCTCGCCGAGGATGTGGGTGTGGCGTCCGATGGCCTCTCTGCCACTTTTCGCCTGCGGCCCGAGGCGCGCTTTCATAACGGCGATCCGGTGCTGGCGCAGGACGTGGCCTGGACGTATGAAACGCTGGTGGGGCCGTTTACCTCGCCCGCCTACAAGACGCTGCTGATCGATGTTGCAGGGGTGGATGTGGTAAATGACCGCACAGTGCGGTTTCGCTTCAAAAACCCGAACCGCGAGCTGCCCCTGACCGTTGGAGGGCTGCCCATTTTCAGTCGCGCCTGGGGTATGGAAGGCGATAAGCACAAGCCCTTTGACCAGGTTGTGACCGACATTCCCATTGGCAGCGGCCCCTACAAAATCGGCCCGGTGCGCTTTGGCAAGGACATTACCTACGTGCGTGATCCCCAGTATTGGGCGCGTGACTTGAACGTACGCCGGGGTCAGAACAATTTCGACCGCATCGAGGTGAAGATTTACAAAGACGCCACGGCACGCCTCGAAGCCTTGAAGGCAGGCGAATTCGACCTGATGCGTTTCTTCAGCGCGGGCGACTGGGCGCGACGTGTCAATGGCAAAAAATTTGATACCGGCGAGTTGGTGAAGGGTGAATTCACGCACAAGCTGCCCTCCGGGTTTCAGAGTTACGTGCTCAACACCCGCAGGCCGTTTTTGCAGGACGAGCGCGTGCGCGAAGCCCTGGGCCTGGCGATTGATTACGAGTGGATGAACCGCCAGCTGTTCTACGACGCCTACCAGCGCGTGCACGGCCTGTTTGGCAACACCCGCTGCGAGACAAACGGCAGCCCGTCGCCGCAAGAACTCGCACTGATGGAGCCTTGGCGCAAGAGCATCCCGCCCGCTGCCTTCGGCCCCATGCCACAGCCCCCGCGCACGGATGGTTCGCACAGCCTGCGGGACAACCTGCGCCGTGCCAAAGCCTTGCTCAACGAAGCCGGTTGGGCCGTCAAGGACGGGGCGCTGCGCAACGCGCAGGGCGAAGCCCTGGTGCTCGAATACATGGACAGCAACGAGGGCGGCGTGCGCACTGTCACGCCGTGGATGCGCAACCTGGAAAAGCTCGGCATTGCCTTGCGTTTTCGCTCTGTCGACTTCGCGCTGTACCAGCAGCGCCTGCAGAAGTTCGACTTTGACATCACCTCGATTGCCTACCAAGGCACGAACAACCCCGGTCAGGAGTTCGCGGACTTGTTTGGCAGCAAGGCTGCCGACACCGAGGATTCAGGCAACTTCACCGGCGTGAAGAGCCCAGCCGTGGACGCCATGATCCGCGCCATGACCAGCGCCAAGACGCAGGAGCAGCTTTTGCCCGCCTGCCATGCGCTCGAACGCATCATCGTCGCGGGCCACTACCTGATTCCGCAGTGGACCGCGGGAACGCACCGCATGGCCTACAACGCCTGGCGGCTTGCCAAACCGGACATGGTGCCGCCGTATTCTCCGGGGGAGACCTGGGTGCTTGGCATCTGGTGGGCGCGAATGCGATGAAAGCTACTCAAGATTTTTGGCTGCACCTTGTGTGGTCACAAGCGCACTTGCAGCGAGCATGAAATGTCTTCGTTCGTGACGTCTTTGGGCTCAACGTCTATGTCGCCGGGCTCCCTTGATCGGATCGCGGGCTTGGATACCTTGCGCACCATAGCAATTTTCCATGTGATCTTGGCGCATGGCGCGATGATGTTCATGCCACAGTTCTCGGGGGTTCTTGGCAAGATAGTTTGGCTGCTGATAGCAACCAATTTTGGAGTTCCGCTTTTTTTTGTGTTGAGCGGATTTCTTATCACGCGTCAGTTGGCGGCTGCCATACCCATTGGAACGTTCTATCGCAATCGTTTCGCTAAAATATATCCGATGTACCTGGTTTCTGTGCTGGTTTTTGGATTATTGCATGCGATTGACGATCCATTCATCTGGGGGTTGCATATACTCGGTATGCAAAACATATCTGATGCGGTATCATCACGTATTTCAGGCCACTTGTGGAGTTTGGCTGTAGAAATGCAGTTTTATGTGCTTGTGCCTTTTTTATTTATGTGGGCCTATCGCGTACTGACTTCATTTTTGGTGGCATTTTTGGTTGTTTCCAGCTTTGTTGCGCATGCGCTCTGGTTGCTTGCGTCTCCAGCAGCGCAGACGGTTCGCCTTGCCGCTATTCTAGATGTATATCAATTTTCCAGTTTTAATTTCATTGCTCTTGTTTTGGGGGCATGGCTTTATCGTATTTATAGCAATAATCTGATTTTTCCCGCAGCAAAAACTCTCGGAATTTTGGCTGTGATTGGCATGCCCATAATCTGCCTGTTGGTCGTTCCTGGTCTCCGCGTAGACGAAGTTGATCTGCGAAAAAATAGTTCTCTTCTGGCCATGTTGGTGCTGGTTTCGCTGCCTCCAATTGCATCGGTGTCTCTGGTGTATTTCTCTCTGCGAAAAAATTGGTTTCAATCCCCAAGATGGCGCCCTATTGCGGCGTGGGTTGCGGCCATTAGCTATCAATGGTATTTATGGCATCCATTGATTTTGATGGGTTTTGCGAAAATAATGGAGCACAACCCGGATTTCAAGAGATGGGTAGGAGAGCATCCGTGGACTTCACTCGCCATATATGGGGGGTTATCCATGGCGCTTTCCAGTATTGCGTACCGCTGGTTGGAAAAGCCGGCGTATCGTTGGCTTTCCGGGGCAGCTGTCGGCCGACCGTCTTGTGGCAAAGCCGTGTCGCGTAGCGACGCTATGACGTAAAACTTCATGCTGGCCTACATCCTCAAACGCATCCTGCTCATGCTGCCCACGCTGCTGGGCGTGCTGCTGCTTACTTTTGCCGTGGTGCAGTTTGTTCCCGGCGGGCCGGTGGAGCAGTACCTGGCCGAGGCCAAGGCCGGAGCGGCGGGCGCGGAAGGTGGTGGCATGGGCTACCGGGGCGCGCAGGGTGTGGACCCCAAGCGCTTGGAGCAGATCAAGGCGCAGTACGGTTTTGACAAGCCGCCGGCCGAGCGCTTTGTGCAAATGCTGGGCCAGTTCGCACGTTTCGACCTGGGCCGCAGCTTTTTCCAGAACAAGGATGTGTGGCAACTGGTGAAAGAGAAGCTCCCGGTGTCGATCAGCCTGGGGCTCTGGACCTTCTTCATCAGCTATCTGGTGGCCGTGCCGCTGGGCGTGGCCAAGGCGGTGCGCGCCGGGTCGCGCTTTGATCTGGTGACTACGCTGCTCATCCTGGTGGGCTATGCCATTCCCGGCTTCGTGCTCGGGGTGGCCTTGCTGGTCATCTTTGGTGGGCAGTTGCAGTGGTTTCCGCTGCGCGGACTGACGTCGAGCAACTGGGATGAACTGGGCTGGGGTGCGCGCATCGTGGATTACCTCTGGCACATCACCCTGCCCATCATCGCTATGGTGCTGGGCAGCTTTGCGGTGACAGCCATGCTGACCAAGAACGCCTTTCTGGAAGAGATCCGCAAACAGTATGTGCTGACGGCGCGCGCCAAGGGGCTCTCGGAACGCCAGGTGCTTTGGAAGCATGTGTTTCGCAATGCGCTCATTCCCATCATTACGGGCTTCCCGGCGGCGTTCATTGGGGCGTTTTTTACCGGCTCGCTGCTCATCGAGACACTGTTCTCGCTCGATGGCCTGGGTCTGCTCAGCTACGAGAGCGTGATTCGGCGGGATTATCCCGTGGTGCTGGGCACGCTGTACCTTTTTACGCTGATCGGCCTGTTCACCAAGCTGATCTCTGATCTTTGTTATGTGTGGGTAGACCCGCGGGTCAAGTTCGATTGAAAGGTTGCAGGCGCATGGCAATAGATATTTCTGTGGCGCAAGAGACGGTCGAACGCATCGTAGGCATGCTGCAGCGTCGCGTGCCCGGGCTGCTTGCCGTCTACGGATTTGGCAGCCGGATCCAAGGCGCGGCGCGTGCCGACAGTGACCTCGACATGGCTGTACTCGTGGCGGGATATGCCGACGTTCTGCTGCTCTGGCAACTCTCGGGCGAACTGGCAGACATCGCCGGGTGTGCGGTCGATCTGCTGGATTTGCGCGCCGCTTCCACCGTGATGCAGTACCAGATCATCACGACCGGGGCGCGTTGGTGGGCCAAGGACGCGCAGGCGGCCTTGTTCGAGAGCGCTATCCTGAGTGAGAAAACGGCCCTGGATACGGCCAGGGCGGGATTGCTGGGTGACATTGCCCTGAGTGGAACCGTGTATGCATGATGACGTATTGATCAACAAGGCGGCAACGATTGAGCGCTGCGTGGCGCGAGCGCGGGAAGAGTATTTCCGCGATCCCGGCAGCTTTGGCACGGATTTCACTCGGCAGGATGCCGCCATCCTCAACATACAGCGCGCCTGCGAAGCGGCGCTGGACATGGGCCAGCACCTGATACGGCGCGAGCGCTTGGGCATACCGCAAAGTGCGCGCGATGTCTTTGCACTGCTGGCGCAAGGCGGCTGGATCACTCCCGCCCTCGCCGAAGGGTTGAAGCGCATGGTGGGCTTTCGCAACATTGCGGTGCACGATTACAAAGCCCTTCAGCTGCCCATTACCGTGGCCATCATCGAGAAGCATCTTGACGAATTCTTGCAATACAGCCAAGCCGTATTGCTTGGGCGCCCAAAAGCGTGATGTCTTCTGTTGCGCCCTCCCTTTCCCCTTCGCGCCGCGCTTGGCTGCGGTTCAAGCGCAACCGCCTGGGCTATTGGAGTCTGGTGGTTTTTTGTGTGCTGGTGGCGCTGAGCCTGTGCGCCGAGCTGGTCAGCAACGACCGGCCGCTGATCGTGCGCTACGAGGGGCAGACCTATTTCCCGATGCTCAAGGACTACCCCGAGACCACGTTCGGCGGCGACTTTCTCACGCCCACCGACTATCTCGATCCGTTCATCCAACAAAAACTCAGCCAAGGCAGCAACTGGGCGCTCTACACCCTCAACCCCTACGGCCCCAACACGCTGAACTATTTTGCCAAGGCGCCCAACCCTTCTGCGCCCACACCGGACAACTGGCTAGGCACCGATGACCGGGGGCGCGATCTGGCGGCGCAGCTGCTTTACGGCTTTCGGGTCAGTGTTCTGTTTGCGCTGGCGCTCACGGTGACCGGCGTGCTACTGGGGGTGATCACTGGCGCCATCCAGGGTTTCTTTGGCGGCAAGACCGACCTGGCGTTTCAGCGCTTCATCGAAATCTGGGGATCCATGCCTGAGTTGTATCTGCTCATCATTTTTAGCGCCGTGTTTGCGCCCAGCATTTCGCTGCTGCTCATCTTGCTGAGTTTGTTTGGCTGGATGGGCCTGTCGGACTACGTACGTGCCGAGTTTTTGCGCAACCGCCAGCTTGATTACGTGAAGGCTGCGCGGGCCCTGGGCGTGGGCAATTGGCAAATCATCTGGCGCCACATCCTGCCCAACAGCCTCACGCCGGTGGTCACGTTTTTGCCGTTTCGCATGAGTGCGGCCATTCTGGCGCTGACATCGCTCGATTTTCTCGGTTTGGGCGTGCCGCCGGGGACGCCGTCGCTGGGTGAATTGCTCAGCCAGGGCAAGAACAGCATCGATGCCTGGTGGATCTCGCTGTCCACCTTTGCGGTATTGGTGGTCACGCTCCTGCTGCTGACCTTTATGGGCGATGCGCTGCGCGATGCGCTCGACCCTCGAAAGGCCGAAAAATGACGACAGCATGGGGTAGCCCTCTGCTGCAAGTGCGTGGTCTGCACGTGCGTTTTGGCGCGAAAGAAGTCGTTCGGGATATTTGCTTCGACATCTCGCCAGGCGAAAAATTCGCACTGGTGGGCGAGTCGGGTTCGGGCAAAACCATTACAGCGCTCAGCCTGCTGCGCTTGGCGAGCGATGCCGTCTTGCAAGGCAGTGCCGTGTTCAAGGGCCGCGATCTGCTGGCGCTTTCTGAGCGCGAAATGCGCGGTGTGCGCGGCGGCGACATCGCCATGATTTTCCAGGAACCCATGACGGCGCTCAACCCGCTGATGACCGTGGGCCGACAAATCAGTGAAGTGCTGGAGCTGAAACAGGCGCTGTCGCAGGCACAGTCTTGGCAGTCCGCGATTGAATTGCTGGCAAGCACCGGCATCCCCGAGCCCGAGCGGCGGGCCACGGCCTTCCCGCACCAGCTCTCGGGCGGGCAACGCCAGCGCGCCATGATTGCCATGGCCCTGGCCTGCCGACCGGCGCTGCTGCTGGCCGATGAACCCACTACTGCGCTCGACGTCACGCTGCGCGGCCAAATTCTCGACCTGCTGGCCGACCTGCAGCGCCAGACGGGCATGGCCGTGCTGCTCATCACGCACGACCTCAACCTGGTGCGCCGTTTTGCCGACCGCGTGGCGGTGATGGAGCAGGGCGTTTTGGTGGAACAGGGGGTGGTGACCGATGTATTCGCAAACCCCCAACACGCCTACACGCGCCGCCTGATTGCCAGCCAGCCCCAGCGCGACGTGGTCGAAGAGGAGCCCGATGCGCACGCACAGGCTGTGCTGCGTGCGCACAACCTGCGCGTTGTTTATCCAACGCCTTTGCCCGGCGTGCGCGGGTGGTTCAAGAAAGGCGAGTTCATTGCTGTGGACGGAGCCGACATGTGCCTGCTCCCTGGTCGCACGCTGGGTGTGGTGGGTGAATCGGGCTCGGGCAAGTCCACGCTCGCGCAGGCATTGCTGGGCCTGCTGCCGCACCAAGGCAGCGTGGAAGTGGCTGGAAGCGCCTGGCAGGCGCCAGCAGCGCGCAATACCCAGCACAACCAGCGCCTTCGCCAGCAGATCCAGGTGGTCTTCCAAGACCCGTTCTCGTCGCTCTCTCCACGCCTCACGGTGGAAGAAATTGTCGGCGAGGGTTTGCGTGTGCATGCGCCCGGTTTGCCCGCGGCTGACTTGCGCCAGCGGGTCGAAGCGGCGCTGCATGAGGTGGGTTTGAGCGAAGACCAGTTCCCCGGCCTACTGGCGCGCTACCCGCACGAATTCTCGGGCGGCCAGCGCCAGCGCCTGGCCATTGCGCGCGCGCTCATCGTGCAGCCCCAGGTGCTGGTGCTCGACGAGCCGACCAGCGCGCTCGATGTCACCATCCAGCAGCAGGTGCTGGCCTTGCTGCAACGGCTGCAGCGTGAAAAGGGCCTGAGCTACGTGCTCATCACCCATGACGTGGATGTGATCCGCGCCATGGCGCACCAGGTCCTGGTGATGAAAGACGGTGAAATCGTTGAAAACGGCCCGGTGGCACAGGTGCTCGATGCGCCGCGCCACCCTTACACCCAGCGACTGGTGTCTGCTGCTGGCGTGGTCGATGTGAATTTTTAGCAAAAAACGGCTCTAAGGCTTATACGGTAAGCGCTGACGGCTATTAAAAATATAGTTGCAGCAGAGCGGTTTTTTTCAGTCTGTGGTGCTCGCACCCTCTTGCGGCACCCACAGGACCTGCTGCTCATCCACGCCCAGTGCACGGGCCTGATCCATGAGTTTGTCTTTGACATCCTGGGCCAGTGTGGGCGTGCGCGACAGAATCCAGAAGTAATCCAGGCTGGAGCCGACCACCATCGCCCACTGGTACTGCGGGTCGAGCGCCACCACGTTGTAGCCGCCATAAAACGGGCCAAAGAACGACACCTTCAGCGCCGCTTGCGTGGGCGCACCCACGAAGCGAGCCTTGCCTGTCGACTGCTTCCACTGCCGTCGCTCGGGATCAAAGCCCCGGTTGACCACGCGGATCGTGCCGTCGTCGTTGCGGCGGTAGTCGGCGCCGGTGCGCACCAGGCCTTTTTCAAAAATATGGTCGATGCGCGCGACCTCGTACCAGTGGCCCGCGTAGCGGTCCACATCAAAGTCCACCGGCTGTATGCCCGGCGGCACGCGCGTGGCGCAGGCGCTCAGCGCCAGGACGCAAATCAGTGCGCCGCCGCCCAGGGCAAGGGGCAGCCAGGGGGCGCGGCGCGGAGGGGGAGGCAAATGCATGGGGGCTCTCCTGGTCGATGTGTTGTGCACAAGCGCCAAAAGCAGCGCATGCCTGACTTTAGGCGGGCCGCCAAACAGTGCCTGTAGGCCGATGCTGGCATTCGATGTCAGGCAGGGCGGGGCTGCAGCGCTGGTGGGTGCGGGTAAGCTAGCACCTGCAGGGCGTGCAAAGGGTGCATGCCTTGCCGTCACTCAGGCAGCCATAGACCATGCAATTCAACGACCTCGCAGACAGCCACGAAGACACCGAACACAGCCGAGCAGAGCGCACGGCCGCTGCGTCGCGCAGCACCTGGGTCAGCGTGGGGGTCAACCTGGTGCTTTCCAGCATCCAGATCGTGGTGGGCGTTTTTTCCAAATCGCAGGGCCTGATTGCCGACGGCATTCACTCGCTGTCCGACCTGGTGGCCGACTTCGTGGTGCTGTTTGCCAACCACCATGCCCAGAAAGAGGCCGACGAGGAACACCCCTACGGCCATCAGCGCTTTGAAACCGCCGCCTCACTGGTGCTGGGCCTGTTGCTGCTGGGCGTGGGCGTAGGCATGCTGTGGCAGGCCGCCATCAAGCTGGAAAACCCCGCCGAAGTGCCCAAGGTGCACGTGATGGCCCTGTGGGTGGCCGGTGCCGCGCTGGTGGGCAAAGAGCTTTTGTTTCGCTACATGCTGGCGGTGGCCAAGCGCGTCAAGTCGAGCATGCTGGTGGCCAATGCATGGCATGCCCGCTCGGATGCGGCCTCGTCGCTGGTGGTGGGGATCGGCATTGCCGGCAACCTGATGGGCTACCCGCTCCTGGATCCGATTGCGGCGTTGATCGTCGGTTTTATGGTGGCCAAAATGGGCTGGGAGTTTGGCTGGGACGCGCTGCACGACCTGATGGACCGCTCGGTGGACGAGCAGGAGGTGCAGGCCATCCGCCAAACGCTGCTCGACACCCCAGGTGTGAGTGGCGTACACGATGTGCGTACACGCAAAATGGGCGACATGGTCGTGGTGGATGCGCACCTGGAGGTCAACGCCGCGCTCACTGTCGAGGCAGGTCACGACATTGCCGTACTGGCGCGCCAGCGGGTGCTGCAAAGGCACCGCGTGCTCAACCTGATGACCCATGTGGACCCCTGGCGCAAGCCCGATCTGGACCATGCGCCGCTGCCCGTGCGCGGCAGTACCGCACAAGAGTAAGCCGCCCCGCACCGCAGGGCGCGGCTGTGCCTCGCGGGTCAGGTGGTGGCGGGCGGTGCGAGCCGGTTGCGGCGCCAGCGCAGGCCCACGGTGCGCACCAGCTCCAGCCAGGCCAGGCACAGCGCGATCAGCACGGCGGCCGCGGCCAGGCCCTGGCGGCCGGGTAGCTCCAGCCCCATGAGTGCGCGCAGCCACGGGATGCCCAGCACGGCCAGCAGCAGCAAGCCCATGCCGGCGGCCATGCCCCACAGCCAGGGGTTGCGGTCGGTGAAGCCAAACCAGGCAGGGCGCGAGAGGTCACGGTTGGCCCAGATGAGCAGCATCACGCCCAGCACCAGCGTGCCAAACACCACGCTGCGCCCTTGTGCATGGCTCCAGCCCTGGTCGATCAGCCAGGCTTGCCCGGCCAGCAGAACAGCCGCCATGCCCAGGCCCTGCAATACCGAGTAGAGCAGCGGCGCGGCTGCAAACGGCGAATCAGCCACCGGGCGCGGCGCGCGCTCCATCAGGTCCTCGGCCTCGGGCTCAGCCTCGAAAACAATGGAGCAGGCCGGGTCGATCAGCAGCTCCAGTAGCACAATGTGCACCGGCAGCAGCAGCACCGGCCAGTGCAGCAGCGTGGGCACCAGCGCCAAGGCGATGATGGGAATATGCACGGCGAACACGAAACGCACCGCCTTGCGGATGTTGTCGTCAATGCGCCGACCCTGTCGGATGGCGGCCACGATGCTGGCAAAACTGTCGTCCAGCAGCACCAGCGCAGCGGCCTCGCGTGCCACGTCGGTGCCGCGCTCGCCCATGGCGATGCCCACGTCGGCGGCCTTGAGGGCGGGGGCGTCGTTCACGCCGTCGCCCGTCATGGCGACCACCTCGCCCGAGGCGCGCAGCAGTTGCACCAGGCGCAGCTTGTGCTGGGGCTTGAGGCGTGCGCACAGGTCCACATGTTGCAGGCGCTGGCGCAGGGCGGCATCGTTCATGGCCTCCATCTCGGCGCCGGTGATGACGTCGGGGCGGTCTGAGAGCCCCACTTGCTGCGCGATGGCGCGGGCCGTGGCGGGATGGTCGCCCGTCATCATGATCACGCGCACGCCGGCGCGCCGGCATTCGGCCAGGGCGGCGGGCACTTCGGGGCGCGCTGGGTCGGCCAGTGCGACCAGGCCCAGGAATTCAAAGTCGAAATCGTGCTGGCTTTGCGGCCACGGCGGGGCGCCGTCCTGGCCCGATGGGGCAGCGTTCCAGCGCCCGCACGCCACCCCCAGCATGCGCAGGCCGCGCTCGGCCATGGCTTCTACCTGGCGCTGGATGGCAGCTCTTTGGTCGGTGCCGAGGTGGCACAGGTCGGCCACGGCTTCGGGCGCGCCCTTGGTCGCCAAAAGATATTGCGCAGGGCGGGTGCTGGCAAACACCCGCGTCATGGCCAAGATTTCGCCCGACAGCGCGTATTCAAAGGTCGGCTCGCGCCCGTCGTGTACGTGCTCGGTGCCGGCCAGCCACTGGTGGCCAAAGTGCTGAATGGCCTTTTCCATCGGGTCGAACGGATCGCCTGGCGTGGCCAGCATGGCGAATTCGACCAGGCGGTGGAATTCCTCGGGCAATTCCTCGGGCCTGTCGCTGGCGCCTTCGGGCGTGAACTGCGCATCCGCCGTCTGCAGTGCTGCGACGGCCATGCGGTTGGTGGTGAGCGTGCCGGTCTTGTCCACCGCCAGCACCGTGATGGCGCCCAGCGCCTCGACGGCGGTGATGCGCCGCGTCAGCACTTTTTGCTGCGAAATACGCCACGCACCCAGCGCCAGAAACACGGTGAGGATGACGGGGATTTCTTCGGGCAGGATGGCCATGGACAGGGCAATGCCCGAGAGCAGGCTCTCGAGCATAGGCCGGCCATTCCACCCCCAGTTCAGCAAGATTTGAGCGCTGGCCAGCACCAAGGCGCCTGCACCGAGCCGACGCACCAGTTTGCGCGAACCCTCTTGCAATGCGGACACCGCCTCGGTGGTGGCGGCCAGGTCGGCGCCGATGCTTCCTACGGCCGTGTGGGCGGCGGTGGCCTGCACCTGCGCCACGCCCACGCCGCGGGTCACTACGGTGCTGGCGAACAACATAGCCCCCACGCTTGCCACTTCGTGTGCTGCGCTGCCCCCCAAGGGGGCTGGCCTGGCTTGGGGCGGCCCGGCGCTGGCGGCCGACGCTCCCACGCTTGCCACTTCGTGTGCTGCGCTGCCCCCCGAGGGGGCTGGCCTGGCTTGGGGCGGCCCGGCGCTGGCGGCCGTTGCCTCCGCGCTGGCAGAGCCCTGTGCGCCTTGCGCAGCAGGCAGTTTGGCCACGGGTACGGCCTCGCCCGTCAGCAGCGATTCGTCCACTTCCAGCAAGCCTTCCAGTAGTTGTGCGTCGGCGGCGATGCGGTCGCCCTCATGCAGCACCAGCAGGTCGCCGCGCACCACGTCGCGCCCGGCAATGCGCTGCTCTTGTCCGTCCCGGATGACCAGTGCGCGTGGGGCAGACAGGTCGCGCAGCGATTCGAGTGCGCGCTGCGTTTTGCGCTCCTGCACCAGCGTGATGCCAATCACCACAAACACGAAGCTGAGCAAGAAGATCGCCTCGGCGCGGTCGCCTAGCGCCAGGTAGATGCCGCCTGCGGCCAGCAGCATGAGGAACATGGGCTCGGTCAGCACATCGCGAACGATGGCGAAGGTGGTCTTGGGTGCGCTGCCGGGCAGCAGATTCGGGCCCTCTTGGGCCAAGCGGCGCGCTGCCTCGGCGGCGCTCAGGCCGGTGTGGGGTGGCGTTGTGCCGGGTGGGGGGGCTTGGTTGGCGGGCATCGTGATTTTTCTCAGGGCCAGGGTACACAGCTTTTGGCCCTAACAATCCAGGGCGTGGTCTGTTGCCAGTGTAGACAGGCCGCCAAAGGGGGGGATCTGGCGATTTTTAGAATTTAGATGAAATGGGCCTCAAACGCTTGTCTATCAAGCGCAAGCAGCTATTGTTTTTGTATTTTCGATGCTGTCGCCAAAGCAGATGACCTTGCACGGCGAAGGAAAAACGAACGCAATGGACCAGTGCGTGCCAGAGCCGCCGCTTGAACCGCGACCACGCGCCGGTGGTGCCCGCGCAAGCCGTGGACGTTTTACTATCGCGGCATGAGTGATACCCCCAACGACCCAACTGCCGCCCTCGCATCCACCGCCACCATTGCCCGCCGCAGCGATCTGGTGCGGCTTGCCGTGGTGGCCATGCAGGCACATGGACTGGCCCCTGAGTTCTCTGCCGACGCACTGGCCGAAATGGCGGCCATTGCCGGTCCGTCGCAGGAGTCGGGCGCCGGTATCGAGGACATGCGCGCGCTGCTGTGGTGCTCGATTGACGACGATGATTCGCAGGACATCGACCAGTTGAGCGTCTGCCACGAAGCAAAAGACGGCTGGCGCGTGCTGGTCGCCATTGCCGATGTCGATGCGCTGGTGCACAAAGACTCGGCCATTGACCTGCATGCGCAGGTCAACACTGCTTCGGTCTATACCGCAGCGCGCGTGTTTCCCATGCTGCCCGAGCGGCTCTCCACCGACCTGACCTCGCTGGGTGCGCACCAGGATCGCCTGGCCATCGTCACAGAAATGGTGGTGGACGCGCAGGGGCAGGTGGGTAGTTTCAGAATCTGCCGTGCCCAGGTGCGCAACCAGGCCAAGCTGGCCTACGACTCGCTCGCGGCCTGGCTGGACGGCAATGGCGAGCTGCCCGCTGCCGCCCGCGCAGTACCCGGTATGGATGCGCAGCTGCGAGGTCAGGACGCTGCCGCCCAGGCGCTGCGCAAACGCCGCACCGCACGCGGTGCGCTGCAGTTCGAAACTTTTGAGCCGCGTGCACAGGTGCAAGGCGAGCAGGTGGTCGCCATCCTCCAGCGCGCGCACAACCGCGCGCGCCAGCTGATCGAAGAATTCATGGTGGCGACCAACATTTGCACCGCGCAGTTTCTGGAGAAACACGGTGGCCTGGCCATGCGCCGCGTGGTGCGCTCGCCCGAGCGCTGGAGTCGCGTGGTCGAGGTGGCCAAAAAATTGGGCGACACATTACCCGCCGAGCCCGACGCGAAAGCACTGGAAGCCTTTCTGGAGCGCCGCCGCGAGGCCGACCCGCTGCGCTTTCCCGACCTGTCGCTCACCATCGTGCAGTTGATGGGCGCGGGTGAATATGTGGTTGAAGATGCCCAGCCTGGCGCCCCGGTGGACCATTCGAAAACCGTGGCGGTCGAAGACTATGGCCATTTTGGCCTGGCGATTCGGGACTACGCACACTCGACCGCGCCCAACCGCCGCTACCCCGATCTCATCAGCCACCGGCTGGTCAAGGCCGTGCTGGCGAGCCTGCATTCGCCCTACAGCGTGCCTGAGCTGCAGGCCCTGGCCGAGCACTGCAACCGCCAGGAAAGCGCTGCCAAAAAAGTGGAACGAAGCCTGCGCAAATCCGAGGCTGCGCTGTTCTTGCAAGACAAGAGGGGTGCCGAGTTCGACGCCATCGTCACCGGCAAAAACAACCGGGGCACTTGGGTGCGCACGCTTGTGCCACCGGTTGAGGGAAAGCTGATGAATGCCGGGCCCGAGGTCGACGTGGGCGAGAAGCTGCGCGTCAAGCTGATCAGCACCGATGTGGCCCAGGGATTTATCGACTTTGCGCCCAGCCCGTGAGGCATTGAGCGTCACACTCAGCATGCTGACAGTTTGAATGAAAAGTGGCTCTAACGCTTTCTGGATAAGCGGGAGCAGCTATGATTTAAAGAGTTTCCTTGCCCATGGCGCCTGCGCGCTGCCCGAGCCACACAAACCCAGATCGCGCTATGCCATCCCTTCCATCCAACGATCAGGCTGCCCCGCAGCCCCATCCAGGTAAGCGCATGCCCCAGGTGCACCCCGATGTGCTCAAACTCGGCCTGGTGAGTTTTCTCACCGACCTGAGCTCGGAGATGATTTTCTCGGTGTTCGCCGTGTTCTTCACCACGGTCGCCGGGGCGTCGAGTGCGCTGCTGGGGCTCATCGAAGGGCTGGCCGATTTCTCTGCCTCGTCGCTCAACTACCTTGCTGGATGGTTGTCGGACCGCACTGGCCAGCGCAAATGGTTCGCGACCGCAGGCTATGGGTTTTCGGCGCTGGCCAAGATGATTTTGCTGGTGTCCTCGTCCATCACCGGGCTGGCCGCGTTCCGCGTCATCGAGCGCCTGGGCAAAGGCTTTCGCGGGCCACCGCGCGATGCCTGGCTGGTGTCGGTGGCCGGTGAGTCCTCGCGCGGTTTTGCGCTGGGGGTCCACAAGGCGCTGGACAAATCGGGCGCCGTATTCGGCCCCCTGGTGGCCTACGGTTTGTTGAAGTGGCTGGGCGAATCGGCCAGCACCTACAGTGTGCTGTTCCTGGTGGCTGTCGTGCCTGCGGTGCTGGGCGTTGTGGTGCTTACGCTGATCCACAACCCGCCGGGCCAGCCCCACCCGCGCGAGAGCTTGCATGAGAACTGGCAGCAACTCAGCCCCGGTTTCAAGCGCTTTCTGCTGCCCGCCGGTGTGTTTGCGTTGGCCTACTTCAGCCTGGGTTTCTTTTTGCTGCGCGCGCACGGCGTGGGCTTTAGCCTGACGGATGTGGTGCTGCTTTACGCCCTGTTCAACACCACCTGCGTGGTGGCCGCGCCGCTGGTGGGCCACCTGGGCGACCGGGTGGGGCGCAGCCGCATCGTGTTGCTGGGCTACGCCGTGTACGCCGGCCTGAACCTGTGGATGGTGTTTGCCAGCACGCGCTGGGAGATGGTGGCCGTGTTCTGTCTTTATGGCGTGTTCTATGCGATTGAAGAGTCGCAGAGCAAGGCCTTCATTGCCGACATCGAGCCCGAGCGCCGCGCTACGGCCATGGGGGCTTACAACTTCGTCACCGGGACTTTGTACCTGCCGGCCTCGCTGGTGGCAGGGGCGCTGTGGACGGTGTCTCCTAGCCTTGCCTTTGGCTTGGCCACCGCGTTGGCGTTGGCGGCCATGGTGATTTTTGTGCGCGTGCGGCCTGCCGCGCATCCCATGCGCTGACGACTGCCCTACAGTGACACCATGAGCCATCCACAAACCTTCCGCCGCAGCGATCTGGTCCGCATTGCCACCGAGGCCATGAAAGAGCGCGGCCTGGAGCCTGAGTTTCCCGCAGGCGCGCTGCGCGAGCTGGCAGCGCTCACCGGCCCGGGCGTGGACACCAGTCCCACCATCCGCGATCTGACCGCGCTGCCCTGGTGCTCCATCGACAACGACGACTCGCTCGACCTGGACCAGCTCACCGCCTGCGGGGCCATGGGCGGCGGCGCGGTGAAGATTTTTGTCGCCGTGGCCGATGTGGATGCGCTGGTGAAGAAGAACTCCGCGATTGACCTGCACGCGCGTACCAACACCACCTCGGTCTACACCTCTGCGCGGATATTCCCCATGCTGCCCGAGCGTCTCTCCACGGATCTGACGTCCCTCAATGACGGGCAGGAACGCCTGGCGATCGTCACCGAAATGGTGGTCGATAAGGATGGCGTGGTGACGCACAGCACTGTGCACCGCGCCCGCGTGCGCAACCAGGCGAAACTGGCCTACGACGCGGTCGCCGCATGGATAGAAGGCGAGGGTGATTTGCCTGAGGCAGCGCACGCCGTGCCAGGCATGGACGAACAACTGCGTACGCAGGACGCCGTGGCCCAGCGCATGCGCGTGCGCCGGCGTGACCAGGGTTCGCTGGAACTGGAAACCTTCCAGCCGCGCGCCGTGTTCGAGGGCGAGCGCGTGGTGGGCATCGCCCAGCAGGTGCAAAACCGTGCGCGCCAACTGATCGAAGAATTCATGATCGCCACCAACACCTGCACGGCGCAGTTCCTGGCGCAACACGGCGGCAGTGCCCTGCGCCGGGTGGTGCGCTCGCCCGAGCGCTGGCTGCGCATCGTCGAAGTGGCCAGCAAATACGGCGAATCCTTGCCCAAAACGCCCGATTCACGCGCGTTGGAGGGTTTTCTGGCACGCCAGCGCAAGGCCGATCCGCTGCGCTTTCCCGATCTGTCGTTGGTCATCATCAAGCTGATGGGCTCGGGCGAATACGTGGTCGAGCACCCGCACGGCGAGCCCATCGGCCACTTTGGTCTGGCGGTGCGCGACTACACCCATTCCACCGCGCCCAACCGCCGCTACCCCGATCTGGTCAGTCTGCGCATGGTCAAAGCGCTGCTGCAAAGCGAGCGCTCGCCCTACGGCGCGGCGGAGCTGGAGCTTCTGGCCGAGCACTGCACGCAGCAGGAAGACGCCGCACAAAAGGTGGAGCGCAGCGTGCGCAAGTCCGAGGCGGCGCTGTACCTGCAGGGCCTGGTGGGCAGAAAATTTGACGCCGTCGTCACCGGCGTCACCGACCGCGCCATGTGGGTACGCATCTTTTCCCCGCCCGCCGAAGGCATGCTGGTGGGCGGCGGCACCCACCTGGACGTCGGTCACAAACTCCGCGTCAAGCTGGTGGATACCAATGTGGAGCGCGGGTTCATCGACTTCGAGCAGGTGCTCTGAGGCGTGGCTGAGAATCAAGAGAAATCGGGTTCTAGCGCATAGCAGGAAAGCGTTGGTAGCTATTCAATAGATAGCTTTTGAGGCGTGATAGATGGTATTTTTGGATTGTCATTGCAATTATTCAATTATTGTTGAATAATTAATGAATGGACAAAACCACCGCCACCACTGTCTTTGAATCGCTGGCATCGGGCGTCCGCCTGGATGTCTTCCGCCTGCTCGTCAAGCAAGGCCCGGAAGGCCTGGTGGCCGGCGAGATTGCGGCCACGCTGGGGGTGCCAGCCACCAATTTGTCGTTCCACCTGAAGGCGCTGACGCAGGCCGGCCTGCTGAGCGCCACGCAGGAGGGGCGCTACCAGCGCTACCGCGCCAACATCGCCCTGATGGTCGAACTGATTGCTTACCTGACCGACGAATGCTGCGCCGGCCACCCCGAGGCTTGCCTGCCGGTCGGCGCCATGGCAGCCTGCACCAACTGCCCCTGAAGCGTGCAAAACGCAGCTCTTTTTCACTCCACCATCCTTCTGATCGACCCACCCCATGCGCAATGTCCTGTTTCTCTGCACCCACAACTCCGCCCGCAGCATCCTGGCCGAGGCGCTGCTCAACCACCTGGACGCCCAAGCGCCCACGCAGCACTGGCGGGCATGGTCGGCTGGCAGCAGCCCCCGGCCCGGGCAGCAGCCCCACCCGCTGGCGTTGGAGACGCTGCAAAACGCCGGCATTTCCACCGATGGCCTGCGCAGCAAGAGCTGGGATGAATTCGCCGCCCCCGGCGCGCCGCACATGGATTTGATCGTGACCGTGTGCGACGGCGCGGCGGGCGAGGTGTGCCCGATCTGGCCGGGCCACCCGGCCAGCGCGCATTGGGGCTATGCCGACCCGTCGGCGGGCGATGCGCCGGATGCCGTCAAACGCGAGGCCTTCCGCCAGACGCTGCACGCTATCAAACGCCGCCTGGAGTTGCTGCTGAGCCTGCCGCCCGAAAAGCTGGAAAAAAACCTGTTGCAGGACACCGCGCGCGGCCTGTCTTCCCACTGAAAACCAGGAGTTCACCATGAGCACCATCCAGATTTTTGACCCCGCCCTGTGCTGCAGCAGCGGCGTGTGCGGCACCGACGTGGACCAGAACCTCGTCAATGCGTCTGCCGACATCGACTGGGCGCGCCAGAGCGGCGCGCAGATCGAGCGCTTCAACCTCGCGCAGCAACCCCTGGCGTTTGCCGAGAACCCGTTGGTGAAAGGCTTTCTGCAGCGCTCCGGCCAGGAAGCCCTGCCGCTCACGCTGGTAACGGGCGAGGTGGCGCTGGCCGGCCGCTACCCCAGCCGCAGCGATCTGGCGCGCTGGGCCGGCATTGCGCTACCTGCCACCGAGTCGCCGTTCGCGGGCAATTGCTGCTCGGGCGGCGCCTGCTGCTGAACCGAAAGACCCTATGAAATTTCTCGACAACGCACCGCGCTTTCTCTTTTTCACCGGCAAAGGCGGCGTCGGCAAGACCTCGCTGGCGTGCGCCACGGCCATGCACCTGGCGGCCCGCGGCCAGCGCGTGCTGCTGGTCAGCACCGACCCGGCGTCAAACGTGGGCCAGGTGTTTGGCCTCGCCATTGGCAACCAGGTGACGGCCGTCCCCGAGGTACCGCGCCTGTGGGCGCTGGAGATCGACCCCCAGGCGGCCGCGCAGGGCTACCGCGACCGCATCGTCGGCCCGGTGCGCGGCGTGCTGCCGGACGACGTGGTCAAGGGTATTGAAGAGCAGCTCTCGGGCGCCTGCACCACCGAGATTGCCGCGTTTGACGAATTCACTGCGCTGCTGACCGACGACAGCCTGGACGCGCGCTACGAGCACATCATTTTTGACACCGCCCCCACCGGCCACACCATCCGCCTGCTGCAACTGCCGGGGGCCTGGAGCGGTTTTCTGGAGTCTGGCAAGGGCGATGCCTCATGTCTCGGCCCGCTGGCTGGGCTGGAAAAGCAGCGCAGCCAGTACGCGGCGGCTGTGGCGGCGCTGGCCGACGGCACGCGCACCCGGCTGGTGCTGGTGGCCCGCGCGCAGCAGTCCACGCTGCGCGAGGCCGCGCGCACGCACGGTGAACTGCACGCCATCGGTTTGGGTCAGCAGTACCTGGTGGTCAATGGCGTGTTTCCGCCCGGCGAAGCGGCGCAAGACCCGCTGGCCGCTGCCATCTGCCGGCGCGAGCAGGCCGTGCTCGCCGCCATGCCGCCCGCCTTGCAGGCGCTGCCCACCGATCTCGTGGCGCTCAAGCCCTTCAACCTGGTGGGGCGCGAGGCCTTGCGCCAGTTGCTGGTGGAAACGGCGGTGGCGCCAGTGCCTGGCGATGCCGGTGCGCAACCCGACATCGACCTGCCGCGCCTGGCCGCGCTGGTGGACGGCATCGCCGCCGACGGCCACGGCCTGGTGATGCTGATGGGCAAGGGCGGCGTCGGCAAGACCACGCTGGCCGCCGCCGTCGCGGTGGAACTCGCGCACCGGGGCTTTGCGGTGCATTTGTCCACATCCGACCCGGCGGCCAACCTGGAGCAAACGCTGGGCGGCGCGCTGGAGAACCTCACCGTGAGCCGCATCGACCCGCACGAAGTCACCGAGCGCTACCGCCAGCAGGTGCTGGCAGCCAAGGGTGCCAAGCTTGATGCCGCGGGGCGCGCACTGCTTGAAGAAGACCTGCGCTCGCCGTGCACGGAAGAAATCGCCGTCTTTCAGGCCTTCTCGCGCACCATCCGCGAAGCGGGCAAAAAATTTGTCGTGATGGACACGGCCCCCACCGGCCACACGCTGCTGCTGCTGGACGCCACGGGCGCCTACCACCGCGACATCGTGCGCCAGATGGGTAGCACGGGCGTGCACTTCACCACGCCGATGATGCAGCTCCAGGACCCCAAGCAGACCAAGGTGATTCTGGTCACGCTGGCCGAAACCACGCCGGTGCTGGAAGCCGCCAACCTGCAGAACGACCTGCGCCGCGCCGGCATCGAGCCCTGGGCCTGGGTCATCAACAACAGCGTGGCGGCTGCTCGGGTGACCTCGCCGCTGCTGCGCCAGCGTGCCCGCAACGAACTGCGCGAGATCGAGGCCGTCACCACGCAGCACGCCACGCGCTGGGCCATCGTGCCGCTGCTGAGCGAGGAGCCCGTGGGCATTGCGCGCCTGCTGGAGCTTTCCGGGTCTCAATTTCAAGCCCAAGCGGCTGGAGTCTGAAATGGGTCTGTTTGAACGCTACCTGACGGTGTGGGTCGGCTTGGGAATCTTGGCCGGCGTGGGCCTGGGGCTGCTGGCTCCGGGCGCGTTCCAGGCCATTGCCGCCCTGGAACTCGCCCACGTGAACCTGGTGGTGGCCGTCTTCATCTGGGTGATGATTTACCCCATGATGATCCAGATCGACTGGAGCGCCGTGAAGGACGTGGGCAAAAAGCCGCGCGGCCTGTTGCTGACGCTGGTGGTCAACTGGCTCATCAAGCCCTTCACCATGGCGGCGCTGGGCGTGCTGTTCTTCCGCTACCTGTTTGCGCCCTGGGTGGACCCGCAATCGGCCAGCGAATACATCGCCGGCATGATTTTGCTGGGCGTGGCGCCGTGCACGGCCATGGTGTTCGTCTGGAGCCAACTGGTCAAGGGCGACGCCAACTACACGCTGGTGCAGGTGTCCGTCAACGACCTCATCATGGTGGTCGCCTTTGCGCCCATTGCTGCTTTTCTGCTCGGCGTGACGAATGTGACGGTGCCCTGGCAGACATTGGTGCTCTCCACCGTGCTCTACGTGGTGCTGCCGCTGGCGGCGGGCATGGCCACGCGGGCGCTCCTGCAACGGCGCTCGGCGCATGCCGTGGGCGACTTCGTCGCGCGCCTCAAGCCCTGGTCGATCGCCGGGCTGATCGCCACTGTGGTGCTGCTGTTTGGTTTTCAGGCGGGCACCATCGTCGCGCAGCCGCTGGTGATTGCGCTGATTGCCGTGCCGCTCATCGTGCAGAGTTATGGCATTTTTGCAATTACGTGGTGGGGCGCGCGCTGGCTCCGTCTGCCGCACGAGGTGGCTGGGCCGGCGTGTTTGATCGGCACCTCGAACTTCTTCGAGCTGGCCGTGGCGGTGGCGATTTCGCTGTTTGGCCTGCACTCGGGCGCGGCGCTGGCCACGGTGGTTGGGGTGCTGGTGGAAGTGCCGGTGATGCTCTCGCTGGTGGCACTGGTCAACCGGGCGGGGCGCAGAGTTGCGGTGCCTGTCTAGGAAAAATTGTAAGCAAAAATAGCTCTAGCAATTACTGGATAAGCGCAAGCAGCTATCAAAAACAGAGTTATCGCAAAATCAATACAGGCACTTGCGACAACCGCAGCAGCGTGGTTGTGGTGCTACCCACAATCAAGTGGCGAATGCGCGAATGGCCATAAGCGCCCATGACCAGCAGGGCTGCGCCCTGGCTGGCGAGCAGATCGGGCAGTGCTTGCTCGGGTTCGCCGGGCAGCAATTGCGTTTGCACCGCGAACCCGGCTGCGCGCAGTTGTTCGGCTGCAGCAGCAAGTTGCTCCTGCGCCTGCGCAGTGTCTGCGCCTACCATGGCGACGAGCGCAGGTAGGCCCTTGAGCAGCGGGCTGCGCGCCACCATTTCTACCGTTGTGTTGGCTGTGGCGCTGCCGTCATAGGCCACCACAAACCGTTCGGGTGCACTGAATTGCCCGGTGGTTGCCACCAGCACCGGTCGCCGCACGGCCCGTATCACGCGCTCGACATGGTGGTCGAGGTGGATGCGGGCACGCGAGCTGGCTCGGTAATGCGCACCCAGCACGAACAGCCGGGCGTCGGGTTCGAACTCCAGCACCGTGTCGACCAGCTCGCCATGGCGCAAGCGCGCGTCCAGTTGCTGGACCCCGGCTGCAGCGGCATGCTCGCGGGCTTTGGCCAGCATCTGTTCGCCTGCCTCCTGGGCTACTTTGCCGCGTTGTTCGTCCAGGGCGCTCAGTTGCTGCAACAGCACCTCTTGCGCCCCCAGGCCAATGGCGCCGCTGTAGTCACCCACATGGGGCATCTGGGGCGGGCGCTCCAGTACGTGCAGCAATTCCAGCGGTACTTGCAGCCGCAAGGCCGACCAGGCGGCCCAGTCGACCACCGCAGTGGTGGTGTCCAGGCCGTCAATGCAGGCGTAAACCTTGTTCATGGAAGTTCTCCTTGGTGCATGTGTTGTGTGCGCTGATGGCTGTTATGTCTCTGAAATGTGGGTGGCCTAGCTTCCAAGCGTACCCGGTGTACCACTTCACGCAAAGCCCAAACGCCCACGGGCGTCTCGGACAAAGCGAGAACTGCCTGGCTCAGGTGGGGCAGCTGCGCGCGTGATTCTCGCGGGCGATCCGGGTGTGGGTACCATCGGTGCCAGTCCAACCCGAAGGAGTAGTGTTGATGGAAAGCCCGGCTGCGACGCCCGCCCCCGCCCCCTTGGCTTCGGCCAGCCCATGGTGGGTGGTGTGCCTGTGCGCGCAATGGTGTGGCACTTGCCGCGACTACCGCGCCTTGTTCGATCGCCTGGCCCATGAGCATCCCTCTACGCACTTTGTCTGGATTGATATTGAGGATGAGGCCGATGTGGCCGGTGATCTGGATGTGGAAACCTTCCCCACCCTGCTGATTGCCGACGGCCAGACCGTGCGCTTTCTCGGGCCCTTGCTACCCCAGGCGGCCGTGCTGGCGAGGCTGCTGGAGAGCCTGCAGGCCGGTTCTGGGAGCTTGCAAGCAGACGCCCAAGCCCAGGCGGTGTTTGAGCGCGTGCTTGCAGCCCATGGCTGACAGTGCGCACTGTGAACTATTATTTTGATAGCTGCAGGCGATTGATGGTAAAGCGCGCAGCCCGGTTTTTGTCATAAATTAAAGCGCCTGCAGCGGGTGGCGTGCAGGACGATCAAAAGAGTGAGTGCCGCTTTGCAAATCAAGGCGTTACAGGCTACAATACGCCCCTCACGACCAAACGGGCGGGTACCAACCGCCCGTTTTTTTTGGCCGTTTGCTTTTGGAGCTCGAGGCCTCAGGGGGTTATCGGGTTTTTTGTTTTTCCGGGACTGAATCAAACAACGTGGCACTGCAGCAAATCGTCGAGCAAATTGTCGCTGGCCTGGGCTATGACCTGGTCGAGATCGAGCGTTGCCCGGGTGGCTTGCTGCGCATCACTATTGATCTGCCATGGGCGGCGCCTGTGGAGGGTGAGGAGCCTTTGCCAGAACAGTTCATCACCGTGGAAGACTGCGAAAAGGTCACGCGCCAGCTGCAGTTTGCACTGGAGGTGGATGCGGTGGAGTACGCGCGGCTGGAGGTGTCCTCGCCCGGTATTGATCGGCCTTTGCGCCATGAGCAGGATTTTCAGCGCTTTGCAGGATCGGTGATCGACATTGTGCTCAAGGCGCCCATGGGGGCGGCAGCAGCAGGGCAGGTCAGCCCCCTGCGCAAGAAATTTCGCGGCACGCTTTCGCGTGCCGAGGCGGGTGGCTGGCAAATCATCTGGAGTGATGAGCCGCCGATCAAGCCGGGCCAGAAGGTCAGCGCAAAGCGCGCGCCGGCCCCGTTGCAGGTGCTGGGTTTTACGCTGGACGAGTTGCGCGATGCGCGGCTGGCGCCCATTGTCGATTTCAAGGGTCGGGGGGCGAAACCTGGGTGAATTCCGGGTTGCGTCGCTGGATGGATGGTTGCCGGGACTGCCGCAGAGCGGAGATTCCGGGGTGATAGAAACAGGAGAGTCGTTGCATGAATCGCGAATTGTTGATGTTGGTTGAAGCCATTTCGCGCGAGAAGAGTGTCGAGCGCGATGTGGTTCTGGGTGCCGTTGAGGCCGCCCTGGCCCAGGCGACGAAAAAACTGTACTCAGGCGAAGTCGATATCCGCGTTGCGGTGGACCGTGACAGCGGCAACTACGAAACCTTCCGTCGCTGGCTGGTGGTGCCTGATGATGCGGGTCTGCAGAACCCGGAAGCCGAAGAAATGCTCATGGACGCCCGCGAGCGCGTACCAGATGTCGAGGTGGGTGAGTACATCGAAGAAGGCATTGAATCGGTGCCCATCGGGCGCATTGGCGCCATGGCGGCCAAGCAGGTCATTCTGCAAAAAATTCGCGATGCCGAACGCGAGATGCTGCTCAACGACTTCATGTCGCGCGGCGAAAAGATTTTCACCGGCACCGTCAAACGCATGGACAAGGGCGACCTGATCGTTGAATCCGGCCGTGTCGAAGGCCGTCTGCGCCGCAGCGAGATGATCCCGAAGGAAAACCTGCGCAGCGGCGACCGTGTGCGCGCCATGATCATGGAGGTGGATCTGACGCTGCGCGGCGCACCCATCATCCTTTCGCGCTCGGCGCCCGAGTTCATGGTGGAATTGTTCCGCCATGAAGTCCCCGAAATCGAGCAAGGTCTGCTGGAAATCAAGAGCTGCGCCCGCGATCCCGGCAGCCGCGCCAAAATTGCGGTTCTGTCGCATGACCGCCGCGTGGACCCCATCGGCACCTGTGTCGGTGTGCGCGGCACCCGTGTTAACGCCGTCACCAACGAGCTCGTCGGCGAACGCGTGGACATCGTGCTGTGGTCCGAAGACCCTGCCCAGTTCGTCATCGGCGCCCTGGCCCCGGCCAACGTGCAGTCCATCGTGGTGGACGAAGAAAAACACGCCATGGACGTGGTGGTGGACGAAGAAAACCTCGCCATCGCCATCGGCCGCGGCGGCCAGAATGTGCGCCTGGCATCCGACCTCACCGGTTGGAAAATCAACATCATGGACGCCGCCGAGTCGGCCCAGAAGCAGGCTGACGAGACCGATACGGCCCGCCGTCTGTTCATGGAAAAGCTCGATGTGGACCAGGAAATTGCCGACATTCTCATCGAAGAAGGTTTCAACAGCCTGGAAGAAGTGGCCTATGTGCCCTTGCAGGAAATGCTGGAGATCGAGAGTTTTGACGAGGAAACCGTCAATGAACTGCGCGCTCGTGCCAAGGATGTGCTGCTGACGATGGAAATCGCCCGCGAAGACAGCGTGGAGAACGTTTCCCAGGACCTGCGTGACCTGGAAGGCGTGACCCCGGAATTGGTCGCCAAACTCGCCGAAGGCGGCGTACATACACGTGACGATCTGGCCGATTTGGCCATTGATGAACTGACCGAACTGACCGGACAGTCTGAAGAAGAAGCCAAGGCCTTGATCATGAAGGCGCGCGAACACTGGTTCGCGGGGCAAGAGTAAAGGTCAGGGAGGCACGAACCACATATGTCCAGTAATACCGTCGTCGAGTTTGCAACCGAACTCAAGAAAACCCCGGAAGTCCTGCTTGAACAACTCAAGTCAGCAGGGGTCGTCAAGACCGCTTCTTCCGATGTCCTGACCGAGTCAGATAAGCAAAAGCTTCTGGCGCACCTGCAGGCCAGCCATGGTGTGGCCCAGGGAGACCGCAAGAAGATCACGCTGGTGACCAAGTCCACCAGCGAGATCAAGCAGGCGGATGCCACCGGCAAGGCGCGCACCATCCAGGTGGAGGTGCGCAAAAAACGCACCTTTGTCAAGCGAGACGAGAGCGCTGAAGCGCCCGCCAGCGAATCGGCCGCAGTGGCTGAAGAGCAGGCCGCCGCGCCTGCACCAGCCCAGGCCCCCAACCCTGAATTGGTGCGTCGTGAAGAAGAGGCGCGCCGCCAGGCAGAGTTGATCAGTCGCCAGGAAGTTGAATTGGTTGAAAAGCGCCGCGAACGCGAAGCGCGTGAGCAGCGTGAACGCGAAGCCGCCGAGCGTGCAGCCGCCTACGCAGCCCAAGAAGCCGACAAGAAAGCCCAGGCCTCTGCCGTGAAGCAGGAGGCCACCCGCGAGCAAGCCGCCGAAGCCGCTGCACGCGTGGCTGCGCAGACCGAGGCGCGTGAAAAGGCCGAGGCCGAGTCTCGTGCCCGTGCCGAGGAAGAAAACGCCCGCGCCAGCGATCTGGATGAGCGCCGTCGCAAGGCGCTGGAAGAAGCCGCCGCCATCCGTTCGATGATGTCGACACCTGCCAAGGTGCTGGTGGCCAAAAAGCCCGAAGAACCCAAGCCCGCAGTGCGTGCTGTGGGTGCGGATGCCAAGAAGGGCACCCTGCACAAACCCGCAGGCACGCCAGGCACCGCTCCGCGCGGTCCCGCCGGTGCTGCACCTGCTGCGGGCGCTGGCAAAGAAGTCAAGTCGGCCAAGCTGTCCTCCAGCTGGGCCGGCGATGCGGCCAAGAAAAAGGGTATTCCTACCCGTGGCGATACCTCGGGTGGGCGTGGTCCAGCCGCCGGTGCATGGCGCAGCGGCGCACGCGGAGGCGGTGGCCGACGTGGCAACGATCGCGGTGACCGCTCCGGCCAGCATACGCACGCCGCACCGACCGAGATGCGCATCCTCGAGGTGCACGTGCCTGAGACCATCACCGTGGCCGAACTGGCGCATAAGATGGCGATCAAGGCGTCCGAGGTGATCAAGGCGTTGATGAAGATGGGCCAGATGGTCACCATGAACCAGCCGCTGGACCAGGATACCGCCATGATTGTGGTGGAAGAAATGGGCCACAAGGCGGTTGTGGCGGCACTGGACGATCCGGAAGCCTTCACCCAGGACGAGGCCGAACACAAAGATGTCGAGTTGCTGCCGCGTGCTCCCGTGGTCACCGTCATGGGCCACGTGGACCACGGCAAGACCTCGCTGCTCGACTACATCCGGCGCACCAAGGTGGCGACAGGTGAAGCCGGCGGCATTACGCAGCACATCGGCGCTTACCATGTGGAAACACCGCGCGGTATGGTGTCCTTCCTCGATACCCCCGGTCACGAGGCGTTTACCGCCATGCGTGCCCGCGGTGCGCAGGCTACCGACATCGTTATTCTGGTGGTTGCGGCCGACGACGGTGTCATGCCCCAGACCAAGGAAGCCATCAAGCACGCCAAGGCGGCCGGTGTTCCTATCGTGGTGGCCATCACCAAGTCCGACAAGCCCGATGCCAACCCCGACCGTGTCAAGCAAGAGCTGGTGGTCGAAGAGGTGGTGCCTGAAGAATACGGCGGTGATTCACCCTTCGTGCCCGTGTCTTCCAAGACCGGCATGGGTATCGACACCCTGCTGGAGCAGGTGCTGTTGCAGGCCGAGGTGCTCGAACTCAAAGCGCCGGTGGATTCGCTGGCCAAGGGTCTTGTGATTGAAGCGCGCCTCGACAAGGGACGCGGCCCAGTGGCCACGATCCTGGTGCAGTCCGGCACGCTGAAGGTGGGCGATGTGGTGTTGGCAGGCCAGACCTTTGGCCGCGTGCGCGCCATGCTGGACGAGAACGGCAAGCCAGCCAAGACGGCTGGTCCTTCGATTCCGGTTGAAATCCAGGGTCTGACCGAAGTGCCGCAAGCCGGCGACGAATTCATGGTGCTGACGGACGAGCGCCGTGCCCGTGAAATCGCGACCTACCGTGCGGGCAAGTTCCGCAATACCAAGCTGGCCAAGATGCAGGCAGCCAAGCTGGAGAACATGTTCTCGGACATGACGGCAGGCGAAGTGAAGATGCTGCCTATCATCGTCAAGGCCGACGTACAGGGTTCGCAGGAAGCGCTGTCGCAGTCGCTGCTCAAACTCTCGACCGACGAGGTCAAGGTGCAGCTGGTTTACACCGGTGTGGGTGGTATCAGCGAGTCCGACATCAACCTGGCAATTGCGTCGAAGGCCATCGTCATCGGCTTCAACGTGCGTGCCGACGCCGGTGCGCGCAAGCATGCCGAAGCCAATGATGTCGATCTGCACTACTACGGCATCATCTACGACGCGGTGGATGACCTGAAGGTGGCGATGTCCGGCATGCTGGCTCCCGAGCAGCGCGAAGAAGTCATCGGTACGGCCGAGATTCGTACGGTGTTCGTGGCGACAAAAATCGGCACGATTGCCGGTTCGTACATCACGTCCGGTATGGTCCATCGCAATGCCAAGTTCCGTTTGCTGCGCGACAACGTCGTGGTCTACACAGGCGAAGTCGATTCGGTCAAGCGCCTCAAGGACGATGTCAAGGAAGTCAAGGAAGGCTTCGAGTGCGGTATCAAGCTCAAGAACTACAACGACATCAAAGAAGGTGATCAGCTGGAGTTCTTCGACATCAAGGAAATCGCCCGGACGCTTTGATGCAAAGTTCTCGCATTCCCTTCAGCCAGCGCCTCGTCAGCGAGGCATTGCACACAGCCTCTCCGAAGGCTGCGGAGCAAGCCATGCCAGCGGGCGCCATGGAACTGGCTTTGCCAGGCCATGGGCGTCGTCCCCCTGCAGGGGGAAGGCGTGCAGCGACTCAGAGGGGGAATTGATATGGCTGCAAAGAAATCTGCTACCCCTAACCGCGCCTTCAAGGTGGCCGATCAGATCCAGCGTGATCTGACGGAGCTGATCGCGCGCGAGTTGAAAGACCCGCGCGTGGGCATGGTGACGTTGCAGGGCGTGGAGGTGACTCCCGATTACGCTCACGCCAAGGTCTATTACAGCCTGCTGACCGGAGACCCGCAGCAGACGCAGGAGGCTTTGAGCCAGGCGGCGGGTTTCCTTCGCAGCGGGCTGTTCAAGCGGCTGCACATCCACACGGTGCCGACCTTGCACTTCGTTTTTGACCGCACGCAAGAGCGTGCCGCCGACATGAACGCCTTGATCGCCAAGGCGATCTCTTCCCGAGCCAAAGAAGCGGACGAATAGCCATGAACGCGCCGCGCACGAGGGTCGTCCGGCGCCCTGTGCACGGGGTGCTGTTGATCGATAAACCGCTGGGCATGACCAGCAACCAGGCCTTGCAAAAGGCCAAATGGTTGCTGCGCGCTGAAAAAGCGGGCCACACCGGTACGCTCGATCCACTGGCCAGTGGCGTGCTGCCCCTGTGCTTTGGCGCTGCCACCAAGTTCAGCCAGTTGCAGCTGGAGGCCGCCAAGACCTACGAAGCTATCGCCCTGCTGGGCATGACCACGACCACCGGTGACGCCGAGGGCGAAGTGTTGCAGCAGCAAGCTGTGGAGCCCAGCCAGATCACCCCCGAGCGCTTGGCTGCAGTGCAGCAGCAGTTCACCGGTAACATCGTGCAGGTGCCGCCCATGTACAGCGCGCTGAAGAAGGATGGCAAAGCCCTCTACGAATACGCACGCGCAGGCGTAGAAGTCGAGCGTGCACCGCGTCCAGTGGTAATTCATGCATTAAATCTGGCTCTAACGCACACTGAGAAAGCGCAAGCAGCTATTAAAATAATAGTTACTTGCAGCAAGGGTACCTATATTCGCACGCTGGGTGAAGACATTGGTGCCGCGCTGGGTTGTGGCGCGCACTTGGTCTTCTTGCGGCGCATCGATACGGGGGGCATTGGTGTGGAGCGTTGCATCACGCTGGCGCAACTCGAAGCCATGGATGAGGACGAGCGCCTGGCCTGCCTGGAGCTGCCCGAGTCCTTGCTGGTGCACCATGAGCGCATCACACTCGACAGCGAGAATGCCGGGCGCTTTCTCTCGGGCCTGCGCCGCCGTGGTCCCTGGCCCGACACGCCCGCTGTGGCAGTGTTCGGCCAACAGCCCCACGCCCTGCTGGGTGTGGGTCATATCGCCGGGGGGGAGCTGGTGCCCGACAGGCTCCTGAGTCCGCTGGAAATTCAACAAATCCTTGAAAACACGCCGCGTTTAAAAGCCAGCGGCACATTGGAAAAACTATGAGCAAACAAATCCGCAACATCGCCATCATCGCCCACGTGGACCATGGCAAAACCACCATGGTCGACCAGTTGCTGCGCCAGTCCGGCACCTTCGCCGAGCACGAAAAGGTCGTTGACACGGTGATGGACAACAACGCCATTGAGCGCGAGCGCGGCATCACCATCCTGGCCAAGAACTGCGCCGTGAGCTGGGAAGGCACCCACATCAACATCCTGGACACGCCCGGCCACGCCGACTTCGGCGGCGAGGTGGAGCGGGCCCTGTCCATGGTCGACGGCGTGGTGCTGCTGATCGACGCGCAAGAAGGCCCCATGCCACAAACGCGCTTCGTGACCAAGAAGGCGCTGGCCCTGGGCCTCAAGCCCATCGTCGTGGTCAACAAGGTGGACAAGCCCGGTGCGCGCCCCGATTTTGTGGTTAACGCCGCTTTCGATCTGTTCGACAAGCTCGGTGCCACCGATGAACAGTTGGACTTCCCCGTGGTCTATGCCTCGGGCATCAACGGCTGGTCGTCGCTGGAAGAAGGTGCGCCCGGCGAGCAATGGGGCCCCGACATGTCGGCCCTGTTCAACACCGTTTTGAAGCATGTGCCCACCCAAAAGGGTGATCCGAATGCGCCGCTGCAAGTGCAGATTTCCGCGCTCGACTTCTCGACCTTCGTGGGCCGCATTGGCGTGGGCCGCGTGAGCCAGGGCACCATCAAGCCCAACACCGACGTGCTGGTCATGGAAGGCCTGGACGGTAAATCCTACAAGGGCCGCATCAACCAGGTGCTGACCTTCCAGGGGCTGGACCGTGTGCAGGTGACGGAAGCCGGCCCGGGCGAAATCGTGCTCGTCAACGGTATTGCCGACTTGGGCATTGGCGTGACCCTTACCGATCCGCTCAACCCGTCGCCGCTGCCGATGCTCAAGGTCGATGAGCCGACCCTGACCATGAACTTCTGCGTGAACACCAGCCCGCTGGCAGGCCGTGAAGGCAAGTTCGTGACCAGCCGCCAGATCTGGGACCGCCTGCAGCGCGAGCTGCGCTCCAACGTGGCGCTGCGCGTCAAGGAAACCGACGAAGACGGTATTTTTGAAGTCATGGGCCGCGGCGAGTTGCACTTGACCATCTTGCTCGAAGAAATGCGCCGCGAAGGCTACGAGCTGGCCGTGTCCAAGCCGCGCGTCGTGTTCCGTGAAATCAACGGCGAAAAGTGCGAGCCTATCGAGCTGGTGACGGCCGATATCGAAGAAACCCACCAGGGCGGCGTGATGCAGGCTTTGGGCGAGCGCAAGGGCGAGCTGGTGAACATGGAGCCGGACGGCCGCGGCCGCGTGCGCCTGGAATACCGCATCCCGGCCCGTGGCCTGATCGGGTTCACCAACGAATTCATGAACCTGACGCGTGGTTCGGGCCTGATCTCCAACATCTTCGACAGCTACGAGCCCCACAAGGGCGACATCGGCGGCCGTAAGAACGGTGTGCTGATCTCCATGGACGATGGTGAAATCTTCACCTACGCTCTGGGCAAGCTCGATGACCGTGGCCGCATGTTCGTGAAAGCGAATGACCCCGTGTACGAAGGCATGATCATCGGCATTCACAGCCGCGACAACGACCTGATCGTGAACGCCACACGCACCAAGCAGTTGACCAACTTCCGTGTGTCCGGCAAGGAAGACGCGATCAAGATCACGCCGCCCATCGATTTGTCTCTCGAATACGGCGTGGAGTTCGTCGAGGACGACGAGCTGGTGGAAATCACGCCCAAGTCGATTCGTCTGCGCAAGCGGCACCTGAAAGAAAGTGACCGTAAGCGCGCCAGCCGTGATTGATACCGCACAGGCGCCGCTGCGAGCATCGGCCCCTGCGGTCCTCACGCATGCGCGTGCGGTCTGGGTGATGGTGGCGGCCACCTTTATGTGGTCGATTGCCGGCGTGGTGACACGCCAGTTAGAGCATGCGCGCAGTTTCGAGGTGACGTTCTGGCGCAGCGTTTTCACGCTGATCTCGTTGCTCATCCTGCTGCCTGCACTGCAGGGGCGCACCGCCTTTGCACCGCTGCGCCATGGGGGTCGGGCACTGTGGCTCTCGGGCCTGTGCTGGAGCGTGATGTTCACCGCCTTCATGGTAGGGATCACGCTGATGCCGGTGTCCAACGTACTCGTCACCATGGCTTCGGGGCCCTTGCTTACTGCGCTGGTCGCACGTGTTTTCATTGGTCACCGCATTGCCTCTCGCACTTGGGGCGCCATTGTGGTGGCCGGGCTGGGCATTGCCTGGATGTTTGGCACCCAGGTGCGCGATGTGCCCCTGGTGGGCACTCTGGTTGCTCTGTGCGTGCCGCTGGCCGCTGCCGTCAACTGGACGGTGGTGCAACATGCCCAGCGCCGAGGACACGCGGTGGATCTGATGCCGGCCGTGCTGGTGGGGGCGGTGCTGTCCACTCTGGCCACGGCACCACTGGCTTGGCCCTTTGCCGCATCCTCGCATGATCTTTGGCTGCTGGCCTTTCTGGGTCTGGTGCAGCTGGCTATTCCCTGTTTGCTGGTGGTGCGCTGCGGGCGCGTACTCAAGGCGCCCGAGATGGCACTGCTGGGCCTGCTCGAGGTGATTTTTGGCATTGTGCTAGCCTGGCTGGGCGCTGGAGAGCGTCCGGGGCCTGCCGTGTTGACCGGGGGGGCGTTGGTGATTGGTGCGTTGGTTTTTAATGAAATTTTGGGATGGAAGGAACAGAAATGACGGAGATGACCGGTGAGGTGCTTGCGCAGGTGCGTGGCCAGGTGGGCTGCATAACGCTCAATCGCCCCAAGGCCCTGAATGCCCTTTCGCTGGGCATGGTGCGTGACCTGATGACGGTATTGCTGGATTGGCAGCACGATCCGCGCGTGCTGGCCGTGGCCATCCGGGGTAGCAACAAGGAGGGTGCGTTTGGCGCCTTCTGCGCCGGTGGCGATATCCGCTTTTTGCACCGGGCGGGCAGCACAGGTAATCCTGAGATTGAGGACTTCTTCACCGAGGAATACGCGCTCAACCATCTGATCCACAACTACAGCAAGCCCTATATCGCTTTCATGGACGGCATCGTCATGGGCGGGGGCATGGGGATCAGCCAGGGTGCTGCACTGCGCATCGTTACCGAGCGTACCAAGATGGCGATGCCAGAGACGGCGATTGGCCTGTTTCCAGATGTCGGCGGTGGCTATTTTCTGTCGCGCTGCCCGGGGCATGTGGGCGAGTGGCTGGCCTTGACGGGCGAGACGATTGGTGCGGAGCAGGCCATTGCCTGTGGCCTTGCCGATCGGCGCATCGACCTCGATCAGCAGGAGCCGTTGTGGCAGCTGCTGGGCAGCGAGTCGTTTGCTGACGGCGCCGCGGTCAAAGACTTTGTTTCTTTAAAATTGATAGCTGGTAGCGCAGAGCCAGTAATGTCTAAAGCTGAAATTGACCGATATTTTTCTTTGGACAGCGTGGGTGCCATTGTGGCCGCGCTGGAGGCGGCCGACAGCGATTGGGCACGCACCACGGCGGCCACGCTGCGCAAGCGCTCGCCGCTGATGCAGCATGTGGTGCTGGAGCAAATCCGCCGCGCTCGCAATATGGGTCTGGCCGACGATTTGCGCATGGAACGCGATTTGGTCCGCCATTGTTTTTATCTGCGCCCCGGCCAGAGCGAAACGCTGGAAGGTATCCGCGCGCTGGCCGTGGACAAAGACCATGCGCCGCAGTGGCAGCCAGGGCGTATCGAGGATGTCACGCCGGAGATGGTGGCACCGTTCTTCATCAGCCCGTGGCCAACGCATGCGCATCCGCTGGCGCATTTGCAATAACGGCCTGTGCTGAAACAAAAAAGCGATGCTGGGCATCGCTTTTTTATGCTTGTCGCCCAATGGGCGCGGTCGTTTTGATCAGGGCTTGATGATCTTCCACGCACCGTTCAAGACGCCGTCACCCACCTTGTCGCCGGGTTTGGCGTCTTTGACAAAGTAGTACAGCGGCTGGCCCTTGAACGCCCACTGGCGGGTCCCATCGGTGCGGGTGATGATGCTGTAGTCGCCAGTAGCTTTGGCGGCAGGCGCTGCGGCCAGGGGTGGCCAGTTTTGTGCGCACTGGGCGTAGCAGGCTGAAGTTCCGGCGTTGGTGGTGTCCTTGGCAAAGGTGTACAGGGTATGCCCGTTCGGTCCAATCAGCATGCCATCGCTGCTGCGGGTAGGCATGTCTGGCGTCATTTTTGCCGATGATGAAGAGCCACCCGCGCATCCGGCCAGCAGGGCGGTGGTGAACAGGGATGCAATCAGGATGTTTTTCATGACAGGCTCCTAAAGAAAAGAGGATCAGTTTAGGACTTATCGCCCCGGCACGCTGTCAGGCAAAACGCCGACATGGGCCAGGCACTTCGTCAGCGGTGTTTGCTCTTCATGACGCGCTCGACTTCACGCTTGCCTTCACGGTCTTTGATGGTGTTGCGTTTGTCGTGCTCGGCTTTGCCTTTGGCCAGCGCGATTTCGCACTTCACCCGGCCGTCTTTCCAGTGCAGATTCAGGGGCACCAGGGTGTAGCCTTTTTGCTCGACCTTGACGATCAGGTGCTTGATTTGCTCTTTATGCAGGAGCAACTTTTTGGTGCGTGCGGCTTCGGGGTTGACGTGGGTGGAGGCTGTCTTGAGTGGGTTGATCTGGCAGCCGATCAGGTAAAGCTCACCTTCGCGGATCACCACATAGCCGTCGGTCAACTGCACCTTGCCTTCGCGCAGTGCTTTCACTTCCCAGCCTTGCAGCACCATGCCCGCCTCATGGCGTTCTTCAAAGAAATAGTTGTAGGCCGCTTTTTTATTGTCGGCAATGCGGGAGGAGGTATCGGGTTTCTTGGCCATCGGAAATAGGTGCGTCGGAAGCCGGGAGATCAAAGCGCTCCCTACAATTGCAACCATCGCGCAGCAGCGATTCTAGGGCGTCGTGCCTTGCGCACAGCCTTTGCCCGTTTTTTGTCCGCATCCCAGCGCACCTGCATGAAAACCGTCAACAAGTCTGTTCTGATCTGGTACAGCCCCGAAGAAATGTTCAACCTGGTCACCGGGGTGGACCAGTACCCGCTGTTTCTGCCCTGGTGTGATCGGGCGCGGGTGCTGGAGCAGGACGACAGTGGCATGCTGGCCGAGGTGGGTATCTCGCTCAGTGGCATTCGTCAGACCTTTGTGACCCGTAATCTGCACGACCCGGGGCGACGGGTTCAGATGCAATTGGTCAAGGGGCCATTTTCGCGTCTCGACGGCGATTGGCATTTTCATGGTGTGGGAGATGGTAGCCAGCGTGCTTCGCGTGTCGAGTTGCAGCTGAACTACGGCTTTGATAGCGCACCCTTGGCAGCGCTGATAGGGCCGGTTTTTGACCGCATTGCCGGGAGCATGGTCGATGCCTTCGTCAAACGTGCTGAGCAGGTCTATGGGTGATCCGAGCGCCTCTCAGGCGGTTCTGCACATCACGGTGGTCGCCTCGGCGGCGCCGGGGGACGTGCAGGAATGTATGGTGACCTTGCCAGAGGGGGCCACCGTGGCGGATGCACTGGCCGCCAGTTGCCTGGAGGGCTTGGCACCTTGGCCCGGTGCAGTGTGCGGTATCTGGGGCCGTGTGGTGGAGCAGGACTGCGTTCTGCGCGCGGGTGACCGCGTGGAGATGTACCGCCCGCTCACTGTTGACCCCAAAACGGCCCGGCGGCAGCGTTTTGCGCGCCAGGGTGCCCGCACCACCGGCTTGTTTGCCCGGCAAAGGCCGGGCGGCAAGGCGGGTTATTGACGCCTGGCACACAAGGGATCAGCGTTTGCAGTCGGCGTCAATGATGCCCTGGATGCGCTTGATCTCGGCATTGCGGCCGGCTTCGTCAAGAAAAACCCGTTCGCCCTGGGCGTTGGTCTGCTTCATGGGTGTGCCGGATTCCAGGCCAGCCTTGGCTTGCTGCGCCCGCTTGCAGTTTTCTGCGCGGACAGCGGCCTGCTTTTCGTCCTGAGCCTTCTTTTTGGCTGCCTCGTCGGCTTCAGCCTGGGCCTTCTTCTTCTCTAGCTCCTTGTCCTTACCGGAGGCAGCAGGTGCGCTGGCGGGTTTTGCTGGCGCAGGCGCAGCCGCCGCGTCGGTCTCGCCCGCGTCGTTGGTCGGTGCCGTTCGGGCTGCTGGAACAAAGCGAGGTTGCTTCAGGATCTTGCCTTCTGGAATATCCTGTGGAGGAGCGCGGTCACTGAAAACCTTGCGCCCATCCTTGTCCAGCCATTGCCACTGCGCCATGGCCCCCGCGGACCAAACGCAGACCACTGCCATCAGAATGTATTTGTGCAATTTCATGTTGCAAGTTTATCTCTGAGTGCCAAGCTCGGGGTAACCCCTTGTCACGGGTACAATCTTTCTTTTGGAGCCTTCTCATGCGCCTTCTTGGAAAAGCGCTCACCTTCGACGATGTGTTGTTGGTGCCAGCGTACTCCCAGGTCCTGCCAAAGGACACGTCCCTCGCGACAAAACTCTCCCGCAATATCCAGCTGAATCTGCCTCTGGTGTCCGCCGCCATGGACACGGTGACCGAGGCGCGTCTAGCGATTGCCATTGCCCAGGAGGGTGGCATCGGCATCGTGCACAAGAATCTGACTGCGCAGGAACAAGCCGCTCACGTGGCCAAAGTCAAACGCTATGAATCGGGTGTCGTGCAGGATCCGGTCGTCATCACGCCCGAGCACTCAGTGCTGCAAGTGCTGCAGCTTTCTGAGCAGCTCGGTATTTCGGGCTTTCCTGTGTGCGATGGGGGCAAGGTGGTCGGCATCGTGACCGGGCGTGACCTGCGTTTCGAAACACGCTACGACGTCAAGGTGCACCAGATCATGACGCCCCGAGAGAAGCTCATCACGGTGAACGAGCGTGATGGCACGTCTCCGGCGCAGGCCAAGGCGCTGCTCAACAAACACAAGCTTGAACGTATCTTGGTCGTGAACGACGCCTTTGAACTCAAGGGCCTGATCACGGTGAAAGACATCACCAAGCAAACCAGCTTTCCCAATGCCGCACGCGACGCCTCCGGTCGTCTGCGCGTGGGCGCTGCAGTCGGTGTGGGCGAGGGTACCGAAGAGCGCGTAGAGGCGCTGGTCAAGGCAGGCGTTGACGTGATCGTCGTCGATACGGCGCACGGCCACAGCCGGGGCGTGATCGAGCGGGTGCGCTGGGTCAAGCAGAACTATCCGCAGGTCGATGTGATCGGCGGCAACATCGCTACCGGCGCCGCCGCGCTGGCGCTGGTCGAGGCTGGTGCCGATGCTGTCAAGGTGGGTATTGGTCCCGGGTCGATTTGCACCACCCGCATCGTGGCCGGTGTGGGTGTGCCCCAGATCATGGCGATCGACAGCGTGGCCACTGCCCTCAAGGGCACAGGCGTTCCGCTGATTGCGGATGGTGGTGTGCGTTACAGCGGCGATATTGCCAAGGCCCTGGCCGCTGGTGCCAGCACCATCATGATGGGCGGCATGTTTGCCGGAACCGAAGAGGCTCCGGGTGAGGTCATTCTGTTCCAGGGCCGTAGCTACAAGAGCTACCGCGGCATGGGCAGCATTGGCGCCATGCAGCAGGGCAGTGCGGACCGCTACTTCCAGGAGTCGAGCACGGGCAATCCCAACGCCGACAAACTGGTGCCCGAAGGCATTGAGGGCCGTGTGCCCTACAAGGGCTCCATGGTGTCCATCGTCTACCAGATGGCTGGTGGTGTGCGCGCTGCCATGGGCTACTGCGGTTGCGCCACCATTGAAGACATGAACAACAAGGCCGAGTTTGTTGAGATCACCACGGCAGGCATTCGCGAAAGCCATGTGCACGACGTGCAGATCACGAAGGAAGCACCCAACTACCGCGCTGACTGATACAGCAGCCCCGCAGGCCCGAACCCAGTCCACGGTGTTCGGGCCTTTGTCATTTTTTCCTGTCGCCTGCCATGCAACACCAGAAAATTCTCATCCTTGATTTCGGCTCCCAGGTCACCCAACTCATCGCCCGCCGTGTGCGCGAGGCCCATGTTTATTGCGAAGTGCATCCCTGCGATGTGACCGATGAATGGGTGCGTGATTACGCCAAAGACGGTGCGCTCAAAGGGGTGATCCTGTCTGGTAGCCACGCCAGCGTGTACGAGGACACCACTGACAAGGCTCCTCAGGCCGTATTTGAGCTGGGTATTCCTGTGCTGGGTATCTGCTACGGCATGCAAACCATGGCGCACCAGCTCGGTGGCAAGGTAGAAGGCGGCCACCAGCGTGAGTTCGGTTTTGCTGCAGTACGTGCGCGCGGCCATACTGCGCTGTTGAAGGGCATTGCCGACTTCACCACGTCCGAAGGCCATGGCATGCTCAATGTGTGGATGAGCCATGGTGACAAGGTTACCGAATTGCCCCCGGGCTTCAAGCTCATGGCCAGTACCGACAGCTGCCCCATTGCTGGCATGGCCGACGAGAATCGGCGCTTCTATGGCGTGCAGTTTCATCCTGAAGTTACGCATACCGTCCAGGGCAAGGCGCTTCTCGAGCGCTTTGTGCTAGGTATTTGTGGTGCCACACCCGACTGGGTGATGCGCGATCACATCGCCGAGGCCGTAGCAAAGATTCGCCAGCAGGTGGGTGATGAAGAGGTCATTCTGGGTCTCTCGGGCGGTGTGGATTCGTCCGTGGCCGCGGCGCTCATCCACCGTGCCATTGGCGACCAGCTCACCTGCGTGTTCGTGGACCACGGCCTGCTGCGCCTCAATGAAGGTGACATGGTCATGGATATGTTCGTCGGCAAGCTGCACGCCAAAGTCATCCGCGTGGATGCCAGCGAGCTGTTCCTGGGCAAGCTCGCCGGTGTGAGCGAGCCCGAAGCCAAGCGTAAGATCATTGGCGGTCTGTTTGTCGATGTGTTCAAGGCAGAGGCCGCCAAGCTCAAGGGCGACGGAGCGAAGGGCGAGGCGGGAGGTCGCACCGTCAAAGGCGCGACGTGGCTGGCCCAGGGCACCATCTACCCCGACGTGATTGAATCCGGCGGTGCCAAGAGCAAAAAGGCCGTCACCATCAAAAGCCACCACAACGTGGGCGGCCTGCCAGAGCAGCTGGGCCTCAAGCTTTTGGAGCCTCTGCGCGACCTGTTCAAGGACGAGGTGCGTGAGCTGGGCGTGGCCCTGGGCCTGCCGCCCGAAATGGTCTACCGCCACCCCTTTCCTGGCCCTGGCCTGGGTGTACGCATCCTGGGCGAAGTGAAGAAGGAATACGCCGATCTGTTGCGCCGTGCAGACGCCATCTTTATCGAAGAATTACGCAATTTCACCGACGCTGCGTCGGGCAAGACCTGGTACGACTTGACGAGCCAGGCCTTCACGGTGTTCCTGCCAGTGAAAAGTGTGGGCGTGATGGGCGACGGCCGCACCTACGACTATGTCGTCGCACTGCGCGCCGTGCAGACCAGTGACTTTATGACCGCCGATTGGGCTGAACTGCCTTACGCCCTGCTGAAGAAGGTATCGGGCCGCATCATCAACGAAGTGCGTGGTATCAATCGAGTGACCTACGACGTGAGTTCCAAGCCGCCTGCAACGATCGAGTGGGAGTGATCTGACGCCGGTCTCGGTATGCCTACTTGCTCTATCCAAGGGATAGAGCACCCTTATGCCATGGCTTCGCCGGTGGTGGGATCGTAGCTCTGACCGTCTAGGTCAACAATGAAACCAGTAGCAGAGTCGTACTTTGCAAAACGGTAGTTTCCAGCGCTGTCGCCGTTGATACCTAGAAAGTCGGCTTGCGCAAAAGTGACCCGATTGTTATTGGCAACAATGCCATCAGGCGTCCATTTATTTTGCGTCAACCATTCCGATGCATCTACATCGCTCGGGATGGTGATTTCTCCATCCCTGCTCATTTTATAGAGGGTGGGATCCATATTAAATCCTTCTGCCAGCAAGAGCTGATCTGGATTTTCTCGATAAAAAGCGGCGGTCTCTGCTGGCATTTTCGATAAATCACTTTTAATCAGTGTTGATTTATCAGTCGGTAATGTCGATAATTTCCCGCTGCGTATGCCTTCATAGTCAACGGCGCATTCGGGGTTGTTCTTAAAGAAAACGTAGCGCTTGAATGCTTCGCTGTCTCCACCGCCAAGAGACAGGCCCATTACGTGAATGTAGTCAGGTGCTTTGTAGTCTTCGGCGAATGTATGCCCTAGCCCTTTTTCCCAGTTCTTGAATTCTTCAAAATTGCTGAACGGTGCTTTAACGAGTGCTTCGTTGGATTCTGCAGGTGAATTACGCAAAGGTTTCTGTGTCCCCTGGAAGGCATCTACCGTTGACTGTTGGTTGGCTTTAGTCGAAACGGCGTAAGCAGCAGGGGTCTCCTGAGACTGTTGTGCGGCCGCGGTGAGTGATTTGAGGGTGGCCTGCAGTTCCTGAAGGAATGCGAGCGGATCCTTTGTCGCGTCGTTCTGGGCTGTTCGTTCGACAGCTTTTGACGCCATCGAACTGGACACACCGAGCGATTGCAAGAGGTTTGTGGCTTGGGTAGCGTCGAGCATCGTCCTACTCCTTCAAAGGATCATTGCCCTGAAAGAACCTGAGGGATGTCCTGAACGGTCTTTCAGCGGGATACGTCAATCCTCACTGATTTAAGCAAAGCTAAATCTGGGTTGTGCAAGGTAAAAATCCCTTATTTCAGTGGATTGAATCGCCCCGGCTTTCGTGGAGGCCAGTTGGTTTAAGTCAGGCCACCATCATGGCAGTCTGACT
>NZ_BAAGQN010000026.1:0-43582 GCF_054783455.1 Simplicispira piscis
ACTTGTTTGACTTCTTCATGGCTCAATCCTCTCAGAGAAAAGAGCCTCCTCAAAACCCGGGGCGATTCAGATTGCTGGCGGTGCTACAGGCGAAGAGAGCAGGGAAGTGGGTGCAACTCCCTCTGCCGCAAGGCCCTGGGCATAAGCGCGCCGACCATCGGCATTGGAGCGAGAAGTTACCCTCAGATGATCTTCGCCGGAACGCGTCTCTAGGCTATCGAGTACCAAGCGTTGGAGTGCGCGGTCCACCTCGGCTGGATCATGTGTGTACTCCAGGCGTTCGTGGTGAGCCAAACCCAACAGCGCCCGCACAGCGGGAGTCGTGAGATACCGCGCAATCGTGGTCAGGCTGACCGCCTGATGCTGTTCTGGGGAGATTAGGCCTATGTCTTTCAGCCGCATCAGAACAGCATGGGCCAACAAATTTTGCCGAGCCGCCGCCGAGGCTGGGCCACCACCGTTGCGTCGAGCCAGGGCATTGGCCTGCTGGTCAGCACTCCAAGATCGGATACCGACACCACCTTGTGCCCCCATGTGTCTCAGGTCAATCCACTGATCTGCTGCCTCTTTGGTAGGAAACACGAAAGCAGGCACCTGCATCGGGACAGACTGTCCTCGCGCTGCACTCTCCAAATAAGTCCGCGCATCGGACGTCGGCGCCCGCGCAGGATCAGCCAGCAGAATGAGCGCGCAGGTTCGCCTGTTGCCCTCCAACGTGACGTAATGACCAGGATGATCAGGCATTTCGTAGACCCCGAGCACATCCAAGGGGCTCAGGGCGCCTCGGTTGGCGATATCTCGTGCCAACGCCTGTACCTCCTCACTGGAGTACAGCGCCTTGATGATTTCTGGCTGTTGTTCCAGCGGAGAGTGGCGCGGATTCTCTGGATTCAGGTGTAGGCGCTTGATATCAATGACTCGATACTCGCCTGGAACGTTCGAGGCAAATTGCTGGACTGGGGCGGCGTCTTGGGGCGTCTGCTTTCGAGTGGCCATCTTGCTCCCTGTGGTGGCTATTGATATCCCGTTGAAAGGCACTTCCGTTTCCTGTGATTATCGCGGCACATGGAGTCATGCTTCCGGCGCAGAACGAGGAACTCACCGCCCTGATTCCAGCTTATATCGGTCAGTCAGGTTGCAACGCCCCGATAGCCGCTTGCTGCGACTGAGGCATTCACCGATTCCGGCCAAACGTCTTAGCTAAGCCCGATGCAGTTCTCAGGTACACAACGCGGGGCACGTGCACTTGGCTGGTTGGCGGTTGCCCACCCCGCCCGGCCCCGTAGGCGCAGGAGGGCGGGGTGGGCAGTCGAAATCCAATCACATCCAGGGAAAGTGGATCACGCCGACTGCATATCTCCTGGACCCACGGCGAGGCCAGAGACACCTACCCATGCCCCCCGTGGTGGTGGACTGCACGAGACGGAAGAAGGTATGTCCCTACAGCACCCCGGAACTGCAGCCATGCAGTCCAAGCGACCACCTCCAGCCGAATCTCAGAACAGGCATCCGAGCACATCCCAATCTCCACCGCCCAACTCCCCCCCGCCCGCTCCCCCCTGAAAGGGGGGGCGGGGGGGAGTCGGGCTGGGGTGGAGGCTACTGGGCAGCGCACAGGCGAATCAACCCGGGATGAGAATTCCCGGGCGAATGACGGCAACAGATACCAAGACGTCAAACTGAAGACAGAGCAGGCGAGCGACTACCACGCGATGGTGCCGAAGTCGCACGGAGAAATACCAAAGAGCTGCACGAAGAGCCTGCCCGCTACCCCCATAGTCACAGCCCCCACGAAACGCGCGTAAGTACCACTTTGATCCCAAGGAGTCCGAGGGCAACAGATATCAGCGTGGCGACTCATATCGAGCCCCTCGGAAACCATATCCCGCCTCCCCATACCCGCCCCCGCCCGCCCGTCCCTACGGGACGGCGGGGCGGGCGGGGGCTGGGGTATAGGGAGAGTGGACTCGCGGAACAATGCGCAAACGGCCTCAGATCAGGTCAGGCAGATCATGAAGCACTCCCGCCCGAAACTCGGGACTGCCGGGTGGGGCGCCGGGTAAGGCAGGAATCGAAACAGGCTCTATCGACCTGGGAGATGGCTCATGCAGCCATCTCGGCTGAAGCCCCCCGTCCCAATGCTCAAGTCGGCGGCTCTCTCAATAGCCTATCAAGAGCCAGTCCTGGCCGAACACCGCACGTCACACACCACCGCGCAAAGATCAGCACATCCACGTAATTCTCGCCACGCTCAAGCTTGGACACGTAGGACTGGCCCACGCCCAATTGCTCCGCAATTGCGGTCTGAGTCAGATTGGCCTTGACGCGCATAGCGCGCAACGATTCCCTTACTGCTTCGTAATCAGCATGATAAAGGGACGTGGACATCCCCAAATCGTCTAGTCACATTCGGAATAGTCTTAATGCGACTAAATGGATGTACGATTTATTTGGCATCACAGACCACGCCGTCACGGGTGCCATGAAACACATGCATCTGAAAGACACTATGTACGATATCTATCACTCCGAGCACGACGATCAATGGCGCTACACCCTGGGCACCATCGGCAAGCGTCCACTGATCACCATCGGAGTCAACCCCAGCACGGCCACCCAAGTGAAGCTGGACAACACGGTCACCAAGGTGGAGAAAGTAGCCCAGCAATGCGGATTCGATAGCTTCGTCATGCTGAACCTCTACCCGGTGCGTGCCACCGATCCCCAGGACCTGCCGTCCAAGCCCGCGCCCATGGCCTGCGAGCGCAATCTGGAAGAAATCGAGAAGATCATCGCTCAGTACCCCACCCCCACCATCTGGGCAGCCTGGGGTGAGCTGGTAATGAACCGCCCGTACCTCTACCGCACCAGGGACGAGCTATTCCAGCGGCTGGAGAAGTACAACCCTCAGTGGCGCCGATTCGGTGAGCTGACCGCCAATGGTCATCCGCGCCATCCAGCGACTCTGAGCTACAGCTGGACGCTCGAACCCTACGAATTTACCTGAGCAAATGGCGGGTAGCTCTACCCGCTGCCCTCCCCTCAATACTCCCCATCGCCGGGGAACATCCGTGTCTCGCACGGCAAGAAAACGCGTCCTCTGTCTCGTCCCTGAAGACAGCGTGCGCGCTCCAGACACCCCCTCTCCGCCGCTGAAAAAAGCTATTGAAAATCAATGACATAGGAGTCATTGATATGAAATTGATAGCAACAAGCCCAATAAAATTGGGGAGAGGAGAGCATCGCCTTGCCCCATGCGGGTTCCGGGACGATGAAATCGAAATTTCCTACAAGCCCTCCAAATTCTCCAGAGTGGCGGTCAAGGAGGAAACTCGATTGACTGCACCGAACCCGCCTGCGCCACTGCAGGCTGTCTATCTCCACCAGCCCGACGCCGGGATGATCGCCCGCTACCGTGCCTGGGCCGAATGGCTCTCCGAGGGCCGAACTCGCACCGTCGAGAGTGAGCTGATCGCCATGGATGGGGGTGACCCTGCTCCAGCCCTCTCTCGTGCCTCGGTGTGCGAGTGGCAGGTACTGATCTATGAGCCCCCTGGCTATCCGTGTCCTGCATCAGCGGAGGTGCAGCCATGATGCCCCGCGAACCGCGCAAGGAACTGGGTGCGGCGCAGGTCGCCGCCCTCTGGCGCCGTGGCACCAACCATGTCGGCGGCGTGCGTGGCCTGATCCTCAACGTCACGATGTACGGCTCGCGCAGCTGGGTGCTGCGCTATCAGGTGGCAGGCAAGCGGCGTGACCTGGGCCTGGGCTCGTATCCGTCCGTCACGTTGGCGGATGCACGGGAGGCGGCTCGGGCAGCCCGTGCCAAATTGGCGCAGGGCATCGACCCTATCGAGGATGCACGCAGAGCGCGGGCCCGTCTGGTCGCGGAAATCCACACCAGCATGACATTCGGTGAAGCGGCCAAACGGTATATCGCCTCGCATGAGAAAGGCTGGAAGAACGCCAAGCATGCGCAGCAGTGGCAGCGGTCGCTGGATATGTACGCCACCCCTGTGCTGGGCAAGTTGCCTGTGCGGGACATCTCGCTGGCGATGGTGCTCAAGGTGCTGGAGCCGATCTGGTCCAGCAAGACGGAGACGGCTACCCGCCTGCGCGGTCGCATCGAATCCATCATCGACTGGGCCATTGCGCGGGGCTACCGCACGGACTCCAATCCTGCGCGCTGGAAGGGGCTGCTGGACAAGCTGTTGCCTGCTCCGGGCAAGGTGAGCAAGACCACGCATTTCCAGGCGCTGCCCTATTCCCAAATGCCGCCATTCATGGGGCAACTGCTGGGCCAGGAAGGCATGGGTGCCAAGGCCCTCCTATTCGTGATCCTGACAGCTGCTCGATCCGGAGAAGTTCGAGGCGCCACCTGGGAAGAAATCGATCTGGCTGCGCGGGTGTGGACGATCCCCGCCGAACGCATGAAGGCCAGCAAGGCCCATCGGGTGCCGCTGTCGGATGCGGCCATTGCACTCCTGCAAGAAATGAAAGCACTCGCCCAGGCAGCAGGACGCAACTCGGGCAAGGCGTATGTATTCCCGAGTCCCAACAGCCGTGATCCTGAACTGGGTAGTGCGCTCTCAGATATGACGCTCACGGCGGTACTCCGCCGCCTGAAACTGGAGGCAGTGCCCCATGGATTCCGCTCTACGTTCCGTGACTGGTGCGCAGAGCAGACCGACTACCCCAACGAGGTCGCGGAAATGGCGCTCGCCCATACGGTGGGCAACAAGGTGGAGGCAGCGTACCGGCGTGGTGACCTCCTCGCTAAACGGCAACAGCTCATGCAGGACTGGGCGGACTACGCACTCGGTCGCCGCGCAGGAAATATGACCGGCGGTCATAGCGCTGGTGGCGCTGTATCAACACGTGATGTGAACTGAAGGAGAACAAAAATGCGATTCCAGAATCCGGCCAATGGGCATATCGAGGAATTTGGTGAGGCCACGTGGCTGTGGGTGCTGGTCGGCGGTCCGATCTATTTTGCGTACAAGCAGATGTGGCTGCAGGCGGTGCTGTCGGCGGTGCTCGCTCCAATCACGGGATTCCTGTCCTGGGTGCTGTTCTATCCGCTGGGCATCAAATGGATCTTGCGTACCCACTACGCCAAGCTGGGATGGACTGAGATCAAGGAGGGAGAGGCGGTGGTCTCCAATCCCTCGGGAGCGCGCAGCATGGATGTGCGGATACTGACCGAGCCACCACAAGGCAACTATCGTCCACTGTCGGAGGTAGCGGTGAAGCTGACGCGCTGGTCTCCTATGGAGAGGAAATACACCCGCGAAGACGTGGATCAACGCCTCCGGGAAAAGGCAATGGCCCTCGGCGGCAATGCGGTGATCAACGTGCGCTACGACCAGAAAGATCACACCATGACCACTGCCGGGTACATCGAAGGACGGGGGCTGGCGATCATCGACGAGTCCGATACAACGACCTGTCCATACTGCGCGGAAACGATCAAGCGGGAGGCCACGCGCTGCAAACATTGCGGCTCGGATATCCCCAAGGTGGCAGCATGACCATCAGCAACATAGCAAGAAGCCACCTCCTCGTGCCGCTCTGCACGATCGTAGGAGTCTGGATGGGGGAGGCGATGGCGGGCACCTCGGAGTGCTACGCGATCAAGGATGCGGATAAGCGGGCGTACTGTCTGGCGCAAGTCAAGCGGGACCCTGGAAATTGCTACCGCATCAAGGATGGTGACAACCGCAGCCAGTGTCTGGCGGAAATCAAAGGATCGCGGGATCGCTGCTACGCCATCAAAGACCAGGACAGCCGCAAGGCGTGTCTGGCTCGGACGCGATAGACAGCCCCTGCACCATGCCCAGCGATAGATAAAGCAGAAGGTAGAAATGCAAAACGGGCCACTCGGGCCCGTCTGATATGAATACTTGCAGTGGAGGGTGGGATTCGAACCCACGGTAGTGTTGCCACTACGCCTGATTTCGAGTCAGGTACATTCGACCACTCTGCCACCTCTCCGCGACTCGAAGCCTGCGATTCTAGCAGTCTTTTTTCGGGCGATTCCATGGGCCCAGCGTGGTCGTCGCGCGGATCCGTCATACACAGACACATACGCCTACTGCCTGAGCCGCCTGCACAGCGGCTCTATACAGAGCTGCCTGGCTGAAATATCATCCGCACAGTCACTTACATTCTTAGGCGCGCTGAGCGTGCCCGCCCATGCGCATCTCACACTCCTGCAGCGCGCTTGCGCTGGTGATCGCCATGTCTTTGGTCAGTGCCCACGCGAATACCGACGATCTGCTGCGCATGTCGGACCAGCTCGATCGCCTAGACCAATTGGATTTGCAAGACAGCCTGGGCAAGACCCAGCGCTGCACCAGCGAACGCAACTTCTCCTGCGCAGAGACTACTTTGCGCAATGCACTCAAGCTCGCGCACTCCGCTCGCGACAAGGCAGACCTGGCTGCGGCACAGGCCCAACTGGCTGCGGAAAAGCGTCGGGTGGAAGAAGAGGAGCGCGCATTGGCCGAGCGTGAGCGCGAGCTTCGGCTGGCCGAAGAGCGCCTGATGGAAGAGGAAGCGCAGGCCCGGCGCCGTGCCGAGGCCCGGGAAGACGACAGCATGGGCACCGGGCAAGCGGTGGCTTTGTTTGGCAGCCTCCTGTCGCAGTCTCTGCAAAACCAGGCCACCGTCCGCGCAGCGGAGGCGCGCAATGCCCGCAACTTCCAGGCGATGAACGACCAGGTCGCCGCGGATGTGGCCAGGCAGCAGCGGCGGTTTGCGCAGGAGCGCGCGCAAATCGAAACCCAACGCGCCGCCCTGCGCCGCGCGCCTGCTGCGGCCTCCGGCTCGCCTGTCGCCAGCGCAGCGCAAGCCACGCGCATTCCTCAGCAGCCACCGTCCGTGCCGGTGCCTCGCCCTTCAACAGGCCAGGCGGCGGCGGGGGTGACGGCCCCCTCTACCAGCACGGTGCGGGGACTGGAAAGCGTGGATCACGCCACCTTGGTCCAGATCGGTGCCCGTGCGGCCAATGTCAATTTGGCGGATGTGGACTCGAGGGGCGGCAAAGGTAGCGCAGCCCCATCGGCGCCGACGGTGCAGATTGCGATGCCTGGCATGGCACGCGCGCCGACTTTGTCGCAAATGCAGCGCCCCACCTCGCCACCGGTGCCTGCGCAGCCCACACAATCAGGCTCTGCTTCACCGGCCGGCGGCGGGCCGGGCGGTACAGCGCCTAAACCAGCCGATCCGCGCGAGCCGGACGAGGACGGCTGCATCGATGCCATCGGATGGTGCTCTTCCGCGCCGTCCATGGAGCAGCGTGGCACCACCACGTTCCTGCGCTTCAAGAACACCTGCCCCTTCCGCGTGTACGGCACCTTCATCAATGGCCGTGCCGACGGCAGCGCCGATTCGGGTGCCACGGGGGTGGCTGCGGGCGCCACCCACACCTGGTCCACCCCCTCGGGTTCTGGCAAGGGCTACGCGCGCATTGTTGGCTCAACAAAAGCTTCCATGGACTGGGTATGCAGTGGGCGCATGAATGGCTTCCGTGCGGGCGACTCAACCCTGGACAAGCGCTGACCCGCGGTACAGCGCCAGTTTTGCCGCGATGCTCTTGTATCTCCGCCCCAGCACCTGACTCCCCCTATGAAAAGACGCAAAACACTTGCCGCCGCCTTCACGGCCCTGGCGTGGGCTTCCACCGCTCTCGCCCAGGTGCCGCCCCATCTTGACGCCTTGCCGATGGTTCTGGTGGTGCCGCAGCAGTCTCCGTACCGCTCCGTGGACGACCTTACTGCGGCGGCGCGCAAAAAGCCCGACAGCGTCGTCGTGGGGTCGGCCAACCCGGCAGCCTCTGCCAAGGTCCAGCAGATGGGTGTGGGGGCCGGCGTGCGATGGATCCTGGTGCCGTACCGGAGCTCTGGTTTTGCCCTGGCCGACCTGGGCGCCGGGCAGGTGCATGCGGCCATGGTCACCCTTTCCGCAGCCGAGGCGCAACTGGGCTCAGGCGCATTGCGGGTTCTGCCCGTGCAGACGCTGGAAAAACAGACGGATATTCCGAAGGACATGCTATGACCCCGTGCTTTTGGTTGGGACGGCGCCAGGCGGCTGCCTGGCTGGTGGTGGCCAGTGTTGGCGCCCAGACCCTGCCAGCCGAAGCGCAGTCGGGACCGCGGCGGCTGGAACCTGTCCGGCCTTCCGCTGCGGCGGCGGCCCCTGCTGCAGCGCCGCCGGTCGCACCAGCCAATGCCGCCGTGCGTGTAGGCTGCGAAGGTGAGGCAGCCAACGCGGCGGTGTACATCAATGGGGAGTTTCGCGGCGACTGCCCTCTGGACGTGTCGGTGGCGGCGGGAGCCATCGAGCTGCGCGTGGTCAAGCGCGTGGACGAACGGCTCGAACGCGCCTACCAGCAGGAATTTCGCATGACCGCCAACACCGCGCGGCGCTTTGACGTGGAATTGGGCGCGCCGCAGACCAGCCGCGACTTCCTGCGTGCACAAGATGTCCGCTGGCGCCAGCACCTGGCCGACTTGCAGACATTGAAGAAGCGCGCCGAGGCGGGCGACGGCGCGGCGGCCCTGCAAGCCGCGCAGGGCAGCCGCAGCCTGATCCAGCTGCATGCGCGGATGGAGGGACGCGACCCAGCGGAAATCCAGTCGCTGGCGCGGCAGGCCATTGCGCTCGAAGACCAGGCGACCGCGCAGGGCCACCTGCCCGCCATGGTTGCCGTGGCGCAGGCGCTGGAAGAAGGCTCTGCACACCGTGGGCGCAACCCCGCCCGCGCCCTTGAGCTGTACGCCAAGGCCGCGGCCGGTGGGAATGCCGCCGCCATGGGCGGCCTGGCTGCCATGCATGCCAATGGCTGGGGTACGCCGCGGGACGACGCGGTGGCACTCGGCTGGCTGCAAAAAGGCGCCGAACGGGAAGACGGCCGCAGCATGTTCGGCCTGGCCACGTTCCACCGCACCGGCCGCGCGGGGCTCACGCCCGATCCAGCAGCGTTCGAACAATGGCTGGGAAAAGCGGTTGCCAAGGGCGAGCCCCGCGCCATCGTGCACAGCGGGCAGCGCCTGCGCGACGGCAACGGCGTGGCGCAGGACCAGGCCCGCGCGGTGCAGCTGTTCGCGAGCGTGGCCGATGCATGGCCTGCCGCGCGCTTCCTGCTGGGTCGTGCCTATTTGTTAGGCGAGGGCGTGCCGCGCGATCCTGTGCGGGCCCTGACCGAATTGACCCAGGCCGCCGACAGCCAGAACCCGCAGGCCCTGCTGCTGCTGGGCAGCATGCACCAGCAAGGCCAGGGCACGGCTGTGAACCTGCCCCAGTCCCTGGCTTTCTTTCGCCGGTCGGCAGAGCTGGGTGAGCCTGCGGCCATGACCATGCTGGGCAACCTGCACCAGACGGGCCTGGCAGGCGCCGCCCGCGACCCGGCCTTGGCGCTGGACTGGTACCGCAAGGCGGCGGCTTTGGGCGATGCGGCAGCGACGAAGCAGCTGGAGCACCTCGCGCGCCAGTGAGCAACGCGCGCACGGCGCAAGCCTTGAGCGCGGGGAGGTGATGCCTCCACCCCGCGCCATGCGCATCAAGGCGCCAGCACCGCCTGCCCGCCCATGTAGGGGCGCAGCGCTTCGGGCACCACCACGCTGCCGTCGGCCTGCTGGTAGTTGTAGTTCCGGCACGCTTCGCTTAACTTTCGCGCTGCGAAAGTGAGCCTACACAGAAACTATCCGCTCAGGTCGGAGCAAGCTCCGACACTCCGCCCATGTATGGGCGGAGAACGGCCGGAACCTCGACGGTTCCGTCCGCACGCTGATAGTTTTCCAGCACGGCCACCAGCGTGCGGCCCACCGCCAAGCCCGAGCCATTGAGGGTGTGTACGAGTTCGTTTTTGCCCTGGGCGTTCTTGAAGCGGGCCTGCAGGCGACGGGACTGAAAGGCTTCGCAGTTGCTGATGGAGCTGATCTCGCGGTAATTGTTCTGGCCGGGCAGCCACACTTCGAGGTCATAGGTTTTGGCGGCGCCAAAGCCCATGTCGCCGGTGCACAGGCTCATCACGCGGTAGGGCAGGCCCAGCTTTTGCAGCACGGCTTCGGCGTGGCGGGTCATTTCTTCCAGTGCTTCGTAACTCTGGTCGGGGTGCACGATCTGCACCATTTCGACCTTGTCGAATTGGTGCTGGCGGATCATGCCGCGCGTGTCGCGGCCGTAGCTGCCGGCTTCGGAGCGGAAGCACGGCGTGTGGGCCGTAAGCTTGATGGGCAGCTCGGATTCGGGCACCACCACGTCGCGCACAAAGTTGGTGAGCGGTACTTCGCTGGTGGGGATGAGGTAGAGCGCTGCGTTATCGGGCACGGGTTCGCCGTCCTGGCCACCCTTCTTGGCGGCAAACAGGTCGCCTTCGAACTTGGGCAACTGGCCTGTGCCTTTGAGCGAATCGGCATTGACAGCGTAGGGCACGTAACACTCGATATAGCCATGCTCCTGGGTCTGCACGTCGAGCATGAACTGGCTCAAGGCGCGGTGCAGGCGCGCCAGGGGGCCCTTCATCACGGTGAAACGCGAGCCCGAGAGCTTGACGCCCATATCGAAATCCAGGCCCAGCGGGGCACCGACATCGACATGGTCTTTTGCCTCGAAGGCAAAGGTAGCGGGGGCGCCCCAGCGGCGCACTTCCACGTTGCCGTGCTCGTCGGCGCCCACCGGCACGCTCTCGTGCGGGAGATTGGGCACGGCCAAAAGCAGGGCTTGCAGCTCGGACTGGATTTGCGCCAGACGGGCATCGATTGTTTCGCGCTCAGGATTGATTTGAGCCACTTCCAGCTTCAAAGCTTCAGCTTGCTGCTTGTTGAAATCGGCCTGATCAAACTCCTCCGTCGCATTAAGACGAGCAATTTGCCCCATCAATACACCAATTTGTTTGGACAACTGGTTACGCCGAGCTTGCAGTTCCTCTGATTGAGTCTGCAGCGTCTTGCGTTCAGACTCCAGTGCCTTAAACGCGGAAACGTCCAGGAAGGCCTGGGGTTTTTTGCGGGTTTCCAGGCGAGAGATAGCGGTGTCGAGGTCTTTGCGAAGGAGAAGAATGTCTAGCATGCTGTGATTTTAGAGGGCCGAAGGAAAAGCCGAAGCGGGGGGCGACAGCGCCGAACGATTTGAGCAACTTTTGCCACTGGCGCGCCCGAGGCCAGCTGCCGACGCGCAAGGGCAGCCCCGCAACGAGGGCGTCGCAGGGGCTCATCCAAGACTTGCAGGGTCGAAATTAGCACCGCACAGGATGAGGGCCACGGTTTCCTGGGGTTGGGGCTTGTACGCGCCCGTTTGCAGTGCGGCCAGGCCCAGGGCGGCAGCGGGTTCGACCGCCAGCTTGAGCTCCTTCCACAGCCACAGCTGCGCAGCGCGGATGGCATCGTCGGGCAACAGCAGCGCGTCGTGCACATGGCGCTGGCTGATCTCCCAGCACAACGCACCGATGCGGCGCGCGCCCAGCGAATCGGCGGCCACACCCCCCACTTCAACATCTACCGGGTGGCCTGCGGCCCGCGCAGCATGCAGGGTGGGCGCGCGTTCGGGCTCCAGCGCCACCACATGGGCACGGCTTTCAAACCAGGCGGCCACGCCGCCGATGAGGCCGCCGCCGCCCACGCTGACCAGTACGCTGTCCGGCGGGCGGGCGCCCTGTTCTTCGATCTCCAGCGCCAGCGTGCCTGCTCCTGCCACCACCTCGGGCTGGTCGTAGGCGTGGGCCTGCAATGCCCCGGTGCGCTTCTGGCGCGCCACACAGGCCTCCAAGGCTTCGGAATACGCCGCGCCCATGACGACCACCTCGGCGCCCAGGGCGCGCAGGCGTGCACGTTTGGCCTCGGGCGAGACTTCGGGCACAAAGACCTCGCAGCGCACGCCCAAGGCGCGGGCGGCTACTGCCACGGCGATACCTGCGTTGCCGCCCGAGGCAATGATCACGCCGCTGTCGGGCACGGGGTTGGCCAGCAGGCGATAAAGCATGCCGCGCGCCTTGAAGCTGCCGCCCACCTGCAGGTGTTCGAGCTTGAGCCAGATCTCACCGCACTCCACGCCCAGCGATTGGCCAGACAAACGCATCAACGGTGTGGTGCGCAAGAAGTCGGGCTGGGTGGCCAGTTGGCGGCGGGCGGCAGTAATGGCGGCGCGGTCGATCATGCGGGTGCTCCGAGAGACAAAAGGGGCAGTGTAGAAGCACGCCGCCCAATGCACGGGCAACACACGGATACACGGTGCATTGCAGGTGTGCGATGCAACTGCCGATAACATGGCCAGTGCAGTCGCCCATGCAAACACACTTTGCAGGCCTGCCAGCTGGAGGTGCAAGCATGTTCTTCGTTTTTGGCCCATCTGGACAGATGTACCGGGGTGGCCCTGAGAATTTGTCGCAGATTTCACCGGTGCGGCGCGTGCAGCGCCCCCAGGCTTTGCGCACCCGGGGGGCCGACGTGCCTCCCTTCTCGGTCCAAACCCCGCCGCCCCCGCCCGAACAGCCCGCCGTGGGCACCAGCCTGCGCGCCCAGGATGCGGTCACGGCCTATACACAGGCGGAGCAAGGCCCTGCGCTGGCCCGCCAGCCCCTGTCGCATGTGCGCGATGTGATGACCAAGGGCGCGCTGACCGTGCAGCCCGATGCAGTGGTCAACCATGCCTGGCAAACGCTGGCCGAGCACGGCGTGTCACAAGCCCCGGTGGTGGGCGCCCAGGGGCGCGTAGTGGGTTTGCTGCTGCGCGCCGACATGGCACCGCTTGAATTGTTGCCCGAGCCCGGCCACATCCAGGCGGCGATTGCACTGGCGCGGCGCACCGTGTCAGAGGTGATGGTGAGCCCGATACCCACCGTATCACCCGATACCGATCTGCGCCGTGTGGCCTCGGTGCTGCTGGACACGGGCCTGCCCGGTCTGCCCGTGACGGATGAATACGGCAGCCTGGTGGGATTTATCTCGCGCACCGACATTCTGCGTGCGGTGGCGGCCGACCCGCCCCTGGACCTGTGGAGCTGAGTTCAGCGCAAAAATACAGGGAAAACGGGCTCAAAGGCCCGTTCTATAAGCGCAATCAGCTATCAATAAAATTGCAACTAACCTGCAGAGCGACTCATTCGCCTTCTTCCGCGCCCGCGGGCCCGGCACCATCGATCTTGAGCCCCTTGGGCAATGGGAACTTGATGGTTTCTTCAATGCCGCTGAGCTTGCGCACCGACACTGCACCCAGCGCCTTGATGCGCTCGATCACTTGCTTGACCAGCACCTCGGGGGCCGATGCGCCAGCCGTCAGACCCACGCGGGCGATGCCGTCGAACCACTCGGGGCGCAGTTCGTCTGCGCTGTCGACCATGTAGCTGGTGGTATCCATGCGCTGCGCTAGTTCGCGCAGGCGGTTGCTGTTGGAGCTGGTGGGGCTGCCCACCACAATGACCAGGTCGACCTGCGGACTCATGAGCTTGACGGCGTCCTGGCGGTTCTGCGTGGCATAGCAGATGTCCTGCTGCTTGGGTTCGCGCACCGTGGGAAAGCGCGCGCGCACGGCAGCGGTGATTTCGGCAGCGTCGTCCACGCTCAGCGTGGTTTGCGTGACCACGGCAAGTTTTTCCGTCTGTGCGGGCTGCACACGCGCCACGTCCTGCACGTCTTCCACCAGGTGGATGCCGCCGTCGAGCTGGCCCAGCGTGCCCTCGACCTCGGGGTGACCCTTGTGGCCGATCATGATGAACTCGTAGCCCTCTTGTGCCAGCTTGGCCACCTCGACATGCACCTTGGTCACCAGCGGGCAGGTGGCGTCAAAGATGTGAAAGCCGCGCGCCTTGGCCTCTTCCTGCACGGCCTTGCTCACACCATGGGCGCTGAAGATCAACGTGGCGCCGGGCGGCACGTCCGACAGCTCCTCGATAAAAATCGCGCCCTTGGCCTTGAGGTCGTTGACCACATAGGTGTTGTGCACGATCTCGTGGCGCACGTAGATGGGCGCGCCAAACTTGGTCAGTGCCCGCTCTACGATTTCAATGGCCCGGTCCACCCCCGCGCAAAAACCGCGCGGTTCGGCCAGCAAAATTTCCTGGGGAGTATTCATTTCAGTATCCCATTGCACTTCGCACCGACCCAAACTTGTGAAACCGGCAGGGTCCATGCCAGCGACTGCCGCGCAAGGGCCGCCCCGCCGCGCTGGCGGTGTCCCCCCTTCCCGCGCGAAAGCAGCGAGAGAAGGAGGAAGCGGCGCAGCCGCACGGGGTGATGCTTCACAAAACGCCGATCACGTGCACTTCAAAAGTCACAGGCTGCCCGGCCAGCGGGTGGTTGAAATCGATCAACAGGGCCTGCGCACTGTCGGCATTGCCCACCTGCACCACCACCCCGGCGTAGGTGCCCATGCCGTCGGGCGTAGCAAATTCCACCACCTCGCCCACGTGGTACTGCTCGTCGGGGTCGCCCATTTCGTCGAGCAGCTTGCGCCCCACCCACTGCTGCATGTCGGGGTTGCGCTCGCCAAAAGCCTCGCCCTGGGCCAGCTCGAACGTGGCGCGTGCGCCCTCGGCCAAGCCCATCAGGCGCTGCTCCATGGCGGGCGAGAGCTCGCTGTTGCCCAGCGTGAGCGTGGCCGGCTTGTCGGCGAAGGTGTTGATGACGTCGCCGGCGGGACCCGCCAGACGGTAATGCAGGGTCAGGAAAGAACCCGGTTGAACTGTTGCCATGAGTGCCTCGATAAACTGGCAGCATTTTACGGTTGCCCCCACACCGACCCCTCCGCCATGCCCCTGAAAGACCTTCCCCTCGACGCGCAGCCCCGCGAAAAGCTCCTGGCACGCGGCCCCGCCGCGCTGTCGGACGCCGAGCTGCTGGCCCTGCTGCTGCGCACCGGCATCGCGGGCAAGGGCGTGCTGCAGATGGCGCAGGAGCTGCTGGAGCCCCCTGGCAAGAATGGTGCATCCGGCGGTTTTGGCGGCATCGCCGGGCTCTTGCACACCAGCCTGGCCGACCTGGCCCGCATCAAGGGCCTGGGGCCGGCCAAGCGCGCCGAACTGGTGGCCGTACTGGAACTGGCGCGCCGCGCCCTGGCCCAGCAACTGCGCGAGCGCGAAGCCTTTGACTCGCCCGACGCCGTCAAGCACTACCTGCAGCTGCATTTGGCGCACAAGGAGCACGAGGTATTCGCCGTGCTGTTTCTGGACAGCCAGCACCGCCTGCTGGCCCTGGAAGAGTTGTTCCGGGGCACCCTCACGCAGACCAGCGTGTACCCGCGCGAGGTGGTTCTGCGCGCCCTGCACCACCAGGCCGCTGCCGTGGTGCTGGCACACAACCACCCCAGTGGCAGCGTGCAGCCCAGCCGCGCCGACGAGGCACTGACGCAAACCCTGAAAAGCACACTGGCGCTGGTGGATGTGCGCGTGCTCGACCACGTCATCGTGGCCCCGGGACAGGCGCTTTCCATGGCCGAGAAAGGGCTGGTGTGACGCCGCCACAGCCACCGCACACAGCGTCGGGGGCACTGGCCGCCGCGCTGCTGCGCGCGGCCGCCCAACAACCGGCGTACACCGGCACCACCCCAGCGACACCTCTGCCACCGCCGCCAGCGGCTCCAGAAACACCCCGGGCGCTGCGGCGCGCCGCCGCTGCCACGCGCTACGCTGCGCAGCAGACGCGCCGCACACTGGGGCCACGCACAACACCACCACCAAGCCCCCCTTCGCCCGCCAAAATCCGGCGCAGCGCACCCGCTGCACGGCGCGCCAGCCTGCGCCTGGACGATTGGCAAGACCTGGCCAGCGTGGCACAGCACTTGCGCCGGGAGCAAGAGCGTGCTGCCGCACAGGCCAAGGCAGAGCACGAAGCTGCAGCCCGGCTGCAGGCCGAGCGCCAACTGTTCAGCCGCAGCGTGGGCGCCGTCACGCCGCTGCGCCACCCCAACCTCGCCGCCATGGCACTTAAACCCACGCCGCCGCTGCCAGTGCAGCACTGGCTGGACGAAGAACAGGTGCTGCAAGAGTCGATCAGCGACGACTTTGATGTCAGCACCCTGCTCGACACCGACGACCAGCTCAGTTTTCGCCGCCCCGGCATCGGGGTGGAAGTCACGCAGCGCCTGCGCGCCGGGCACTGGAGCATTCAACGCCAGCTCGACCTGCACGGCCTGCGCACCGATGAGGCGCGCGAGGCGCTGGGCCAGTTCATCCGTTATGCCCACAAGAGCGGCCTGCGCTGCGTGCGCGTGGTGCATGGCAAGGGATTGGGCTCGCCGGGTCGCACGCCTGTGCTCAAGGGCCGGGTGCAGCGCTGGCTGGTGCAAAAACGCGAGGTGCTGGCCTTTGTGCAGGCGCGCCCGGCCGAGGGCGGCGCCGGTGCGCTGGTGGTGCTGCTGGTGCCTGCAGGGCCGCACCGCGCTTGACGCACAACCCCACCCGCGCCCCATCCCTCCGATGAAATCTGCGTCTCCTGGATTTATAGCCAAATAGGCATCCAACGCCCGCCAGCAAAGCGCTTACAGCTATTCATTTTGGTGAACGGCAACTTCTCTATACCGTGCAGCCGTGGCAGGCAACGGCCTTATAAACGCAGAGAGCGCTGCGCCAGATGCTCCATTTGCGCGGTGGCATGCATCGTCAAACGGTGCTCCACACCAGGCCGCGGAAAGATGGACGCGGCAATGTCGCGCACCAGCTCCAGCTGCTCGCCGGGTGCACGGGCCAGCAGGGCGACCACCAGGTTTTCCAGTGCAATCACCCGAATCTGCAACTGCACCAGCTCTGCGTTACTGAGTGGAGGCACGCCGCCGCTTGTGCCCCCGGCGTCGCCATCCCCACCCGGGCGATCGTTCTCCCATGGCGACGGCGCCCCTGGTCGGTGCCGTGCGTTTTCCAGGTTTTTCGATGCAGGATGTGGCATAGGCTTGCTTTCAAAAATGACAGGGCCAACAGAGACAGTGTTCCGCTCTTTCAGATACTTTCCAAGCGCCATTGAATACCCACAACCGCATTGCTGCATTTGACAAGGACGCGGCCAATGCCTACGTTGAGGGGCCTTTGCGTGCGGAACAATGAGCGGCGGCCTACCAAATCGCGGGGCGCACCGTCCGAAAGCAGAGCAGACTGGAGATTCATCCGATGCACACCTTGCGGGTCACCCATCTCAATGCCGTCATGCATTCACGGCTCGCCACGGTCACGCTGCAGACGCCGCTGCTGCAAGCAGCGCAGCGGCTGTCGGAGACGCACATCGGCCTGGTGGTGGTGTGCCACCCGGATGGTGCGATGGCAGGGGTCATCAGCAAAAGCGACATCGTGCGGCAGATCGGCCATTGCATGGGCAGCGCCTGCCACACGCTGGCCAGCGCACTCATGACGACGGATGTCATTTGCTGCGAGCCCACCGCATTGTTGTCGGACGTGCTCACCAGGATGCAGGAGCACGGCCTGGTTCATGTGCCGGTGCTCGACCCCCACAAACGCCCATTGGGCGTTGTCAACGCACGCGACGCCCTGCGCGCCCTGGTGGCCGAGGGGGAATATGAGCAGTCGCTGCTGTTCGATTACGTGATGGGCGTGGGCTACCACTAACCCACGCCCTTCTGACCTTTTGACAGGATGGGATTGATCATGGAAAAACCGCACGCACGCCCTCTGCCACGGCCCCTGTTTCTGAATCTGCTGCAGATCCAGATGCCGGTCGGCGCCATCACCTCCATCCTGCACCGCCTGTCCGGCGTTGTGCTGGCAGCGGGGGTGCCGCTGGGCATGTTTCTGCTGTGGCGCTCGCTCGGCGGTGAAGAGGGTTTTGCGCAGGTGATGGGGCTGCTGCACCACCGCGCCGTCCAGGCGGTGGTGGCCGTGCTGGTGTGGGCCTTGGCCCACCATGTGCTGGCCGGGGTACGCCACATGCTGACCGACATCAACATCGGCTCGACCTTGCACAAGGCGCGGCGCAGCGCCTGGGCCGTGAACCTGACCGCCGCAGCGCTGGCTTTGCTGGCGCTGGGGGTTTTGCCATGACGCCCCACCACACGGGCCCCACCGGTCTGCCGGCCTGGCTGGTGCAACGCACCAGTGCGGTGTACATGCTGCTGTTTCTGGTGGCTCTGCTGGCGTTCTTCGGGTGGCACCCGCTGCACTCTTATGCCGAATGGAAGCGCTGGGTGGGCCACCCTGCCATCTCGCTGGCGCTGGCGCTGTTTTTTGCCGCGCTGCTGGCGCACATGTGGGTAGGGCTGCGCGACGTGCTGCTGGACTATGCGCGCCCCGCGGGCTTGCGCCGTGCATTGTTGGTACTGGTGGCGCTGGGCTTGTGCGCCGGCGCGGCAAGCATGGCCTGGCTGCTGGCACTGCAGCATGTTTGAGCAACGTGGCCACCAACATGGCCGGAGGCTGTCATGAAATTCTCCATCTCACGCTACAACCCTGACAAGGATGAAAAACCGTACCTGCAAGACTATGCAATGGACATCCTGCCCAGCGACCGGATGCTGCTCGATGTGCTGCTGCGCATCAAAGAGCAAGACCCCACCCTGTCGATGCGCAAATCCTGCCGCGAAGGCGTGTGCGGATCGGACGCCATGAACATCAACGGCCGCAACGGCCTGGCCTGCATCACCCGGGTGCGTGACCTGAAAGAACCGGTGGTGCTGCGGCCCTTGCCGAGTTTTCCGATCGTGCGCGACCTGATCGTGGACATGACCCACTTCTTCAAACAGTACCACTCCATCAAGCCCTACCTCGTCAACGACCAGCCGCCCCCTGAAAAAGAGCGCCTGCAGTCGCCCGCAGATCGGGAAAAACTCAACGGCGCGTATGAGTGCATTTTGTGCGCCTGCTGCAGCAGCCAATGCCCTTCGTTCTGGTGGAACCCGGACAAGTTCGTCGGGCCTGCGGGTTTGATACAGGCCTACCGCTTTATCTTCGACAGCCGCGACACCACAACCAAAGATCGGCTGGACGACCTGAACGATGCCTACCGTCTGTTTCGCTGCCGCACCATCATGAACTGCTCCGAGGTCTGCCCCAAAGGACTGGAACCGTCGCACGCCATTGAGATGATCCGGTTAAAGATGATCAAAGACACCGGAGACAGCGGCGCGCTGCCTACGCATCCGGTGCGCCCCGCCACCTGACGGTCTCCGTCTGCGGTTCCTGGATGGATTCATCGGGCATGCAATCGGAGGTCGACCGAAGCATCGCACTGGCGCGTGGCTGAAAGTTGCCTGCGGTGAAACGAATACCGATCCCCCCTCTGGTGCCCGTCACAAACAACAGACCTGCTGGCGCAGAGCGTCTCTTTCATGAGACCAGAGCAGGCTGGGTCACAGACGTGCAAAAGGATCCACCAATGAAGCCAGCGAAGGCTGACCCGCCTGAATCTCAGCGCCAGACGATGGATGCGCGCGCTCGGGCGGCTCATTCACCGGAGTCAGCGGCAGTGGCGCCATGCGCCGACCATAGACGCGCTGCACACGGTCTTCGAGGCTGGGGTGGGAATCGAGCCGACCGGCAAGGCGCGCGGCCATGCCTTCACTCCAGCGCCCGGTGGTTTCCACGTCTACGAGCAGCATGTGCTGCACGCTGGGGTGCGCCAGGGCATTGCGGCGCGGCTCTTGCTGTCCCGCACGCTGGACTGCCTGGCGCTGGCCCAGCACCTTGCGCAGCACACCGCCCAGGCCGTCCTTGCTGCGCGTCCACTGCACGGCGCGGGCGTCGGCCAGGTATTCGCGCTGACGCGACACCGCCGCCTTGAGGATCTGGCCCGTCAGCCAGCCGGCGAGGCCCGCCAGCATGATGGCCGAGCCAAACCACCAGGCCAGGCCACCGCGCTCGCGCATCTCCTCGCCAAAGTTGTAGACCAGCTCCAGCCCGAACACCATGCCGGCCAAGCGCATCTTCAGGCGCGTGTCGCCCTCATGCAGGTGGGAAAGCTCGTGCGCCACCATGCCCTGCAGTTCCTCGCGGGTAAGGTGGTCGAGCGCGCCCTGGGTGACGGCGACCACCGCATCGGCTTCATCCCAACCGGCGGCAAAGGCGTTGATGGCGTCGGTGCGGGGCAGCACCATGACCTGGGGACGCGGCATGTGGGCGGCAATGCACAGCTCATCGACCACATTGGCCAGACGCTGCTCGGCATGGGTGACCGAGGGGCGCAGCTCGCGCGCCCCCACGCGCTGCGCCAGTTTCACGCCACCGGCGCGCAGGTTGGACGTCTCGACCCACCAGCCGCCCAGCACCAGCATGAAAGACACGCCCACATTGGCCGCCAAAAAACCCGCCGGAAAAGGCAGGTGCACGGGCAGCAGGGCCGACATGATCCACCAGGCCAGCACCAGCGCGCCATGCACCGCCAGCACCAGCACGGCCACGGCCAGCGCGAAGGCCAGTAGCAGGCGGCGTGTTTCGCTGCGGGCGCTGTGCTGTTGGTCCCAGAACTTCATGGGCGGGATGGATGCTGGGAGGCAAGGTCGTTCATTTCGCTTCCAAATTATTCGTGTCTAGGCGCAAAACCGCAGGCAGTGCTGCAGCACGACAAGGCCAAGCAACAACGACACGGGTGATTTGGAAATGAAATCAGAACTTCACCTGGGGGGCGCTGCGCTCTTCCTCGCTGCGGGTGGATTCGAGCATGGAAGCGGGCGCAAAACCCGCCAGCCGCGCAACAATGAGCGCGGGGAACTGCTGGGCGGCGTTGTTGAAGTCCAGCACCTGGTCGTTGAACGCCTGGCGGGCGAAACCCACGCGGTTTTCGGTGCTGGCCAGCTCTTCGCTGAGTGACTGCATGGTGGCATCGGCCTTGAGATCCGGGTAGCGTTCGGACACCACCATCAGCCGCCCCAGGCTGGCGCCCAAAGCGCTTTCGGCCACGGCCAGCGCGCCCACCGCACCGGCGTTGGTGGGCGCCACGCGGGCTGCGGCGGCCGCGCCCTGCGCCTGGCCCCGGGCCTGGATGACGGCTTCGAGCGTGGAGGCCTCGTGCTGCAGGTAACCGCGCGCCACTTCCACCAGGTTGGGAATCAGGTCGTAACGGCGCTTGAGCTGCACATCGATCTGGCCAAAGGCGTTGGCGATGCGGTTGCGCAATTCCACCAGCCGGTTGTAGGCCGAGACAGCCCACAGCGCCACAACGACCACCAGACCCAGCACGATCCACGCAGCGACAGACATGCTCCACCTCCTTGAATTTTTTGGTGCCCTATCTTAGAACCTGTTCGCTTCGGCAGAAAATTTGATAGTTTTTTGCCTCCAGCGGCCTACCATCAAGCGCCAATAGCTACATTAACAATAGCAATCAGCTGCTTCGGCGTCAGAGGCCCTTGTTGCGCATCCAGTCAGCAGTCTTGAAAAAACTCTCGCGCAGGCGCTGGCGCAGGGCTTCGGGAGTGGCGCATTCGCCCATGGCCTGGTCCATGCAGGCCACCCACTGGTCGCGCTCTTTCACGCCAATGGCAAACGGCAGGTGCCTTGCACGCAGGCGCGGGTGGCCAAAGCGCTCCTGGTAGTGGTCGGGCCCGCCCAGCCAGCCGCACAGAAACCAGAACAGCTTGTCGCGCGCATCATCGAGCGTGCTGCCGTGGGTGGCGCGCAGTTCGGCGTAGCCGGGCTCCAGGTCCATCAGATCGTAGAAGCGATCGACCACGGCACGCACGGGGGCCTCGCCACCAATGCGCTCGAACGGTGTGGATTCAGAAACAACGTCTTCAGAATTCATATCAAAACAGGCTCTAGCCCAATACCATCAAGCGCCAGAAGCTATAAAAACAATACCAATCACTCGGCCGCGCGGCGCAGGGTGTCCATCACGGGGCGCTGCAGCACTTCGCGCAACCCCCACCAGCCCGCGAGCAGGGCCAACACGGCACCGGCCAGGCCACCGGCCAAAGGCACCAGCGGCGAAGCGGTCCAGGTGAATTCGAACACGAAGCGCGCCAGCGCCCAGCCGACGACCACCGCCACGCCACTGGCTAGCACACCGGCCAGCAGGCCCACGCCCGCCAGTTCGGCGCGTTGCACGTCGCGCAACAGGCTGGCGCGCGCGCCCAGGGCCCGCATGATGGCGTACTCGCGCGCCCGCTCTTCGCGTGTAGCCGTCACCGCAGCAAACAGCACCACCAGACCAGCAGCCAGGGTGAAGCCGAACAAAAATTCCACTGCACGCACCACCTGGTCCAGCACGCGCTGCACCTGTGCCAGCGTGGCCGCCATGTCCACGTTGGTGACGTTGGGGTACTGGCGCACCAGGGCGTTGTCAAAACCCGCCGTCGTCGGAGCGCGATACGCGGCAAGGTAGGTCACTGCCACGTTTTCCAAGTGGTCCACCGGGAACATGACGAAGAAGTTGGCGTGCATCGAGCCCCAGTCCACCTTGCGCAGCGAGGTGATGCGCACCTCGTGCAGCACGCCCGCCATGTCAAAGCGCAGGGTATCGCCCAGCTTGAGGCCCAGGGTTTTGGCCAGGCCCTCCTCCACACTCGCGGCACCTTGTTCGCCCGGCGTCCAGCGGCCGGCGATCACTTCGTTGTGCGGGGGCTGCTCGGCGGCGTTCGACAGATTGAATTCCCGCTCGACCAGGCGCTGGGCACGGTCTTCGGTATAGCTTTCGGGCCCGATGGACTGGCCGTTGACCGCCACCAGACGGCCGCGGATCATGGGATACCAGTCGTACCGGCGCACGCCCGCTTCCTGCAGGGTTTGCTGAAAGGCGCGCTCCTGGTCGGGCTGGATGTTGATGACGAAGCGATTGGGTGCATCGGGCGGTGTGGCCTGGCGCCAGCTGTCGATCAGGTCGGTGCGCAGCAGCACCAGCAGCACCAGCGCCAGCAGGCCCACAGCCAGGCTGCTGACCTGCACCACCGCATAGGCCGGGCGGGCGGATATCTGCCGCGTGGCCAAAACCAGCCAGCGCGGCGCCGTGGCCTCGTTCACGCTGCGGCGCAGCAGCAGCACGGCCAGCCAGCTCAGCAGGGCAAACACCGCCACCGCCACGGCAAAGCCCCCCACGGCGATCAGACCCAGCCGGATGTCACTGCTGACCACCAGCAACAGCGCGGCAAAACCGGCCACCCCCAGGCCCAGCACCACCAGCGATGCGGGGCGCAGCGCGCCCATGTCGCGCCGGATCACGCGCAGCGGTGGCACCTGGGCCAGCTGCAGCACGGGCGGCAGGCCAAAGGCCAGCAGCAGCGTCAGGCCCACGCCCAAACCCAGCGCAGCAGGCCAGGCGCTGGCCGACGGCAGGGCCGATTCGACCAGCCCCGCCAGCAGCAGCACAAACACATGGTGCACGGCAAAGCCCAGCAGCACGCCCAGCACGCTGGCCGCCAGGCCCACCAGAATGAATTCGATGGCGTAGCTCCAGGCGATGATGCGCTGGCTTTGCCCCAGCACGCGCAGCATGGCCGAGGCGTCAAGATGGCCCGCCGCAAACCCCCGCGCGGCCAGCGCCACGGCCACGGCCGACAGCAGCGCGGCCAGCAGGGCCACCAGGCTGAGGAATTTCTGGGCGCGGTCCAGCGTCTGTTTCATCTCGGGGCGGCCCGACTCCAGGGATTCGAGGCGTACGCCGTGCACGCCGGGTTGGGTGACTTCTTTTTCCGCCCACTGCATGAACGCACGCACAGGCCCTGGCTCGCCAGCCACTGCGAAGCGGTAGGTGAGGCGGCTTGCGGGCTGCACCAGGCCGGTGGCAGGCACATCGGCTTCGTTCACCATGACGCGCGGCGCAAAGGACATGAAGCCGGCGCCCCGATCGGGCTCGATCACGATGATGCGCGCAATGCGCAATTGCGCATCGCCCAGCAGCAGGGCATCGCCCACCGCCAGACCGAGTGCGTCGAGCAACGGCGCATCCACCCACACCTCGCCCGGCGCAGGAATGTCGCGCGTGACCTGCTCTGGGCCACCGGGCGCCAGGGCCACGGTCAGGCTGCCGCGCAGCGGGTAACCGCTCTGCACGCTCTTGAAAGCCACCAGGCGGCTGGCGCCACCCTGGGCGTCGCCAGCGCGCCCCATGGTGGGGAAACCCATGGTGGTTACCGTCTGCAAGCCCAGGGCCCGGGCGCGCTGCACAAAGGCCTCGGGCGTGGGGTTGTCACTGGCCACCACGGCATCGCCGCCCAGGATCTGCAAGGCATCACGCTGCAGCCCGCCCTGCAGCCGGTCGGCAAAAAAGGCCACCGAGGTCAACGCAGCCACGGCCAGCGTCACGGCCACGGCCAAAAGGCGCAATTCACCCGCGCGCAGATCGCGCAGCAGCGTGCGCCAGCCCAGTTGGACAGTCATCAGATTCATAGGGCGCTTACCTTAGCGCAAATACCCCCGCACGGTGACGGCGCGGGGCTTTGCGTGCCTAGGCGACAGGCGCGGGCCTGGAGCCCGCTTTTACTCCCAGCGCATGGCGGCAATGTCGTGGGCAAAGATCGGGTAGTTCATCCACACGCCCTTGATACCCTTGCGCACCACGGTGCTGACCTGGGGCGCAAAGATCCAGGCATTTACGGCGTCCATTGCCAGGTAGCGCTGGATTTCCACAAAGAGGATCTGGCGCTCGCGGGCATTGACGCTGGCGGCGTGGCGTTCAACCAAGTCCCGGAAAGGTTGGCTGTCGTAGCCAAAGTAGTACGCCGGGTCGGTGTAGATCTGGTAGTCCAGCGGCTCGACATGGTTGATGAGCGTCATGTCGAACTGGCCCTTGAAGGCGCCGGCCAGCCACTGCGGCCACTCCACCTGCTCCAGCTTGAGCACGATACCTACCTTGGCCAGGCTGGCCGCCAGCACCGGTCCGCCCGCACGGGCGTAGGGTGTGGGCGGCAGGGTCAACGTCATTTTCAAGGGGGTCTGGACACCCGCTTCTTTCATTAAAGCCCGGCTACGGCTGGGATCGTAGGGGTACATGCCTGCCAAGTGCACATAGCCGGCATCGGTCGGCGAAAAATGGCTGCCAATGGCCTTGCCTCGCCCGTCGAGCACCGCACGGATGAATGACTCGCGGTCGATGGCGTGGCTGATGGCGCGGCGCATGCGCACATCGCCCAGGGGTTTGCGCCGGTGGTTCAGGGCCAGCATGCCTTTACCGCTGGATGCCCCGATCAGCACCTGGTAGTGCTTGTACACCTCCAGGCGGCCAACGTTTTGCGTGGCAAAGTTGAACAGCACATCCACTTCGCCCGACTGGACCATGCCCACTTGGTCATCCGGGCCGTTGACGAAACGGAACACCGCTTTTTCGACCCGCACCTGCGCTGCACGGCGGTACGCCTCGTGTTTGGTCAGGGTGATGCTGCTGCCCTTGTCCCAATGTTCCAGCCGGTAAGGCCCCGTTCCCACGGGGTGGCGCGCCGCCTGCGCGGCACTGGCCGGGTGCAGGATGACGGCGGTGCTCTCGCCCAGGCGGAACAGCGTATTGCCATCGGCGCGGTGCAATTGCAGCACCACGGTGAGCGGATCAGGCGCGGTGACGCTGGCCATATTGTCGAACAGGGCCTTGCGCGCCTTGTTGCGAGAATCCGGCGCCTTGGCACGCTCAAAGGTGAACAGCACGGCGGCGGCATCAAAGGCAGCACCGTCATGGAAGCGCACGCCCGGCTGCAAGTGGAAAGTGTAGGTTTTACCGTCGGCGGACATCTCCCACGCCTGCGCCAGCAGGGGCGATGTGGCGCCACTTTCCTCGATCCGTGTCAGACCTTCGAGTACGTTGTAGTGCACCACCTCGCCAATGGAAGCGGCGGCTGCGCTGGTGGGGTCCAGGCCGTCAGGCTCCAGCGAGATGTTGATGACCAGAGCGCGCGGCGCAGATTGGGCCAGCGCTTGCCCGCTGGCACCGGCCAGGGCCAATCCGGCCATGGAGGCCCCGGCACAAGCCAGGGTTCGCCGTGTGAGCTGCACTGGGTCTCCGTTCGTGTCAAGCAATAAAATCCCGCGTGAAAGGCGCCAGGGCAGCCCCACGAGAGAGAAACAAAGTGTGACATAGTATCCTGACGCGATTCAAACACCCACGGCAGGACTTGCCTGCCACTCCATTCGCTCTTTTGAATCCTGCCTTGCGTCACCGGTAGCCATGCCCTCATCCCACGCCCAGACCCCACGCACTGCCGGACGGCGGTTGTGGACGGCCGCACCGCTGGGGGTGTCCTCGGCCCTGCTGGCCTTTCTGGCACTGGGTTTGATTCTGTGGGGCGCGAACGTCCTCTACCAGGAGCGCGAGCAACGCCAGCGCCACCAAATCGAACGCGAACTGCAGGCCATCAGCCAGTTGCAGGCCCGCAGCGTGGCCGACTGGCGCGACCGGAGAATGTCCGACGCCATGGCGCTGAGCGATGACAGCCTGTTGGCCCACGCGGTCGCAGCTTGGTTGGCATCGCCAGGAAGCGCACCGAGCGCAGACATCGTGGCCCGTCTGCGCATTTTGCAGGAGCGCGCCCGCTATACCGCCGTGTACCTGGTGGACACGCAAGGCATGCTGCGGCTCACACCAGCCGACAGCGTGCAGGGTCGCCTGCCCGACCCCGAGTTGCTGGCGCTGCACAGCGCCTTGGCACAGGCCCAACCAGTCATGCTGGAGCCGCGCCAGAGCAATTTTTTTGCTTTCCCTTTTTCCGGTTTGATGGCCCCCATTTTCGACGGCATCGAGCCCTTGGGCGCCATCTGGCTGGTGAGCGATGTCCGCACCTCGCTCTACCCACTGCTGGAACTCTGGCCCACGCCAAGCAGGTCAGCAGAGTCCGCTATCGTGCAGCGCGACGGCAACGAGGTGCGTTTTGTCAGCCCACTGCGGCACTACAACAACGCGCCGCAATCCCTGCGCCTTCCGATCTCGCACAGCGAAGATCCGGCGGTACAAGCGGTCACCGGGGTACGCGGCATCATCTATGGACGTGACTACCGGGGTGAGGAGGTGCTAGCAATGGTGAGCGCTGTCCCCGACTCACCGTGGTTCATGGTGTCAAAGATTGATGTCGCCGAAGCCTTTACGGACATGCGCGTGCGCGAATGGCTGGCTTTGAGCCTCCCCATCAGCCTGGGGCTGCTGATCGCAGGATCGTTTGCCGTATTCTGGCAACGGCGCGCCTGGCAACGCGAGCGCGCTCTCAAGAAGGATCTGCAGCGCAATATGCGCTGGCTGGAAAGTGCGCAAAAAGCAGCCGAGGTCGGCTACTTCTCCTACGATGCAACCCAGCATTCCTTTTTCATGTCGGGCATGGCCTGCACCATCTTTGGGCTGTCGCTGGGCAGCGCCATGTCACGGCGCCAGTGGATCGGCCTGATACACCCCGATGATCGCAAAAAGACGCTGGAAGAGCATGCCCGCGCCATGACCGAACGCACCGGCCTGCGCACCCAGTACCGCATCCGCCGGGCCAGCGACCGGCATGTCCGATGGGTCCAGGTCTGGGCTGAATATGAAAGCGATGCTGGCCAGAAGCCTGTCGCACGCATGACCGGTACCGTACAGGACGTCACCGAGCGCAGGCAGGGGGAGGAAAAACTCGCCACCTACCGCGCGGCCCTGGAGGCCCAGGTACGTCAAGACCCGCTCACCCATATCGCCAACCGGCTGGCGCTGGACGAAGCCGTGGCAATGGAATGGAATCGCGCCTTGCGCAGTGGGGCACCGCTGTCCCTGTTGATGATCGACGTGGACCATTTCAAGGCCTACAACGACCATTACGGCCATGTGGCGGGCGACCTGTGTCTGCAGCGGGTGGCGCAGGCGTTGTCACAGTCCATCGGCCGCGTAGGGGATCTGGTGGCACGTTATGGCGGTGAGGAGTTTGCCGTGCTGCTGCCTGACACCGATGGCACCCAGGCCACCGCTATCGGCCAACGCCTGTGCGATGCCGTGCGGGCCATGAACATCGAGCACCTTGCCGCGCAGGGGCGGCCGCAGGTCACCGTCAGCATCGGTTCGGCCAGCGCCCTACCCGCCTTCACCGCTGTGCCGGGCATGCCGCACACCAGCCATCCGGCATCGGCCCGCGATGCCGCGCGGCACCTGTTCGAGCAGGCCGACGCGGCTCTTTACCGCGCCAAGCAGTCGGGGCGCGACCAAGTCGCCTCGTTCGAACCCAACGGCCTGCAGGCGCCCGCGCCCGCGCCCGGTTGAGGCACGGGGTCGGGTCAGGTACTTTTGCTGACCGAGATGGTGGGAAACTTCGACGAAAAATCCTTGGACTGCTGCGCGATTTTTGCCGCTACGCCGCGCGCCACCTGGCCGTAAATTTGCGCAATCTCGCCTGCAGGATCGGCCACCACGGTGGGCTGGCCGCTGTCTGCCTGCAGACGGATCTTGATGTCCAGCGGCAGCGCGCCCAGGTAGTCCATGCCGTAGTCCTGCGCCATCCGGCGCCCGCCGCCTTCACCAAAAATATGTTCAGCGTGGCCACAGTTCGAGCACACATGCACCGCCATGTTTTCGACGATGCCCAGGATGGGAACGCCCACCTTCTCGAACATCTTGATGCCTTTCTTCGCATCAAGCAGGGCGATGTCCTGCGGCGTGGTCACGATAACGGCGCCGGTGATGGGCACGCGCTGGCTCAGCGTGAGCTGGATGTCGCCGGTGCCGGGCGGCATGTCCACGATGAGATAGTCCAGGTCTTTCCAGTTCGTCTGGCGCAGCAATTGTTCAAGCGCCTGCGTGGCCATGGGGCCGCGCCAAATCATTGCCTGGTCCTGGTCGACCAAGAAGCCGATGGACATGACCTGCACGCCGTGGTTCACAAGCGGCTCCATGGTCTTGCCGTCCAGGCTTTCGGGCTTGCGGTCAATGCCCATCATCATGGGCTGGCTGGGGCCGTAAATGTCGGCATCCAGCAGGCCCACGCGCGCACCCTCGGCCGCCAGCGCCAGCGCCAGGTTGGCTGCCGTGGTGCTTTTGCCCACGCCGCCCTTGCCCGAGGCCACGGCCACAATGTTCTTCACACCGGGCAGCAACTGCACGCCGCGCTGCACGGCATGGGCCACCACTTTGGTGGTGAGGTTCACGCGCACGCTCTGCACACCAGGCACGGTGCGGGCCGCCGCCTCCAGGCGCTCGCGCAAGGCGGGCTCCTGGCTTCTGGCCGAGTACCCCAGCTCCACGTCAAAAACCACAGCAGCGTTGACGATCTGCAGGTTGCGCAGTGCCCGGGTGCTGACAAAATCCTGGCCGGTAAGCGGATCCAGCACGGTGCTAAGGGCCGCCATGAGGCTTTGTTCGGTGATAGCCATTCCAATCTCTCCTGTGGGGAGTGGTGAGTCTATCGAAGCGCCCAGACCCCACTGACTGCAGGACAATGCCACCCGCCACCAAGGAGTCACGTGAAATTCAAAATGTCCCCCAACTCGCTGTTTGCTGTCCTGCTGCGCTCGCCGTGGTGGGTCAGCTTTGCCCTGATGGGATTGTTCTCGCTGGCCGCGGTTGCACTGCTGCCGCGCGACTACGCTCTGGCCGGGGTGCTGGGCACGTTTCCGTTTTTTGCCGTGGGCTGCATCGCCGCGTGGCGCCAGTGGCATGCTCCCAGCGCCGCACGCATCAACGCCCAACACGCACAATTGCAGGCCATGCCCTGGCGCACGCTGGCCGAGGCATTGGAGGCCGCCTGGGTGGCACAGGGCTACCAGGTGGTGCGCCTGCCCTCCGGTGGCGCGGCGGATTTCGCACTGACGCGGAACGGGCAAACCCAGCTGGCCAGCGCACGGCGCTGGAAGGCGGCCCACCATGGCGTGGAGCCGCTGCGAGAACTGCACGCTGCCTTGCAGCAACGTGATTCCACAACGGGGCTGTACCTGCTGGGCCAGGGCCAGTTGAGCGAGAACGCACGCCTGTTTGCCCGTGACCATGGCCTGACCATCGTGCAAGGCGATGCGCTGGCGCAACTGCTGTTGCACTGACCCGCTCCTTTGCGGGTTTTCCCAAGGCTGTAGCGCACTGGTGCGGCGGCACACTTGCAGGCATGCCCCAGCCTGAAGCACCGCCTTCCACCACACCCCGCACCGGCCTGCTGCTGACCGGCGGCGGCGCACGAGCGGCCTACCAGGTCGGTGTGCTCGAAGCCATTGCGGACTTGCGCCTGGCCTGCGGTGCGGGCAAGGAGCCCAACCCCTTTCCCATCATCACCGGCACCTCGGCGGGCGCCATCAACGCCGCGGCGCTGGCCTGCGGTGCCGACCAGTTCGACCGGGTCGTGCGGCGCATCGTGCGGGTGTGGAGCAACTTTCATGCGCAGCAGGTGTACCGCGCCGACTCCCTCAGCGTGGCGCGCAGCGGTGCGCGCTGGCTCACACTGCTGTCGCTGGGCTGGGTGCTGGCGAAATGGCGCCGCATGCGGCCGCGCTCGCTGCTGGACAACGCACCGCTGGCCAAGCTACTGATCAAGATGGTGCCGCTGGTGCGTTTGCCGCGCCTGATACGCCAAGGCCATCTGCAGGCGCTGGCGGTCACGGCCTCGAGCTATAGCACGGGCGACCATGTGACTTTTTTTGAAGCGGGCGAGCGGCTGGACCCCTGGGTGCGCTCGCAGCGCCGCGCCGTGCGCGACCGCATTACGCACGAGCATCTGCTGGCCTCGTCTGCCATTCCGTTCGTCTTTCCGGCCACGGCGATCGACGTCGAAGACCGCACCGAATATTTTGGCGATGGTTCCATGCGCCAGTCCGCACCTATCGCAGCGGCCATCCACCTGGGCGCCGAGCGCATTCTGGTGGTGGGCGCGGGCCGCATGCACGAGCCTAAAACCGAGGGCGCGCCCCTGCTGTCCAATGGTTACCCTTCGCTGGCACAAATCGCGGGGCATGCGCTGTCCAACATCTTTCTGGATGCGCTGTCGGTCGATGTCGAGCGCATGCAGCGCATCAACCAGACCATTGCACTCATCCCGCCCGAGGCACGCAACAACAGCGCGCTGCGGCCCATCGAGCTGCTGGTGATCGCACCGTCCCAGCGTCTGGACGCCGTGGCCGCGCGCCACGTGGCCGACCTGCCCGCGCCGGTGCGCACCATGCTGGGCGCCCTGGGCGTTACCGCCAACATGCAGGATGTGCGCGGCGCGGCGCTGGCCAGCTACCTGCTGTTTGAGCAAGGCTACACACGCGACCTGATGGCCCTGGGCCGCGCCGACACCCTGACCCAGCGCGCCGCCGTATGCCGCTTCTTTGGCTGGAACGATACGGGAGCACCCCTGCCGACACCGGTCGGGGAGGCAAAAGCCTAAAATCGCGGGTTCCGCCAGAAAGCCGCTACCGATGCCCGCACGCAAACTCTTCGTTACCACCGCCCTGCCGTATGCCAACGGCCATTTCCACATCGGCCACATCATGGAATACATCCAGGCCGACATCTGGGTACGCACCCAGCGCATGCTGGGCAACGCGGTGAATTTTGTCGGGGCCGACGACACGCACGGTGCCCCCATCATGATTGCTGCCGAAAAGGCGGGCAAGACTCCCCAGCAGTTCGTGGCCGACATCGCCGCCGGGCGCAAGCAGTACCTCGATGGCTTTCACATCGCATTCGACAACTGGCACAGCACGGACGCCCCCGAAAACCACCAGCTCGCACAGGACATTTACCGCGACCTCAAGGCCAATGGCCTGATTGAAACGCGCACCATCGAGCAGTTCTTCGACCCCGAGAAGAACATGTTTCTGCCCGACCGCTTCATCAAGGGCGAGTGCCCCAAATGCCACGCCAAGGACCAATACGGCGACAACTGCGAGGTCTGCGGCGCGGTGTATGCGCCCACCGATCTGATCAACCCCTATTCCGCACTGTCGGGCGCCAAGCCCGTGCTCAAGAGCTCGGAGCATTTTTTCTTCAAGCTCTCCGACCCGCGCTGCGTGGCCTTCCTGGAAGACTGGACGCAAGACGGCCGCCTGCAGCCCGAGGTGGCCAACAAGGTGCGCGAATGGTTCACCGTGCGCACCAACCCCGACGGCAGCACCAGCGAGGGCCTGGGTGACTGGGACATCTCGCGCGATGCGCCCTACTTTGGCATCGAGATCCCCGATGCGCCGGGCAAGTACTTTTACGTCTGGCTCGATGCCCCCATTGGCTACCTGGCTTCGCTGAAAAACCTGCTCGACAAGCGTGGTGAAGACTACGACGCCTACATGGCCGATCCGGCCCTGGAGCAGTACCACTTCATTGGCAAGGACATCGTCACCTTCCACACCCTGTTCTGGCCGGCCACGCTCAAGTTCAGTGGCCGCAAGGTGCCCGATGCGGTGTTCGTACACGGCTTTCTCACCGTGAACAACGGCGAAAAGATGAGCAAGAGCCGGGGCACGGGCCTGGACCCTCTCAAGTACCTGGGCCTGGGCATGAACGCCGAATGGCTGCGCTACTACCTGGCCACCAAGCTGAGCAGCCGCAACGAAGACATCGACTTCAACGCCGACGACTTCATGGCCCGCGTCAACAGCGACCTGATCGGCAAGTACATCAACATCGCATCGCGCGCGGCCGGTTTCATCGCCAAACGTTTTGGCGGAGCCCTGGGCGAAGTCTCGGCCGATGGCGACGCGCTGCTGGAGCACCTGCGCACGGTGGCGCCCTCCATCATCGAACTGCTGGCCGAGCGCGAATATGGCAAGGCCCTGCGCGAGACCATGCTGCTGGCCGACCGGGTCAACGCCTACGTCGACCAGAACAAGCCCTGGGAGCTGGCCAAGCAGGACGGCATGGAAGAGCGCCTGCAGGACGTGTGCACTACCTGCATCGAAGCGTTCCGCCTGCTCACCATCCTGCTCAAGCCCGTGCTACCGCTCCTGGCTGCGCAGGTGGAAGCCTTCCTGAAGGTAGCGCCCTTCGACTTTGCCAGCACGCAGACCATGCTGGGCCAGGGCCATGTGATTGGTGACTACAAGCACCTGATGCAGCGCGTGGACGCCAAGCAACTTGAAGCATTGTTTGAGCCTCCAGCCCAAGCGGAGAAAGCGCAAGCAGCTACAAATACAGTAGTACCCGGCGGCGAGGAGCTGGCCCCCACCATCACCATCGACGATTTTTCCAAGATTGACCTGCGCATCGCGCTGATCGTGAACTGCGAGCCTGTGGAAGGCTCGACCAAGCTGCTGCGCCTGACACTGGATGTGGGCGAAGGCCGCACGCGCAACGTGTTCAGCGGCATCGCCAGCAGCTACCAGCCCCAGGAGCTGGTGGGCAAGCTCACCGTGATGGTGGCCAATCTGGCCCCGCGCAAGATGAAGTTTGGCGTGTCCGAAGGCATGGTGCTGGCCGCCAGCCATGGCGACGAGAAGCAGAACCCCGGCATCCACGTGCTCAGCCCCTGGCCGGGTGCCACGCCGGGTATGCGCGTGCGCTGAGACGGCGACCTCAGCACAAGGGTCTTTCCCGGGCCTGACAGCAGGCGGTGTTTTTGCTACGGGTTGTCGGCAGTTGCGCGCCGATGGGGCGCACTTACACTGGTACGCCCCATGAATCGCAGCACGCCCCTCCGCAAGCCCTCTCCGCGCAGTCTGCGGCCGTGCGGCAGCCCTCCGTCGATGTGACACTCACTTCCCGGAGTTGCCTGCATGTCTTTTTCATTCACCTTTCGTCCCCGCATCGTTGACGCCCTGCGCGGCTACAACCACAGCCGCGCATTGGCCGACCTGGGGGCCGGTGCCACGGTCGGCGTGGTGGCGCTGCCGCTGGCCATGGCATTTGCCATCGCCAGCGGACTGCCGCCGCAAGCGGGGCTGTGGACGGCCATCATCGGTGGTTTCCTGGTGGCATTGCTGGGCGGCACGAATGTGCAGATTGGCGGGCCAGCGGGCGCCTTCATCGTCATCGTCTACGGCATCGTCGAGCGCTACGGCGTCGCCAACCTGCTCATTTCCACCGCCTGCGCCGGCGTGCTGCTGTTTGCCTTGGGGCTGCTGCGTCTGGGCAGCCTGGTGCGCTTTGTGCCGGTCAGCATCGTCATCGGTTTCACCAACGGCATTGCGGTGCTGATTGCCGTTTCGCAGCTCAAGGATTTTCTGGGTCTGGCCATCGACAAGATGCCGGGCAATTTCTTCTCGCAAGTGCACGTCATGGCGCTGCACGTGGGCACCGTGAATCCCTACGCGCTGGGCCTGGGCGCAGCCTGCCTGGCAGGCCTGTTTCTGTGGCCGCGCCTCTTCATGCACGATTCACCGGTACTGCGCATGCCGGGTGGCCATACGGTGCGCTCCTTTGTGCGCATCCCCGCGCCGGTGGTCGCGCTCATCACGCTCACGGCCCTGTCACACGGCATGGGCTACCCGGTAGAGACGCTGGGCACCCGCTTTGGCGGCATACCGCAAAGCCTGCCGGTGTTTGCGCTGCCCGAGTTTTCCTGGGACACGGTGCGCCTGCTGGTGGCCCCCACCATCACCATTGCCTTGCTGGGCGCTATCGAATCGCTCCTGTGCGCACGTGTTGCCGACCAGCTTGCCGACAGCCCGCACATTCGCAAACACGACCCCAACCAGGAACTGATGGCCCAGGGCGTCGCCAATTTCGTGGTTCCGTTTTTCGGCGGCATGCCGGTCACCGGCACCATTGCGCGCACAGTGACCAATCTGCGCGCCGGGGCAACGTCCCCGGTTGCAGGCATCGTGCATGCCGCCACATTGGCCGCCATCGTGTTGGTGGCGGCCCCGCTGGCGCTGCACATTCCGCTGGCGGTGCTGGCGGGCATCCTGCTGCACGTGGCCTGGAACATGGGCGAATGGCACGAGTTTGCGCGCCTCAAGCACTTTTCCAACCACTACCGCTTGCTGTTGCTGGGGACGTTTTTCCTCACGGTGGTGTTTGACCTTACCGTGGCCGTGCAGGTGGGTCTGGTGCTGGCTTGCGCATTGTTTGTCAGGCGCATGAGCGAGCTCTTTCGCGCAGAGCCCGAAACTCCGGTGCAGGCGGGCGTACCGACCCTGGCCTGGCGCCTGCACGGCGTGCTGTTCTTTGGCGCTGCCAGCAAGGTGGACCCGCTGGTGGAGGCCATCGAAGCGGCCCCCCTGGGCGTGCAGGTGCGGCTGGACGCCAGTGACCTGTTCGCCCTGGACACCACGGGCCTTGAAGGTCTGGAGCAGATCCTCAAGGCAGTGGCGGAACGCGGCGGACGGCTGACGCTTTGTGGCGCACAAGAACAGCCCGCATCGCTCCTGGAACGATCGGGTTTCAACGCCCGTCTGGCGGCACAGTCTGCGGCGCCGCAGCCCTCTGCTGCTGCCAGTCCCCCGGGGCACAGCCCGTCCAGCGGCGAAACGCCCGGTTGAAGGCACTGGCCTCCGAAAATCCCAGCCGCCGCGCAATATGCACAAACGGCTCAGCCCCACCGGCCACGGCCTGGCAAGCCAGCGCATGGCGCACGCCATCGACCAGGTCGACGTAGCGCACGTCTTCGTCCTGCAGCCGGCGCGCAAACGCCCGCTCCCCCAGTCCAAACTGGCACGCCGCCTGCGCGCGGCCCGGCACGCTGCCGTCGAGCGCGCCGGTCAGCCATTGCTCGACCCGGGTGCGCAGCAACACGGGCGCCGACAACGCAGCCAGCTGCGCCGCCGCATGGGCGCGGTGCAGTTGCGCCAGTTCAGCATCGGCCTGGGGCAAGGGGGCATCCAGCACGGTGTTGTCCAGCAGCAGGCCGTTGAAAGCCTGCTCGAACTGCACCTCGGCCGCCAGGGCTTGCATATAGGCCGACAAAGGCCCGATCTGCCCATGGCTGAACTGCACGCGCACGGGTTTTAGCGGCTGGCCGGTCACCCAGCGGCTAAAGCACACGGCTGCAGCCAGCACCGACTCCACCTGGTGCGGGCTGAACGCAAGGCTACCCTGCTGCGGGTGGTAGATGAGCCAGCTGTGCTGCACCCCGGTCAACATTTGAAAACGACCGCCGTCGCTGATGAGGCGCTGGTACTCCTGCAACTGGCCGATGGCACTGCGCAGCGTGGCCGACGACAGCAGGATAAAGCTGACCACATTGAAGCTGCCCGGCCCCACCTGGCGCCCGGTATTGAGGCCAAAGGCGGCGTCACCCGTCAGTTCAGCGGCGGCGCGCCAGAGGCGGGTGATGTCGTCCACCGGCCAGCGCAGCCCGCCCAGACGTTCGTGCACCACCCCGGCGCGCGCCAGCAGGTCGGCGCAGGGCACGCCCTGGCGCTCGGCGGCAGCAATGACGGTGTTGACCCAACTCAGAGAGACGCTGGGCGCTGAAGTCAACATGCAGTGGCTCCAAGGTCAAGAAAGATTCCATGATAAGGGTCTATGGTTCAGCCATAAAAAAGGAGACAAGCGATGCAATCACAGCCGCATGAGGTGGTGGTGGTCGGCGGGGGGCTGGCCGGTATCGTCACCGCGCTGGAATGCCTGCGCGCAGGCCAATCCGTCGCGCTGGTCGACCGCGACACCCCCGAGCGCTTTGGCGGCCTGGCCTTGTGGGCCTTTGGCGGCATGGCGCTGGTGGGTACCGCGCTGCAGGCGCGCATGAAAATCCCCGACACCCCGGAATTGGCCCTGCGCGACTGGCTGCGTTTTGCCGAGCTGGACGAGAGCGATGTACGCCCCCGCGAATGGGCCGAGCACTACGTGCAGCATTCGGGCCGCCAGGTGTACGACTGGCTGCTGGCCGAAGGCGTGAAGTTCATGCCGACCGTGAACTGGGTCGAGCGCGGAATGAACGGTGACGGCAACAGCGTACCGCGTTACCACGTGGTCTGGGGCACCGCGCGCGAACTTACGCTCCGCATGATTGCCGCGCTGCGCGAAGCCGCCACCACAGGTAAAGGTGCCGGACGCCTCACCCTGCTGCACCGCCACCGCGTGATCGCGCTGGAGCACAGCAGCGGTCAAGTCTCAGGCGCCGTGGCGGTGGATGAGGAAACCGGTGCGCAAGTGCGCCTCACCGCCCCTGTCGTCGTCCTGGCCATGGGCGGCATCAACGGCAACCACGAAGAGGCGCGCGCCAACTGGCCCAAGCACCGCCCCTGCCCTGCCAGCATGCTCAATGGCGCACACCCCTTTGCCGACGGCAAGATGCACCACTGGGTGGCCGACACGATGAAAGGGCAAATCACCCACGCCGGTGAGATGTGGAACTACGCCGCGGGCTTTCCGCACCCGTTTCCGCACTTTGAGGGCCATGGCCTGTCCACCATCCCCTGCAAATCGGCGCTGTGGCTGAACCACCGGGGCGAGCGCATTGGCCCCGAGCCGCTGGTCACGGGCTTTGACACCCACTGGCTGTGCCAGCGCGTCGCCGCCCAGGAAAAGCCCTGGACCTGGCACTTGCTGAACTGGCGCATCGCCATCAAGGAATTCGCGATTTCGGGTGCCGAGCACAACCAGCGCATCCGCGACAAGCAGTTCCCCGCCTTCTTGAAGGAAACCCTGCTCGGCAACCACCGCCTGGTGCGCCAGATGCAAAGCGAGAGCCGCCACTTTCTGGTGGACGACACCCTCGCTGGCCTGGCCGCCAAAATGAATGCGCTCACCTGCTCGCACGACATGGACCCCGCGGTGCTGCAAGCCACGGCGGACACGTTTGACGCCAACTTTACCAACGGTGCCAAGCTGCACAACGACGACCAGATTCGCCGCATCCTGCATGCGCGCCAGTGGGGCCCCGACAAGCTGCGCACCTGCGCCCCGGCACCGCTGCAGAAAGCCGGTGCCGGCCCCTACATCGCCATCCAGATGCAGCTCATCACCCGCAAAAGCCTGGGCGGCCTGCAGACCGATTTGCAAAGCCGGGTGCTGGACGGCGCGGGCCAGCCCATTGGCGGCCTGTACTGTGTGGGCGAGGCGGCCGGCTTTGGCGGCGGCGGCGCCAGCGGCAAGCGCTCGCTCGAAGGCACCTTTTTGCCCGGCTGCATTCTCACGGGGCGGGCTGCGGCGCGCTCCATCACCACCGGCCACGGCCTTTGACCTTCCCCCCAGGAGACATTCCATGCCCAACGGCGCACAAGCCCTGATGAAAACGCTGGTCGATGCCGGCATCGAAGTTTGCTTCTCCAACCCCGGCACCAGCGAAATGCACTTTGTCGCGGCGCTGGACAGCGAACCGCGCATGCGCGCCGTGCTGGCGCTGTTTGAGGGCGTCGCCACCGGTGCGGCCGACGGCTATGCCCGCATGGCCGGCAAGCCCGCGGCCACGCTCTTGCACCTGGGCTGCGGCCTGGGCAATGGCCTGGCCAACCTGCATAACGCGCGCAAGGGCAAGGTGCCCATCGTCAACATCGTGGGCGACCACGCTACCTACCACACGCGACTCGACGCGCAGCTGCAGTCCGACATTGAAACCGTGGCGCGCAATGTGTCGCCCGGTTTTGTGCGCACGTCTACCAGCACCGCCCAGTTGTGCCAAGACGCCACCGACGCCATCACCGCCGCGCGCGGCCTGCCGGGGCAAGTGGCGACGCTGATCCTGCCGGCCGACGTGTCTTGGGGCGAGGGCGCCGAGCCCTGCCCGCCGCCCGCACAGCCCGCACCCCAGGCCGCGGATGCTGCGGTGGTGCAAGCCATTGCCGAGGTACTGCGCTCGGGCAAAAAAACTGCCTTGCTACTGGGCGGACACGCCCTGCGCGAGCCCGCGCTGCTGGCGGCCGCACGCATTGCCGCCCACAGCGGCGTGCAGCTGCTGGCCGAAGTGTTCCCCACCCGCATGGAGCGGGGCGCCGGGCTGCCCCATGTCGAGCGCATTGCCTACCTGGCCGAAATGGCGGGCGTGCAACTGGCCGAGATCGAACACCTGGTGCTGGTCGACGCCAAAGCGCCGGTGTCGTTCTTCGCCTACCCCGGCAAAAAGAGTGAGCTGGTGCCCGACAGCTGCACCGTGCATACGCTCTCCACCCCAGCCCAAGACGCAGCTGCCAGCCTGGTGCAGCTCGCCAGCGCACTGGGCGCCACGCAGACCGCGCCCGCCCTGCAGGCTGCACAGCGCCCAGGCCGCCCGCGCGGCAAGCTCACCGCGCCCAAGGTGTGCAAGGCCGTGGGCCACCTGCTGCCGGACAACGCCATCCTGATCGATGAAGCCATCACCTCGGGGCTGATGCTCTCCACCATGACGGCAGGCGCGCCGCGCCACGACCTCATCACCCTCACCGGCGGCGCCATCGGCCAGGGGCTGCCCAACGCCGTCGGCGCGGCCATTGCCTGCCCGGACCGCCCCGTGATTGCGCTGATTGGCGACGGCACCGCCATGTACACCTTTCAGGCGCTCTGGACCATGGCGCGCGAGAAGCTGCATGTGGTGTCCATCGTGTTCAACAACGCGTCGTACTCGGTGCTCAACGTGGAGCTGGAACGCGTGGGCGCCGACGAGGTGGGCCCCAAGGCCCAATCGCAGCTCGACCTGAGCGGGCCCACACTCAACTTCGCGCTGCTGGCCCAAGGCATGGGCGTGCACGCCGTGCGTACCGATACGGCCGAGGGGTTCAACAAGGCGCTGGAATACGCACTGGCGACACCGGGGCCGCATTTGATCGAGGCGCTGGTGCCCGAGTCGCTTAGCGGTGCCAAGCGCAAGGTGCTGCCCTGGTTGCTGCGCTCGCTGCCGCATTTGCCACCGGCGGTGGCACGGGCGCTCAAGCGCAAGATTGCGCCTTGAGTATTTTTGGGGCTTTGCGCTTATCTAGCATGCGCTGACAGCTATTGTTTTGATAGTTTGCGCTGTGCCTTGGCTGAGGGCGGAGCCCCCTCCCCCGAAAACGTCAAAAACTCAACGCCCTCCACCCGCATTCTCGGGCGCCGTCATATCAGGCCCCGACTGGGTGCGCAGCACGCGCAGGCTGCGGTCTGTCACCACGGTGAACAGCATGGCCGTGTTCGGGGCTTCGAGGTAGCGCCAGTCATGGTGGGTTTCGTTCTTCAGATCGAAAGGCGTCACCTTGGCCGGTTTGCCCAGCAGGCGGCGCACTTCTGCCATGTCCATGCCGGGCTGGATGCGGGCAAAGTTCTCGGGCGTGAGCACCTGGCGCACGGCGACCAGGCGGCCATCGGCACCGATATCGATCATGTAGTTGCGCTGCCCGGCGGGCTGGCGGTTGTATTCAAAGGTGCGCAAGCCACCGCCTGCGTCCCAGATGTTGTCGGGCACGCCAAAGCGGTCGCGCACGTCCACCTCGGTCGAGCGCCCCGGCTCCAGTTCGCTGATGCGCTGCGGGTCGCAACCGCTGGTGGCCAGCAAGGCCAGTGCCATGGCAGCAGTGGCGGCAAGGTGTTTGAGGTGCATCGTGACAGTCCCGGTAAAATCCATGGATACAGCTTAGCCCAATACCATGTCCATCTTTGCCCGCCCCCACTACACCTCCGACGCCACCCAGTTCATCGAGCAGCTCAAGCAGCAAAAGCCTGCGCTCGATGCCCAGCAGCAGGCCGGCCGTGCACTGCTCTGGGACAAGAAGGTCGACCGCACCCTGTGGCAGGACTACCGCGCCGGCCAAGTGCAGCAACAACCCTACGTCTACCAGACAGAAACCAAACACCCTTAAGGCAAAAATGGCCTCTAGGAGCCTGTCGGACTTGGGAATCGTCGGCTGCAAATCGACCCCAGCCAAAAAAACTCCTAGCGCTTTACCATCAAGCGCCTACAGCTATCATTTCAGAAGCATCCATGGATAGCATCGAGGCCCCTTCCAGTGCCATGCCCGATGTGGTGGACCAGGTGGCGCTGGCGCGCCTGTACGGCGAACCCCTGTTCGCCTTGCCCACCGACCTGTACATCCCGCCCGACGCGCTGGAGGTTTTTCTCGAAGCCTTCGAAGGGCCGCTGGACCTGCTGCTCTACCTGATCCGCAAGCAGAACTTCAATATTCTCGACATCCCCATGGCCGGACTGACGCGCCAGTACCTGGTGTATGTGGACGAAATCCGCAACCGCAATCTGGAACTGGCGGCCGAGTACCTGCTGATGGCGGCCATGCTCATCGAGATCAAGTCGCGCATGCTGCTCCCGCCCAAGAAGCAAGCGGGCGCCGAAGAAGCCGAAGACCCGCGCGCCGAGCTGGTGCGCCGCCTGCTTGAATACGAGCAAATGAAAATGGCCGCCCAGCAACTGGGCCAGCTGCCGCAGTACGGACGCGACTTTCTCAAGGCCCAGGTCTACATTGAGCAAAGCCTGCAGCCGCGTTTCCCCGATGTGGACCTGGTCGATCTGCAGGACGCCTGGCGCGACATTCTCAAACGTGCCAAGCTGGTGCAGCACCACAAAATCACCCGCGAGGAACTGAGCGTGCGCGAGTACATGAGCCAGGTCCTCAAGGCATTGCAAGGGCGGCGCTTTGTCGAGTTCGAGCACCTGTTCGACCCCGCCAAGGGCAGCACCGTGCTGGTGGTCACCTTCATTGCCCTGCTGGAACTGGCCAAGGAAACGCTGATCGAGATCACCCAGGCCGAGGCCTTTGCCCCCATTTACGTCAGACTGGCCTATACCCCCGTCTGATCCGATCCACGCCCGCATGGCAGCAGGCCACCACGAAGGCCGGTGACGAGCGCCATGCACCAACCCACCACACACCATGGCATCGCATGATTTTGACGTTCTGATTGTGGGCAGCGGCCTGGCCGGTCTGTCGGCTGCGCTGCACCTGGCGCCCACGCACCGCGTCGCGGTGATTACCAAACGAGAAATGCAGGATGGTTCGAGCGGCTGGGCGCAGGGCGGCATTGCCGCCGTGCTGGCCAACGACGACACTTTCGAGGCCCACATCCAGGACACCCTGGTCGCAGGCGCCGGGCTGTGCGACCTGGCCACCACGCGCTTTGTGGTGGAGAACGCCCCCGAGGCCATCGGCTGGCTGCGCCAGCTCGGCGTGCCCTTTACGCAGGAGGGCGAGCAACTGCACCTCACGCGCGAAGGCGGCCACAGTGCACGCCGCATTGCCCACGTGACCGACGCCACGGGCGCTGCTGTGCAAAAAACGCTGATCGACGTGGTGCGCGCCACGCCTGGCATCACGCTGTTCGAGCACCACACACTGGTCGACGTGATCACCAGCCGCAAGCTGGGCCTGGCCGGCCAGCGCTGCCTGGGCCTGTATGCGCTGGACAAGGCCACCGACGAAGTCGTGACCTTCCGCGCACCACAAACCATTCTGGCCACGGGCGGCGCGGGCAAGGTGTACCTCTACACCACCAACCCCGACACCGCCACCGGCGACGGCATAGCGGCGGCCTGGCGCGCCGGTTGCCGCGTGGGCAACATGGAGTTCATCCAGTTCCACCCCACGGGGCTGTACCACCCGCACGCCAAGTCCTTCCTCATCAGCGAGGCCGTGCGCGGTGAAGGCGGGCGCTTGCTGCTGCCCGATGGCACACGCTTCATGCCCGAGCATGACCCCCGCGCCGAACTGGCCCCGCGCGACGTGGTGGCGCGCGCTATCGACTACGAGATGAAAAAACACGGTCTGGATTGCGTGCACCTGGATATCTCGCACCAGAGCCCGGAGTTCCTGAAGGAACATTTCCCCAACATCCTGGCGCACTGCGCCGATCTGGGCATCGATATCACCCAAGAACCGATTCCCGTGGTGCCCACGGCCCACTTCACCTGCGGCGGTGTGCTAACGGATCTTTCGGGCCGCACCGACCTGCCCGGTCTGTACGCCGTGGGCGAGGTGGCCTGCACCGGCCTGCACGGCGCCAACCGCCTGGCCAGCAATTCGCTGCTCGAATGCATGGTGTTCGCCCGTGCGGCGGCGCAGACCATCGCGGCCGCGCCGCGCGTACAGATTCCGGCATTGCCCCGCTGGGACGACAGCCGCGTCACCGACGCCGACGAGTCGGTGGTGATTTCGCACAACTGGGACGAGCTGCGCCGCTTCATGTGGGACTACGTGGGCATCGTGCGTACCAACAAGCGCCTGGAGCGCGCCGCGCACCGCATCTCGCTGCTCTGGGCCGAGATCGATGAGTTTTACGCCCACTTCCATATCACGCGCGACCTGCTGGAGCTGCGCAACCTGGTGCAGGTGGCCGAACTCATCGTACGATCAGCCCAGCTGCGGCGCGAAAGCCGGGGCCTGCACTACAGCCGCGACTACCCGCAGTTGGCCGCGCCCGCCGCGCCCACCATCCTCGTTCCCCCCGTCACCCATTGATTCCATTTCTCAACCATCCGTGTCGTTGTTGCTTCGCCTTGCCACAGCACTGATCGTAGGTTTCGCGCCTAGACACGAATGATTTGGAAACAGAATAAGATCCCCCTGGAAACCGCCATGTACCGCACCCTGCTCAAATCCAAGATCCACCGCGCCACCGCCACGCACTGCGAACTGCACTACGAAGGCTCCTGCGCCATCGACGAAGACCTGCTCGAAGCCGCCAACATGGTGGAGAACGAGCAAGTGCATATCTGGAACATCAACAACGGCGAACGCTTCATCACCTACGCCATCAAAGGCGAGCGCGGCAGCGGCATGATTTCGGTCAACGGCTCGGCGGCACGCCGCGCCAGCGTGGGCGACCTGCTCATCATTGCCGCCTTTGCCCAGATTCCCGAAGACAAGGTCGCCACGCACCGCCCACAGCTGGTGTTCGTAGACGCGAACAACCGCCAGACCGAACTGCGCGACCACGTTCCAACCCAGCCGCTGTAAATAGAGAAATCAAAAACACTTGATTAGCAATGAGTCTCAGGCAGGGTCTTGACGATGCTGGGCAGGCGAGCAATACTGGTTTTTCAT
>NZ_BAAGQN010000027.1:0-115086 GCF_054783455.1 Simplicispira piscis
ACTTGTTTGACTTCTTCATGGCTCAATCCTCTCAGAGAAAAGAGCCTCCTCAAAACCCGGGGCGATTCATACACCACAGTCCGCAGATACCTAAGGGGAACGGAACCCGCGAGCTCACCGATATTCTCCTCAGCCATGAGTACGGTGCACTGTTGATCGAATCGAAGGCGCTCACTGTCTTCAACCGCGACACGTTGCCTAATCGAACAAAGCTAGCGAAGGATGTATCCCAGCACGTCGAAAAAGCGGTTCGTCAGCTGCGCGGAAGCATCCGACGGCTCAAAGATGGCGCACCAGTTTCCACTCGGGCGGGATCCTCAATCGACGTTGAGCGGTCAAAGCCCGCGCACGCCGTGGTTCTCATTCCTGAGTTCGACTTAATAGAAAATCAAGAAAACTACGGTCCGGCGTTTATTGCGGGCTTCATGGAGGCGACGGGAGGTTTTATCCATCTGCTGGATCTCGCCGAGTTGCTGCGCGTTGTCCAAGCCGCCGAAATGATCTCCAGAGGCAGCAAGAAGATCACGCCGCTGATGGCATTGGACAACTACTTGATAGAGCGAGCGAAGCTAACGCTCGATGCGGGAACATTGTGTATCGAGGTTCTACTGCGAATGCAGGAATGAGCGCGCTTGAGCTATGCGGCTGTGAGTCGCCGGTCACCTTTACGTTGAGCGTCTGCTTTCTCTAATTGCCACCGACTGTTCCTGGCCGAAAGCTGCTCCACAAACAACGCCGTTTCACACCTGCTCAGACTCAAACAGGCCGCGCAGATCAAGAGCAAAAACGCCCTGTAAGGCTTATACCACAAGCGCTAACAGCTATTGAATCAATAGCTGTTAGCGCTTACCGTTGCCTCCAACTGGGGGCAACGCCGGGACACCCATCACGCTGCGGTTTGCTCCGACACCCCCGCCGCCTCAAAGCTCGCCATCTCGCGCAGGATGGCGCAGGCCGACGGCAGCAGCGGCCAGGCCAGCGCGGCGCCCGAGCCTTCGCCCAGGCGCAGGCCCAGGTCCAGCAGCGGCTCGGCCTGCATTTGCGCGAGCATGAGCTGGTGGCCGCGCTCGCCCGAGCGGTGGGCGAAAACGCAGCGTTGCAGCATCAAGGGCTGAATGCGGCTGGCGACGAGCACGGCGGCGCTGGTGATGAAGCCGTCCACCAGGATCACGCGGCGCTCCTGCGCGGCCTGCAGCACGGCGCCAACCATGGTGGCGACCTCGTAGCCGCCCAGCGCGGCCAGGACTTCGAGCGGCGTGGTGGCGGCGGCGTTGGCGTCCAGCGCCTGTTGCAGCACGGCGCGCTTGCGCTCGATGCCCGCGGCGTCCAGCCCGGTGCCCGCGCCGGTGCAATCCTGCAGCGAAAGGCCGCACAGGCGCGCCAGCAGGAGCGAGGCCACCGAGGTGTTGCCGATGCCCATTTCGCCCAGCAGCAGCACGTTGCCAGGCAGTTCGCGCACCAGTTCGATGCCGTGGCTGAGCGCCTGGGCGCATTGGTCAGCGCTCATGGCTGGGCCGGTGCTGGCGTCTTGCGTGCCGGGCGCCACCTTGCGCATCAGCAGGCGTGGCTGACCGGGGGCGGCTTCGCGCGGGGCGATGTCGCGCGCCACGCCGCAGTCCACCACGGTGAGCGCCAGGCCGTGCTGGCGGGCCAGCACGCTGACGGCGGCGCCGCCGGCGAGGAAGTTCTCCACCATCTGCCAGGTCACGTCGCTCGGGAAGGCCGAGACGCCGCGCGCGGCCAGGCCGTGGTCGCCCGCGAAGACGACCATCTGCGGCTGCTCCAGCGCCGGGGTTTCGGTGCCCAGAATCTGCCCCAGCGTGAGCGCCAGGCTTTCCAGGCGGGCCAGCGAGCCCAGCGGTTTGGTTTTGTGGTCCAGCTTGTGCTGCAGGGCCTGGGTGAGCTGCGCGTTGGCGATGTCGGCAATCAGGGGTAGGTGGGCATTCATGGCTTGTTCAACTTTCAATCGGGGTGTGGCGCGGCCCGTGTGCACCGGGGCCTGCGCCTTGGATGGGGTGGTGTACAGCGGGCCAGCCCGGCACGCTGCGGTGGGGCCAGGTGCGGGTCAGGCGGTGGCTTCACGCCCGCGCTGGGCGGCGGCCTGGTCGCGCTGCAGGTGGGCGATGAGGGGCTGCTGGTCGCCCTGCTGGCCCCATTGGTCGAAGTACACGAGGTCTTCCATGGGCAGGCGCGGCAGCCAACCGGCGGTTTCCAGCTCGGGCTTGGCGTGGAAGTGGCTCACGTAGCCCACGCACAGGTAGGCAATGGGGGTGATGCCCTTGGGAATGCCCAGCGCCTCTTGCAAGTCGGCCTGGTGGAAGATGCTGACCCAGCCCACGCCCAGCCCCTCGGCACGCGCGGCGAGCCACAGGTTTTGCACGGCGCAGACGCTGCTGTACAGGTCCATGGTTTTCATGTGGGTGCGGCCCACCACCACGGGGCCGGTGCGCTCGCGGTCGCAGGTGATGCAGATGCCGATGGGCGCCTCGATGATGCCTTCGAGCTTGAGCTTTTGGTACACGGCACGTCTGTCACCCTCGAACATGTCGGCGGCTTCGGCATGGGCCTTGGCGAAGGCGTCGTGCACCCGGCGCTTGGTGTCTTGCGACTGCACCACCAGAAAGTTCCAGGGCTGCATGAAGCCCACCGAGGGTGCGTAGTGCGCGGCGGTGAGGATGCGGCTGAGCACCTCGTCGGGCACGGGCGTGGGCAAAAACTGCCCGCGCACGTCGCGGCGTGAAAAGATGGCGTGGTAAATGGCGTCGCGCGCTTCTTGCGTGAAGGCGTGCGCGCTGGGCGTGGCTTGCGCCACTGCGCTGGTATTCATGGCAGTCCCCTGTGCGTGAATAGTGGCAGCGCTGCCCGGCCTTGCAGCGCCAAAAATGGCTCAGGCCGGTCTTCTGGCTTGGAGTCGTCTGCCTTCACACACCTTCCCGGCCAGTGCAGTGTTTTACGCTGGATGACACGAATAAAAAGGATGGATTTTTGGTCCTGGCAAGGCGCAAACCACAGCGATACCAGGCGGTATCGCGAGGATTTGCAACGCAGCCAGGGCCGAAAAGACGCCTTTTTATGTGTCAGATAGCGTGAAACACTGCACCATGCAGCCAGTGGTATCTGTGCGCGGCATCGTCCTTACAGCGTTGGGCACGCGGCGGATTTGCACCGCCTTCCCGATTCTCCCTTTGCCATCATGGCATTGGGCACCTGAGGGGCGCGATGATAGCAGCCGCCCACTGCGAAATGCTTACGCGATCAGCGCGTCCAGCACGCCCGGGTTGAAGTGCCGGGCCACGCCCTCAGCCAGGCCGTTGAACACCGTCTCCAGCGTGGGCGCCTGGGCGCCAAACAGGGCGTGCAGCACGGCGGCGTCCTCGAACAAACCGTGCAGGTACACACCCAGCACATTGCCCGCCGGGTTCTGCCAGGCGATGCCGGGCATGACCTCGCGCGCCACGTCGCCCTGGGCGGCCATGGCGGGGTGCTGGGCGGTCTGGCCGTGGTGGATTTCGTAGCCGCAGGCAGCCACGCCCGAGAGCGGCGTCCAGGCACCGGCCAGCGGGCCAAACTGCGCGGCAGTGCGCTGCACGGTCTTGGCGGGCTCGAACACGGTGACCAGGGGCAGCAGGCCCAGGCCGGGGCCGTTGCCGTCGATGCCCTCGGGGTCGATCAGCGCCTCGCCCAGCATCTGCAGGCCGCCGCACACGCCCAGCACGGTGCCACCCTGCCCCGCGTGCGCGGCGATGGACTGGTCCAGGCCCTGCGCGCGCAGCCAGGCCAGGTCGGCGGCGGTAGCTTTGGAGCCTGGCAGCACGATCCAGTCGCTGGGCCGCAGGCCCGCCACGTCGGCCGGGCTGCGCACCCATTGCAGGCGCAGGCCGGGCACGTTCTTGAGCGGCTGGAATTCATCCAGGTTGCTGATGCGCGGGTAGGCCACCACGGCCACGGTGGTGTGCACGGCGCCGGGGGTGGTGCTGCGGTCGTCAAACACGCCATCCTCTTCGGGCAGGCCGTGGTGCCACTGCATGGGAATGGTGGCCACGGTGGGCACGCCGGTGCGCTCCTGCAGGTCCTGGGGCGCGGGCGCGAGCAGGCTGGCGTCGCCCCGGAACTTGTTGAGCACGAAACCGTGGATCAGCGCACGCTCGTCCTCGGGCAGCAACGCCCAGGTGCCGTAGAGGTGGGCAAAAGCGCCGCCCCGGTCGATGTCGGTGACCAGCAGGCAGCGCGCGCCGGCATGGCGCGCCACGCGCATGTTCACGATGTCGCTGGCGTGCAGGTTGGTCTCGGCGGGCGAGCCCGCGCCTTCGATCACCACCACGTCGTTCTCGGCGCGCAGTGCGTCCAGCGCGGCGGCGATCTGCGGCCACACCACAGCGCTGCGGCCGCGCCAGGGCAGCGCCGTGAGCGGCTCGCTCACCTGCCCCAGCAGCACCACCTGGCTGTGCGTGTCGGCCTCGGGCTTGAGCAAGAGCGGGTTCATGCGCACATCGGGCACGGCGCGCGCGGCCAGGGCCTGGAAATACTGCGCCGAGCCGATCTCGCCCCACTGGCCGCCCTCGCCCTCGACCACGCGCGCGTTGTTGCTCATGTTCTGCGCCTTGAACGGCGCCACCTTGAGGCCCTGGTTGCTGTAGTAGCGGCACAGCGCGGTGGTGAGCCAGCTTTTGCCAGCGCCGCTGGTGGTGCCCAGCACCATCACGCAGACGGCGGGGCGGTGACCTTGAAAGGGAGATGTCATTGCATGTTCTCGGTAGAGGGATGGGCGCTGCAGGCCGCCCGCCAAGCCGCCTGCAGCGCATCCTGCGCGGGCGGCGGCAGCACGCCCAGGCGCAGAACGCCGCTCAATCCAAAGGAGCTGCATTCGCGCAGCTTGATACCCGCCTTGCGCAGGGCGGCAAGCCGCTCAGGCAAATGCTGCTGCGGTGGACGGGCACAGAAAAAATTGGCCGTGCTGCCCGGCAGCACCGCCCAGCCCAAGGTTGTGCACAGTGTCTGCTGGCGTGTTTTCCAGCTGCGCAGCCGTGGCAGGCAGTCGGCCAGCCAGCGCTGCACCGACGGCTGCACCCAGGCGGCCAGCAAAGCCACACCGTGCGCGCCCAGGGGCCAGGACGGCGCCAATGCGGCGAGGCGGTGGGCCGCTTCGGCATGCGGGGCAATCGCATAAGCAGCGCGCACGCCGGTCAGGCCCAGAGCCTTGTTGGGCGTCCAGAGTTGCCAGACGCCGGGCGCCGCAGCAGGCCAGGGCGTGCCATCGAGCCGCAGCGGCGCATAGGCGCAATCGAGCACCCGCAGCGCCTGCGCCTCTTCCGCATGGGATGTATCGGGCATGTCGGGCGCCAGCCGCCAGCGGGCACGCTGCAGGTCCCCATCGCCCAGCGGGCTGGCAGGCTCGCATGCCCATTGCAGCCCCACGTCCGCGGCAGGTTCGTGCAGAACGGCCAGACCCCGGGCCTGGGCGGCCTGCGCGTAGTCGCCATAGCTGTGCCGGGGCACGCTCACAAGCCGGGCACCTTGCAACGCAGCCAGCGCCGTGAAGCGGTGGATGCATTCGCTGGCGCTCGCTGCCAGCACGATCCGCTCGGGCGCCACCGCATGGAAAGCGCCCAAAGCTTCGCGCAGCGCCGTGTAAGTCGGGTCCGGGTAGCGCGTGGCATCGGCCTGCTGCACGGCAGCCAGCGCCTCGGGGCACGGCCCGCAGGCGTTGGCGTTGGTGGAGAAGTCGTACAGCGGCACACCCTGTGCATCCGGGCCACCGTGCATGAAGCGTGCATGTGGCATCAGGCAAGCATTCCAAAAGCCACAAAAACAATAGCTGCCAGCGCAATCAGGACAAGCGCCAGAGCCACTTTTGATACTAATTTTTGCGCGCGCTCGGCATCCTTATGGGTGGGCGCGCGGCCCGCAGCATTGAGCTGGTACACGCCCGGCTTGGACAGCCGCACACCCAGCGCCAGCGCCATCGCCGCCATGGGCCAGCCGCTGTTGGGCGATGGCGTCTTGCGCGCTTCCTGCGCCAAGCTGCGCAGCGGCACGCCCCCGGCCACCAGCGCCAGCAGCAACGCGGTCAGCCGCGCGGGCAGCCACGAGAGCACATCGTCGGCCCGTGCCGCCCACTTGCCTGCCCATTGCCAGTAGCGCCCGCCGCGCATGCCGGGATAGCCCCACATGGCGTCGGCGGTGTTGGCGAAGCGGTACAGCGCCGCGCCGGGCAGGCCCGCCAGCACGAACCAGAAAATAGGGGCCACCACCGAGTCGTTCAGGTTTTCGGCGAGCGATTCAATGGCCGACTCACGCACCCCAGCGGCATCCAACGCATGCACGTCGCGGCTTACCAAATGCGCCAGCCGCTCGCGCCCAGCCTGCAGCGATTCGCCCAAAGCCGCCTCTACGGCGCGCACTTCGCTTTGCAGCAGGGCCAGCGCCAGCAAGGGCTTGAGTGCCAGGCCCATTGCCGTGGCCGTCAGCAACGCGGCCAGCGTCGTTTGCACCGAACGGGCGCCGGCCAAGCCCACGCCCGCAATGTCCAAAGCATGGGCACTGGAATGCACGGGGCAGCCCAGCCACCACAGCAGGCCTTGCACCGCTGAAAACGCTATAAAAACAAGAGCTGCCAGCGCACACCAGGCAAGCGCAGCAAGCCAAAAAACCTTCAAATCCCGGCCCGTCTGCGTCGCTGGCGCAATGCGCGCGCCGCAGGCCGCAAGCGCGCTGCCCATCCACACCACCGGGTGCCAGCGCGCGGGCGGCTCGCCCCACAGGCGGTCTACCGCCAGCGCCACCAGCACCGCCCACGCCAGGCAGGCCGCGCCCTCCCAGGGCGAGGCCGCGAGGGGATAGAGCCAGTGCCAGGGCATGCGCTAGGGCCTGTTCACACTATTTTTGCCAGTGCGAAGGCCAGCAAAGCCGCGCCAATCTAGGCGCGTGACGACGCCAAGGCCGGGGCCTTGGCTAGGAACGCAACGACGAGTAGCGCGGTTTTGCAAGCCTTCCCTTCGGGTTGCGACCAAAAAGGGCCATTCGCGGCGTTGCCAAGCCTCACTGGGGCCGCACCCCAGCTTCGTTTGGCGCCTAGCGCCTGGCCCTTTTTGATCGCAACGCATCTGGCAAAAATAGTGTGAACAGGCCCTAGTCCTCGATGCCGCGCTGCGCCGGAACGCCGGCCTGGAACGCATGCTTGATGAGCGCCATCTCGGTCACGGTGTCGGCCAGTTCGATGATCTCGGGCGGGCAGCGGCGACCGGTGAGCACGACGTGCACGTCCCTGGGGCGTGTGCGCAGCGTCTCCAGCACGGGTTCGAGCGGCAGCCAGCCGTAGATCAGCGGGTAGGTGATTTCGTCCAGCACCACCAGGAAGTGCTCGCCCGAGAGGATGGCCGCACGCGCCTTTTCCCAGCCGTCGCGGGCGAGCTGCGCGGAATGCTCCAGGTCCTTGCTCTTCCAGCTGAATCCATCGCCCAGGCCTTCAATGGGGATGCCAAGCTGCTCGAACATGCGGTGCTCGCCAAAGCGTGCACTCGGCACCTTCATGAACTGGAAGATCCGCACCGCTTTGCCGCGCCCATGCGCGCGCAGCGCCAGGCCAAAGGCGGCCGTGCTTTTGCCCTTGCCGTCGCCGGTGTGGACGATGACCAGGCCCCGGCGTTCGCCCTCGGGTTTTTCATAGCGTTTCTCGGTGGGAGCAGTTTCGATTTCCATAGGGGTTTCCTCAAGTAGCGAATGCAGGGGCGTGCAACCGGGGCAAGGCCAGCCACTGGTCCTGCACGCAGTGGATGGCGATGCGCTGGCCGAACACGGCTTCCAGCGCGCGGTGGGTGGCCGGATTGTGCGCGGCGCCGTGGTGCTGCAGGCGGCCGCCTTCCAGCACCGCCACGTCGTCGGCCTGCAGCGCCATCGACAGCTCGTGCAGCACGCTGACCACGGTGCGGCCCTCGGCCACCAGACTGCGCACCAACAGCAGCCAGTCGGCCTGGTGCGGCGGGTCGAGGTTGGCCAGGGGCTCGTCCATCAGCAGCACCTGCGCGTTGACGGCCAGGGCGCGCGCCAGCAGCACGCGCTGGCGCTCGCCGCCCGAGAGCTGGCCCAGCGGCCGCTCGCGCCAGGCCCAGGCCTGCGTCTGGCGCAGAGCGGCTTCTGCCGCGGCGTGGTCGGCCAGGCTGGGCGGCTGCAGCCAGCCCTGGTGCGGCAAACGGCCCAGCAACGCCACGTCGAGCACCGTCAGGTCATCGGCCGCCGCTTCGTTCTGGCCCAGCCAGGCCATCTGGCGGGCGCGCTCGCGGGCCGACCAATCGTGCAAAGCGCGACCGAACAAGGCAACCTGCCCACTCTGCGCCGGCAACAGCCCAGCCAATACCTTGAGCAAGGTCGATTTGCCCGCGCCGTTGGGGCCGACGATGCTGGTCCAGCGGCCCGCCGCCAGCGGCAGCGTGATGCCGTGCAATATGGAGCGTTTTCCTATGCCAGCGCTTACCTGATCTGCACTGACAGCTATTTTTTCAGGAGCAGTCACAACAGCCCCCCAGGGGAGCTGCGCCGGTGCATCAGCCACAGCAAATAGCCGCCGCCGAGCACGGCAGTGAGCACGCCCACGGGCAGCTCCTGCGGCGCCAGCAGGCCGCGCGCCAGCAGGTCGGCGCCCGCCAGCAACGCGCCGCCCATCAGGCTGGACAGCAGCATCAGCCGCCCGTGCGGCACCGGCACGGCGGCGCGCACCAGGTGCGGCGCGGCCAGGCCGACAAAGGCAATCAAACCGGTCTGCGCCACTGCGGTGCCCGTGGCCAGCGCCAGCACCGCCACCAGCACCGCGCGCAGCGGCGCCAGCCGCAGCCCCAGGCTGAGCGCAGTGGCTTCGCCCAGCGCCAGGCCATCGAGCCCGCGCGCCAGCAGCCAGGCCACCACCAGACACAGCCCCCAAACGACGGCCATCAGCAGGCACGACGTCCAGCCGACAAAGCCGGTGGAGCCCAGCAAAAACGCCTGCATGGCCTGCAGCGAATCGGGCGACAGCAGCAGGATGAGCGAGGTGAGCGCCCCCAGCACCACGCCCACGATGACGCCCGCCAGCAGCAGGCGCAGCGTGTGCTGCACGCCGCGCGCCAGCACCAGCGTCAGCAGCACCGCCAGCACCGCGCCCACGAAGGCCGCGCCCGTCAGCCCCAGGCGCACCAGCCAGTGGCCGGAATACACCGAAATGGTGATGGCGCTCTGCGCCCCGCCCAGCATTCCGCCCGCGCCCCCCATCAGGGCCAGCGCCAGCGCCACGCCCAGCGAGGCGCCCGATGCACTGCCCAGCAGATACGGGTCGGCCAGCGGGTTGCGAAACAGCCCCTGCGCCACCGCACCCGCCAGCCCGAGCAGCGCGCCTGCACACCAGGCGCCGAGCGTGCGCGGCAGGCGAATGTCCCAGACGATTTGCTGCGCCATGGCGTGCGCCGCGCTGTCGCCCTGCGGGTTCCACAGCGCGGGTAGGAGGTTTTCAAACCCGCTGCTGCCCACCGCCGTGCCCAGCACGAACAGGCACAGCGCCAAAGCGATGAGCACCAGCGCCAGCCAGCGGCCGCGCCGTGCGTGCACGGTGCTGGCGCAGGGGGGCAAGCGGATGGGCGGCAGGGGCATGACGGCGCTCATGGTCGCACTTCTTTGCGGGGCGCCTTGTCGGTGAGGCAGGTCGCCATCAGGCGCGCCGCTTCGGCCATGCGCGGGCCGGGGCGGATCAGCACGTCGGACTGCGCTGCGTCAAACCGGCACAGCCGGCCGTCCCGCAGCGCGCGCATCTGGCTCCAGCCGGGGCGCGCGGCCAGGCCCTCGGCGCTGCGCGCACCGACCATGATCAGGTCGGGGTCGGCGCGCACCACGAATTCGGGGTTGAGTTTGGGGAAAGGCCCGAGCGCTGCGGGAATGATGTTGCGGGCCCCCAGCCGTGCGAGCGTCTCACCAATAAAGGAGGACGGGCCTGCCGCGTACGGCCCGCTGTTGACTTCGAAATACACCCGCGTGCCGCGCACGGTGGGCGGCACCGACTGGGCGGCGGCCTGCACACCCGCGTCAATGGTGCGCCAGACCCGCTGCGCATCCTGCACGCCCAGCACCTGGCCCACCTTGCCGAGCACGCGCTGCACGTCGGCATGGGTCTTGGGCTCCAGCGCCACCACGGTCACACCCAGCGATTCGAGCCGCGCCTGGGCGCGCGACGAGGTCGCCATCAGCACCACGTCGGGCCGCAGGGCGACGATGGCCTCGATGTTCGGGTCCAACCCGCCGCCCACCCCCTGCAGCGGCACCACACTGGCCGGCCAGTTGGAATAGCGGTCCACGCCCACCAGGCGCTCGCAGGCACCGAGCGCGCACACGGTCTCCGTCAGCGAGGGCAGCAGGCTGACGATGCGCTCGGGCGGGTGGGCCAGCGTGACGGTTCGGCCCCGATCGTCCACCACGCTGATGGGCGCAGCCTGCGCCAGCGTGGCCATGGCCAGCACCAGCACCAGCAAAATCGCCAGCACGGTGAGGATGCGTTTGATGGGCGTGGGTTTCATGGGGTGTCCTTCAAGGTGAGCGGCAGGCCGGAGACCATCAGCGTGGCGCGCGCACAGGCCTGCGCTGCCTGCTGGTTCAAAACGCCCAGTGCATCGACAAAGGCGCGCACCTGGCTTCCTAAGGGAATGACCCCCAGGCCGATCTCGTTGCCCACCAGAACAACGGGCCCAGGGGTTTTCGCCAACGCTTCAAAAAAAAGAGCTGCCTGCGCAGTCCAGTCATACGCTGGAGCCTCTTTTTGCATTAAATTTTCATCGAACCCAAACATCCAGTGGGTCAGCCACAGCGTCAGGCAATCGACGACGATGAGGGTGTCCGGCGCGCCGCGCTGCACCAAAACCCGAGCGAGGTCGCGCGGCTCCTCCAACGTCTGCATGCGCGGCACGCGCGCGGCGCGGTCGCTTTGGTGGCGGGCAATGCGCTGGCGCATTTCCTCGTCGTGCGCCTCTGCGGTAGCAATCAATAGCGCGCGGTGCGCGGGGCTGGCCGCCAGCCATTGGGCCGCCAGCGCCTCGGCGCGGCGCGATTTGCCGCTTTTCTGGCCACCCAGAATGAGCTCGCTGCGGGCCACGGAGAGGGTCATGCTGCGCCTCCGAGCAACTGCGCCACCGCCACTGGGTTCGAGGCAAACCAGGCGTGGAAGTAGCTGGCACGCAGGCTGCCCAGCGCATACACCGGCTCGCCATCGGCATCCGCCCCACCGGGCCGGCTGCTGCGCGCCAGCACCGGGGCGCTGCAGTCGGCAGTGGAGTAATGAAAGCTGTGGCCGCGCAGCACCTGGCCCGCCAGGTTGACTTGTCGCGGCCCGAGCGATGCCAGGCGCGGCTGCATGGCGGCCTGGCCGGGCAACAGGCCCCACATCGCCTGCACGCTGCCGTCCTGCAGACGCAAGGATTCGAAAAGCGCCAGCATGCCCCCGCATTCCGCCCACAGGGGTTTGCCTGCGGCCAGGTGCGCGCGCAGGTCGTTCTGCAGGCCTTGGTTCGCCGCCAGTTGCGCAGCGTGCAGCTCGGGATAGCCGCCGGGCAGCCACACGGCATCGCAGGCTGGCAAGGTATCGCCTGCCAGCGGCGAGAAAAAGCGCACCTGGGCGCCGAGTTGCGCCAGGGTGTCGAGGTTGGCCGGGTAAATAAAGCTGAACGCGGCATCGCGTGCCACGGCCACAGTACGGCCTGCCAGCAGCGGCGGCACGGGCTGCGGCGCAGGTGGCGCCGGAAAGTCCACCGCCCAGCGCTGCAAATCCGCCGCATCCATCTGCCCCAGGGGCGTCAACGCCAGCGCATCGGCGGCGGCGTCCAACCGGTCCATCGCGTCGGGGAGTTCGTGCGCGGCCACCAGGCCCAGGTGGCGCTCGGGCAGCAGGGCGGCGTTCTTGCCTGCGGGGGCGGCATTCGCCAGCGCCACACGCGGCAAGGCGCCCAGCCAGTCGCCCGGCTCGCGCAGGCCGCGCTGCAGCATCTCGGCATGGCGCTCGCCCGCCACGCGGTTGGCCAGCACGCCCGCCCAGGGCAGGTCGGGCTGGTAGTGCCGCAGGCCATGTGCCAGCGCGCCAAAGGTGCCGGCCATGGCGGCAGCATCGACGACAGCCAGCACCGGCACGCCAAAGCGCCGCGCCAGGTCGGCGGCGCTGGGTTCGCCATCGAACAAGCCCATCACGCCTTCGATAAGCACCAGGTCGGCCTCCTGCGCGGCGGCATGCAGGCGCGCAGCGCAATCCTCGGCGCCATTGATCCACAAATCGAGCGAATGCACGGGCGCGCCGCTGGCGAGCTGGTGCCAGTGCGGGTCGAGAAAATCGGGCCCGCACTTGAACACGCACACACGCCGCCCCTGGCGCGCATGCAGGCGCGCCAAGGCCGCCACCACCGTGGTTTTTCCCTGGCCAGAGGCCGGGGCGGCCACCAGCAGTGCGGGGCAACGCGTCATCACACAAACTCCTGGCGTTGGATAACACCCACAACGCTTGATCCTAGCCCGCACCAGGCGCGGGCCGCCGTGCAAGGGCCGCCCCGCCGCACCGGCGGCGTCCCCCTTCCCACGCGAAGCGTGAGAGAAGGGGGAAGGCGCGAAGCGCCACAGGGGGTTGAGCTCACAATGGCTCCCACTTCAGGCCGATGTAGAGTTGGCGCCCACCAGTCGCGTAGGTACCAGCCGTCTCGTAGTTTTTGTCCGCCGCGTTGTCGATGCGCGCCAGCAGCGTGTAGTCGCGGGCAAGGCGTGTGCTGGCATACAGGTTGAACAGCGTGTAGCCGCCGAGCACCTTGGTATTGGCCGCATTGTCAAAGCGGCGGCCCGAGGCCTGCATTTCGGCGCCCAGGGTCCAGCCGGAAAGCACCGTGTCGGCGCCCAGCGTGGCGTGGCGCTTGGCGCGCCGTGCCAACTGCTTGCCGGTGTCGCGGTCGTGCGGGTTCTGGAAGTCCACCGAACCACGCAGTTGCACGCCGGCGAGTTGGTAGGAACCTGCCAGCGTCACGCCGCTGTATTCGGCATTGCCGGTGTTGAGGTAGCAGCCAAACGGCTCCCCACAGGTGCCGCCTGCGGCAAAGTTGATCAGGTTGGCCACGCGGTTGCGGTACACCACCGCCGAGAAGGCGCTTGTGCCCTGCCCATAGCGCAGGCCCAGCTCAGCGTTGCGGCTGGTCTCGGGTTGCAGCGAGGCGTCGCCGTACTGGCTGAAGCGCTGGTACAGCGTGGGCGCACGAAATGCCGTGCCCGCCGATGCGGTGGCGCGCCAGCCCGGTGCAAAGGCGTAGCCGTAGGCCAGGCTGCCCGTGCCCTTGCCGCCGAATTCGCTGTCGCTGTCGTGGCGCAGGTTGGCTTGCACGCTGTGCGCGCCTGCGCTGAAACCGTAGCCCAGCGCCAGCGCGTCCTGCGAACGGCTGCGCGTGGTGCCGCCCACCAGCGAGGCGTTTTCAAGCTGGTCATCACGGCGCTCCAGCGCAGCGCTCAGACGGTGCGCGCCCAGACGCCAGTCGTTTTGCCACAGGTAGCCGCGCAACTGCGTTTGCGTGAGGTAGGGCGAGGGTGTGGTCTCGTAGCGGCTGAGCGACTCGTTCACCGAAACGCGCGTGCTGTAGGAGTCGCTCCACTGGGCGGCCCAGTGCGCGCCCGCCGTGTGCAGGCGGTTGAGGTTGCGGTCGTCGTCGGGCGCCGTAGGCTTGTAAGTAAAGCCGTCGTAGCCTGAGTTGAGCCGACTCACGAGCAGGTTGGCGCCGATGCGGTGCTGCGCATTCACGCGGTAGCCCAGGCGCGCGGTGGCGCTGGTGCTGCGGTAGCCGTCATCGTCGGGGTTGTGCGCGCCGCTGGACTTGCTGTCAAAGCCGCTGCTGCGCGCATGGGCCAGGCCCAGCGCATAGTCCAGCGCGCCCTCGGGCCCGGTCGCGCCGCTCACGCCGGCCTCGACCTTGCGCGTACCCTGGTTGCCCAGGCCGATGCCGACATAGGGCGCCGCCGGGCCTTCGCCCTTGCGGGTGAACAACTGGATGACACCGCCAATGGCGTCCGAGCCATACACCGCCGCGGCCGGGCCGCGCAACACCTCGATGCGTTCGATCTGCGAGAGCGGAATCTGCTCCCACACTGCGCCGCCGGTGGACTGCGAGTCGATGCGCACACCGTCGATATACACGGCTGTAAAGCGCTGCTCGGCACCGCGCACATACACGCTGCTGGCATTACCCACGCCGCCGTTGCGCGTGATTTCGACGCCGGGCAGGCGCGCCAGCAGGTCGGCCACCCCGGTGGCGCCGCTGGACTCGATGGTCTCCCGGTCGACGATGGACACATCGGCCACCAAGTCAGACAAAGCTTGCTCGGTGCGCGTGGCCGTCACCACGGTTTCGGAGAGCTGCGGGGCGCGCAGGTTTTGCGCGAGAAGGATGGGAGCGGCAACCTCCTGAGCGTGCGCCGCATGGGCAGCGAAAAGCGACAGCGTAGCAAGGACAACAGGACGCAGCGACGCAATAGGGCGCACGTGGGGCAAATGATTTTTCATGGAAAACACAAGGTCTGCAAACAACCCGGGCCGGCTTCCCCGCCAGCGTATGGGTGATACGGCCACGCACGCCAGAAGGCGCACGCAACCACCGTGTTGGCCGGTATCCGGGCTGGCGGCGCGCCTTTCACGGCCTTCCCAGGCGCTTGTTCAAGGCGCCCAGTGGCACTGGGTGTGAAAGGTGAATCGAACGATTCGGCCGCTGACCGTTGCGGGGGCAGCGCAGGCTCGGGGGGCGCCGCGTGCGGCACGCTCCTCCCTGCTTCCCGTTGAACTGCAGCATGTGAACCACACTGCGAGCACCAACACCGTGGATTTTACGGCGCTTTGTAATGCAACTGCCTACAATCCAGGGCTGTATGGCCTCTTTGTCTCCTCTCGACCAGATTGCCGAGCGCGTAGAGCGCCTGCTGGTTCGCCACGAACAGCTGCAGCGCACCAACGAACTCATGGCTGAACAGGTGGCCGCACTCACCCAGGAGCGCGATTCGCTGCGCTCACGCCTGCAGGCCGCCCGCGCCCGGGTGGACTCCCTGATCGAGCGCCTGCCCACATCACCCGACCCCAAGGACTCCGAATGAAACAGCTGGAGGTGCAGATCATGCAGCAGAGCTATCTGCTTGGCTGCCCCGAAGGCCGCGAGGCGCGCCTGCTCGAAGCGGTGGAGCGGGTGGACACCGCCATGCTGCGCATCCGCGATGCGGGCAAGGTGCGCGCACGCGAACGCATCGCCGTGCTGGCCGCGCTGAACATGGCGTTTGAGCTGGCCGACCGCGAGTCTGCCGACCTGGCCGCCGCCAGAGCGCTCCCACCATCAGAGTCCATCCAATCGTCACACTCGGCCCATGCCCAGGACGGCGACGATCGCCTGCGCGCCCTGGTGCAGCGCCTGGACGAAGCCCTGGGCAATGACGGCCGGCTGATCTGAGCGCACAGCCTGCGCTGCGCCTACAATGCAAGCGTCTGCGGTGCTGTCGGGCTTAATATTTCCTTGAACCAATGCTCATTGAGCACGGGCTTGGTACATCGCCCGGTGAGCGTGATCATCTCGCGTCAGATGAACCCAACGCCTGGCTGCCCTCGCCCACCTGAACCCCCGGTTCAGGATGAGGGTCCGGTGGCATTCGCAGACACCTCTTCTGCCCCGCTCCGGCGCACCCCGCCTTTTCTCCCCCGCGCCGTATGCTGCTCGACCCCCTTTTGATCGCTGAACTGGCTCTGCTGGGCCTGGGCACTGGTTTTCTCGCTGGGCTGTTGGGCATTGGCGGCGGCATGGTGCTGGTGCCCTTCCTGACCTATTTCCTCGGCCAACAGCAGGTGGCCCCGGGGCTGGCCGTGAAGATGGCCATTGCCACGTCCATGGCCACCATCGTTTTTACGTCCATCTCCAGCGTGCGCGCCCACCACCAGCGCGGCGCCGTGCGCTGGGACATTGCCCGGCGGCTGGCCCCCGGCATTGTGTTGGGCAGCATGGCCGCAAGCCTGGGCGTTTTCGCACTGCTCAAAGGCTCGGTGCTGGCCATCGTATTCGCCTGCTTTGTCAGTTTTTCGGCCTACCAGATGCTGCGCAACAAAAAGCCAGCGCCTACACGCCAAATGCCCGGCACAGCAGGGCAACTGGCGGCAGGCGGCAGCATCGGTTTTCTCTCGGGCATGGTGGGCGCTGGCGGGGGATTCGTCAGCGTGCCTTTCATGGTGTGGTGCAACATACCCATTCACAATGCCGTAGCCACCAGTGCTGCGCTGGGTTTTCCCATTGCTCTGGCCAATGCCGTCGGTTATGTGGTCAGCGGCCAGTCCGTCACCGGGCTGCCCCCAGCATCCCTGGGCTATGTGTGGCTGCCCGCCCTGGTCACGATTGCGATGTTCAGTGTGCTCACAGCACCACTGGGCGCCCGCGCCGCACACCAGCTGCCCGTGGCGCAGCTCAAGCGGGTGTTTGCAGCCCTGCTGCTGGGGCTGGCGGTTTACATGCTCTGGAAGGGCCTTACGGCGGCGTGACCACGATGCCTGAGCCCGATGCTTGCCGGGCCAGCAAAGCCGCAAATTCCGGCGCCGGCAGTGCAGGCGAACACAGATAGCCCTGGTACTGGTCGCACTGCATTTGCTGCAACGCTGCACGCTGGGCCAGTGTTTCCACCCCTTCGGCCACCACGCACAGGCGCAAGGATCGGCCCAGGTACACGATGGCACTGACGATGGCGTGGTCGCCTTCATCATCGGGCAAGCCGCGCACAAAAGACTGGTCGACCTTGAGCTTGTGGATGGGCAGGTTTTTGAGGTAGGCAAGGCTCGAATAACCGGTTCCAAAATCGTCAATGGCCAGCGCCACGCCCAGGGCGGCCACCACCTCCAGCCGCTGGGCGGCTTCCTGGGCGTCCTGCAACAGGATGGATTCGGTCAACTCCAATTCCAGCAACTCGGCCGGCAACTCGTTTTCTCGCAGTACCCGGGTCAGGCGCTCGATGAAATCGGGCTGCCGCATTTCCAGTGCGGAGACATTCACCGACACCACGATGGGTGTGCCCGCCTGTTTCCAGCGCACAGCCTCCTGCACGGCCTGCTCCAGCACCCACGCCCCCAGGGGGACGATATAGCCTGTTTCCTCGGCCAACGGAATGAAAACGCCCGGCCCGACACAGCCCAGGTCCGGGTCCGTCCAGCGCAAAAGGGCCTCCGCACCAATGATGCGGCCTGAGGCCATATCCACCTGGGGCTGGTAGTGCACACTCATGCGCTGGTTTTCCAGAGCGTGGCGCATGGCGTGCTCCATCTGCATCCGTTCCAGCAGATTGGCATTCATTTGCGGCTGGTAAAAACCAAAACTGCCGCGCCCACGCTCCTTCACCCGGTACATGGCTGTGTCGGCCTGCTTGATCAGCTCGTCCAGAGACCGGCCGTCCTGGGGATACAGGGACACTCCGATGCTGCACTGGATGGAAAACCCCATGCCATCAAGTGTGAAAGGGTGGCGCATGACATCGAGCATGCGGCGCGCCACCTGCTCGGCGCCCGAAGCATCGCCTGCATGCAGGTACATGGCAAATTCATCACCACCAATGCGGCACAGCATGTCGGTCTGGCGCAGGCAGGTTTGCAGGCGTGTGGTGACCAACTGCAGCACCTTGTCACCAAAAAGATGGCCCAGAGAATCGTTGATGACCTTGAACCGATCGAGATCCAGGAACAGGATGGCGAAACCCGTGCCGTCTGGCCGCGCCGCGCGGATGGCGGAGTCCACTTTTTGCGACAGCAAAAGCCGATTGGGTAGCCCGGTGAGGGCATCGCTGTAGGCGAGTTCGTCGATACGTTTCTGCGCGGCATGCTGCTGGGTCAGGTCACGCACGAAGCCAATGCTTTGCTCAATCCTACCCTCCTTGTCGCGCAGCACCACCCAGGAGAGATGGATCGCACAACCACTGTCGTCTTCGCGGGGCAGCCATAACTCGCCCTTCCACAGGCCTCCATGCTGCCACTCGGCCTGCACACCCTCCATGAACTGGCGGGCCGCGCCTACACCCAGAAAACCGACCACATCGCACCTTTGCAGGCTTTGGCTGGTGCGTCCAAAAAGCTGTTCGCAGGCTGGATTAAGTCGTACCAGGCGATGCTGGTCGTCGGCAATGAAAATTGGATAAGGGCTCGAATCAAACACCCTGGCCGCCAGGCGCAAGGCGGTTTGCGCCTGTACCTCCAGCGTGATGTCACGAAACGAATAGACCCGTCCCGTCACCCCGCCATGGCTCCACTGGGGCACGCTGCGCCGCTCCAAGAGCTGGCCACCCTGCAGTTCGATCACGTCCTGGCTCTGCCCCTGAGCGTCTGTGGCAATTGCTTCCAGCCGAGCCCGGTAGGCATCAGGATGCCGTACGCGCGATGCCAGAAAGGCATGCACCTGGTCGTCATTGCGTTGCAGCAGCAGTTCTTGGGGCATGCCCCATATTTGTACCAGGCGCTGGTTGAAAGCCCGTACTTCCCCATGCAGCCCGCAGACCAGCATGCCATCGGCAGCCGAATCCAGCGTGGCGCGCAGCTCTGCCAGCAAGGTCTCCAGGTCGCGTTCGACCGCCTGGCGGGCGCTGCAATCGACCATGCTGACCAGCAGCAACACCCGGGCTCCCTCCGCGCGGAACGGCACCACCTTGCGCTCGACCGGAACCAACTGGCCGTCGCCCCGCAGCAGGCTGGTCATGGAATGAATGCCCTGGGTCAGTACCTCTTCAGTGTCGGACCAGAAACACTGGTCTTCGGGGGTGGCCGCCAGACGCTCCACCGGCACGCCTATCAGGGCGGCTCTGGGCAAACCCACCAGCTGCGCGACACGCTGGTTGGCAAAAACGATGGTGCGCGCGCATGCATCCACCAGCCAGACAGCTTCTTGCAATCCGTCAAACGCAGCTTGCCAGAGACTCTCTTGCGCGCCGCAGCTCACACCCGTTCCCCGACAGCAGCCTGGTCTACGGCTCTTTCGAAGAAGTAGCAAATGCGCCTGCGCGGCGACAAATATTCAAGTGACTCCCGGGGCAATTGCGAGGGACGAAGACTGCGACGAATACCCAGTTCAGGCATGCTTTCCAGATCCAGAATCAATGCCTCGTCCCGAGGGACGCGGTCATCATGAACGATCACCCGGGGGCGCAAGGGCCGCGAGGAATTGACCGACACCACCATGGCATAGCGGTCATTGACCAGCTGCACCACCGAGCCCGGGGGATACACGCCCATCATTCGAATGAAGGTGCCCAGCACAACGGCATCGAAATACCCTTTTTGCTGCGCAAACATGACGGAGAGGGCTTCATGGGGCGTCAGGGCCGGGGTTGTGCGACCCGGGTTGCACAAACGCTCGTAGTGATTCACCAACGACAGGGTACGCCCCGCCTGGCACAACTCCTCGCCCTTGAGCCGCAGGGGGAAACCACTGCCATCGGCCATTTCATGGTGCTGCGCAATGGCCAGTAGCACGCCGCTGGACAAACCCATGCTTTGGCCCAGACGCACAGATTCACCCACATGGCTGCGGTAGCGGGCCTGCTCTGCCGGTGTCATCCCCTCCTGCGGGCCATTCACGGATTCTGGCAAGCGCATCTTGCCGATGTCATGCAACAACCCGGCCATACCCAGGTCCTGCATGCCCTCGGGCGACAGTCCTTGCGCCTTGCCCATCAGCAGACAAAGCACCATGACGTTGACCGGATGCAAGGCATTGCGCTCGCCCACGCCCTCGGACAGCAGACTGATCACGGATTCCGTGTTTTGCAGTAACTCCTGCACACAGTCGGTGACCAGCGCCTCGCTTTCAAGACGCGCCAGCATAGGCCCGCCCTCCACCTTCTCGACGAGCTTGCGGTAGTTGCGCGTGGCCGCCATGAACCGCTGGTCACAGGCGTCCAGCCGACGATGCTGCTCCAGCAACTGCAACCGCAACCGCAGGGCCGAATCTTCCTGCTCTGTCGCAGGGCTGGCCGACACCGTGCCATTTTTTTGCTGGCGCTGATCAAGGGACGTCGCCGCCTTCTCTAATAGCGCTGTAGCGGGGGCAGGATCGCTCTTGGCAGGAACGTAGCGGACTTCTGCAAGACCCAATCCGCGCAGAATCTCGATCTGGGACTCTGAGGCAATGCGGAAGCTGCTGACGGGAAAAGGATGGCTCATCCAGTTCAGTCCGAGCTGGATGTACATACCAATACGCAATTGGTCTATGGCGATAGGTATGGCGGTGTTGTCATCCATTGCAGAGGTGCGTCGCGGAAAAGGCCCGTGAAAGGAATGCGCGCCCCATTATCAAGCCATCTGGAGATACTTTTGCTGACATCGCCCCAATGGCGCTTTTGCGCCACAAAAGGGCTGAGATAACGCGGTTTCTATTACTGACAGATCAACGACGGCCGGTACACCAGGTCCATCCACAAGGCCCAGCAGGCCACAGCCATCAACAAGAAACCCGCAAACCGGGTCCCCCAACTGGCGCGCAGGACATTCATGCGTACACGCAAGTGCTGCCACAGCCACGGGCCAGCCAACAACCACAAGCCGCTACCCACGCCAAACAGCGCCATGCTCAGCGCTCCCTGCCACGCGCCACCACTCAGGGCCGCCACCAGCAAGGCCGAATACAGCAGCCCGCAAGGCATCAAGGCCCATAGAAATCCGGTGACAAACACGCCTCCCGGCGCCTGCACCAATGGCCGGACACGATTCCACACGCTACGCCCAGCCTGCTCCACCCATGCCGGCTGGCGTGCCTGCAGCACCATCATCAGGCCCCAGGCGAGCACGGCCACATGCATGAACGTCCAGACCGGGCGCAACGCTGCCGTGTGTTGCGTCATCCACGCCAGACTCTGCATGGCCATGGCAGCCAACGCACCCACGGCCGCATAGCCTAATAATCGCCCGCTGTGGTATGCCACCAGTCTGCGGGCCAAACCGCCCGGGCGGGGCAGCCAATGCAGTGTATGTTCGGTCGCCTGGTCAGGCACCTGCGGCAGCGCCTGGCCGGTCACGACAGAGCACGGCGCGGCGCACATGGCAAGACAATGAGGCCCGCCTGCGAGCCCCATGAGCAACGCAGTCGAGGCCAAGGAAGCCAACATGGGGTTTAGATGATGCGGGAAAACCGCGCTCTGTTCTTGTCGGCTTGCAGATACCGGTCAAACACCATGGCAATGCCCCGCACAAAGTACCAACCCATCGCCGTCACTTCGATGCCCTCAGGACCCAGGACAACAAGGCCTTGCCCCTCCATCTCCTTCAACTGCTCCAACTCGGTGGCAAAGTAAGTGCGAAAATCAATCAGCCAGGATTGCTCCATGGGTTCAAAAAGCAATTCTCCCTGGCACATCAAAGCCATGATGACGGCACGGCGCACCAGGTCGTCGCGCGTCAGCGCCAGGCCGCGTACCACCGGCAGGTGGCCCTGGTTGAGCCGATCGTAATAGTCGTCCAGGGTTTTGGCGTTCTGGCTATAGGTAGCGCCCACGCGGCCAATTGCAGAAACCCCCAGGGCAATCAGGTCGCAGTCGGGCTGCGTGCTGTAGCCCTGGAAGTTGCGGTGCAGACGCCCCTGGCGCTTGGCGATGGCCAGCGCATCGTCCGGCAGTGCGAAATGGTCCATGCCCACATAAACATAGCCCGCTGCGCTGAATGCCTCCAGCGAACGCGACAGCATCGACACCTTGGCCGATGCCATGGGCAGGTCCGCCCACACAATGCGCCGTTGCGGCTTGAAGCGCTCGGGCAAATGGGCGTAGGCATACAGCGCAATGCGGTCGGGGCGCAACTCGGCTACCTGCGCCAGCGTGCGGTCGAATGAATCAGGGGTTTGCTTGGGCAAGCCGTAAATCAGGTCGACGTTGATGGAATCAAAGCCAATGGAGCGCGCCGACTCGACCAGGGAAAAAACCTGTTCCTTGGGCTGGATGCGGTGCACGGCTTTCTGCACTTCGGGGTCGAAATCCTGCACACCGAAGCTCAGGCGGTTGAATCCCAGTTCGTGCAGCAGGGCCAGCCGATCTGCATCCACGGTACGGGGGTCGACCTCGATCGAATATTCACCGCCGGGCACCAAAGTGAAATGGTTGCGCAGCATGCCCATGAGGTCACGCAGCCCCTCATCGGAGAGAAAGGTGGGCGTGCCGCCACCCAAGTGGATCTGGCTGACCACCTGGCCCACGCCGCAGTGCGCCGTGTGTAACTCAATCTCGCGGTTCAAATAGCGCAGATACACATCAGCACGATCATGGTGCTTGGTAATGATCTTGTTGCAGGCGCAGTAATAGCACAGCGACTCGCAAAACGGGATGTGAACGTACACCGACAAGGGCAAGGCCTTGCCCACGGCGCTTTGCCTGCGCTGCTGCAGGGCCAGCACGTATTCGTCCTCACCGAAGGCATCAACAAAGCGGTCAGCGGTGGGGTACGAGGTGTAACGGGGTCCCGATACATCAAACCGGGTGAGCAATTCAGGGGTTACAACAGTCATTTAGGTTCCTAGCTGGCTTTTCTAATGTGCCCCAGATTAGCGGTTCGAATCTTGATTTTGGTCAAGCACCTGTTGGAGCTACTGGCTCTGTTCTGGCAAAAATGCAGAATGGGTGATAATTTGACTTATGTCAGCCCCAACCCGCATCTCCATCGTCCCCGCATCCCATGCCGACGAGTCGTCGGGCGCTCTGTCTGAAACCGGACAGGTACCCGTTCACATGACACCCCAGGCGTTCAAGGTTGCGTGTTCGAACTGCAATTTGCGTGAATTGTGCATGCCGGTGGGTCTGAACGACGAACAACTCAAGCGCATTGACGATGTCGTGGCGGTACGGCGAAAGATCAAGCGTGGCACCACGCTGTTCCGCAATGGCGAACAGTTCACCTCGCTGTTTGCCATCCGCACAGGCTTCTTCAAGACCTGCGTAGCGACCGAGGACGGGCGCGACCAGGTCACAGGCTTTCAAATGGCCGGCGAGATCATCGGCCTGGACGGCATCGTCAACGACCACCATACCTGCGATGCAGTGGCCCTCGAAGACGCCGAAGTCTGCGTCATGCCCTTCGACCGCATTGAAGAACTGTCGCGCGAAGTCAACGCCCTGCAGCACCACGTGCACAAAATCATGAGCCGCGAGATCGTGCGTGAGCACGGCGTCATGTTGCTGCTGGGCAGCATGCGCGCTGAAGAGCGATTGGCCGCCTTTTTGCTCAACCTGGTGCAGCGCCTGCATGCACGCGGGTTCTCGCAGTCAGAGTTGGTGCTGCGCATGACGCGCGAAGAAATCGGCAGCTACCTGGGCCTGAAACTTGAGACCGTGAGCCGCACTTTCTCAAAATTTGTGGAAGAAGGCATTGTCGAGGTCAAGCAGCGCCATGTGCGTATTTTGAGCCCCGATGCCCTCAAACGCATCGTCAATAGCCAGCAAGCCTGTCACTAGCGCGCCCACAAGAGCGTCGCCATCGCAATGCTGCAACATGGCGAAGCAAAAAAACCCTGAACCCGCTTGGAAAGCCGATTTTTTACCAGTAGCATTCCGTATGCCAGTGGAAAAGCAGGTTTTCGCTGGTGCATTGACCCATCCCAACAAGGAAATTCCCAACATGGCAACTGCAAAAAAAGCCCCGGCCACACCAGCCGCTGCTGCCAAGACCGCTGCTCCCGCCAAGAAGCGCACCCCTAACGCCGCGTTCATGAAAGCCCTGACGCCCAGCCCCGCCCTGGCGGCTGTCGTGGGTGCAGCACCGCTGCCACGCACCGAGGTCATCAGCAAGCTGTGGGTCTACATCAAGGCCAACAACCTGCAGGACGCCGCCAACAAACGCATGATCAATGCCGATGCCAAGCTCAAGGAAATCTTTGGCAAACCCCAGGTGTCCATGTTCGAAATGGCCGGCCTGATTGGCAAGCACGTGAAATAACGAGCGACTGCGCTCCCCAAAGCCGGCTTTGCCGGCTTTTTTTCGTCTGTTTGATCTGATCCTGTGGCGAAAATACATCAACACGAATGATAATGACTATTGTTTGATTTAACATCCTTGTGCGCGATACCCGCACAGCCACGCCTTTGCCAGCCACTGCCTAGCGCTCCACCTTGGCGACACCTTCTGCGGTGTCCATTGCATTTCCAACCAACGGAGGCCACTTTGGCAAAGAAACCCACGCAGCAGCGTTCCGCAACGCTTTTGCACAACGCATATTCCCCTGCCGCTGAAAAGGCCCTGATTCCGCTGGGCGCACTGATGCTCGCAGCGTCCATGGGCAGTTGGGCCCAAACCACCGATAACGCGGCCACCCTGTCCACGGTGACCGTGAAAGACACGGCGGAGATCCAGAGCAAGGACACCGTGCGGGTGAAGAAAACCACCGTGGGCAAGGGAAATCAGGACATCCGCGACATCCCGCAATCGGTCACCGTATTCACCGAAAAGTTGATGAACGACCGCAACCAGGATGACTTCCGCGAAGTGCTGCGCACCACGGCGGGCGTGACCTTCCAGTCCGGCGAAACGGGTGAGGAAGACGTGCGCCTGCGCGGGTTCTCGCTCGGCCAGGCGGGGGACATCTACACCGATGGCATGAAGGATGCGCCACTGTACGAGCGCGACACCTTCAACCTCGACCGCGTCGAAGTGCTCAAGGGCTCGGCCTCCATGTTGTTTGGCAAGGGCTCGACCGGCGGCGTGGTCAACCAGGTCAACAAGGCGCCTTTGCTGATCGACCAGCACGAAGTCTCGTACACCCTGGGCACCGGCAAGGAAAACCGCCTCACCGGTGACTTCAACTTCAAGACCGGCGAGAACGCCGCACTGCGCCTCAACGCCCTGGTACACGACTCCGACAACGACGGGGCCAAGCAGGACAAGCGCGGCATAGCGCCGACGTTTGCCTGGGGGATCGGCACGCGCGATGAGTTTTCTATCGGCCTGTACGCCTTGGATGTCAAAGGCCGCCCCAGCTACAACAGCCCGTGGATCAACGACAACGGCAAGATCGTGCCCACACTTCCGGCAAAAAACTACTACGGCCTGGCCAGCGACCACCTCAACACCTCGTCGCAGTACGTCACGCTGGGCCACATTCACCGCTTTGGCGACGGTGGCGAGCTGCAGACGCGCCTGCGCCACGGCAAGTATGAGCGCGACCTGCTGGCCAGCGTGATCCGCTTTGGCACGCCCATCACCGCTCTCGACCAGATCAACGCCAGCACGCCGCTGACGCGCACCTCCAAAGGCCGCATCGGCGACAGCACGATGACGCAGCTGCAAAGCGACTACACCCACTCGTTCAATTGGGGTGGCAAGAAGCACGACATCCTGGCCGGCGTGGATTACTACCACGACGACGCCAACCGCAACTCAAGCTATGCCAACGCAGCGGGCAATTCGTCGGCCACCAACGGCCTGGGCACGACCGTGGGCACGCCCAACAACGGAGCCTGGGCACCCGATATGCGCGCTCCGGTGGCCTACAACACCTTCAAGGCACAGAATATTGGCCTGTACCTGCAAGACACGATGTCGCTGAACTCGACCATCAAACTGGTCGGCGGCCTGCGCTACGACCAGTTCAAGGCCTCGTACCGCAACGCGAGCGGCTCTTTGAGCGATGAAACCTCGGACGGCCTGTGGAGCCCCCGTGTGGGCGTGCTGTTCCAACCCGATGAACTGGCGTCTTACTACGTGTCGTACGGCTCCTCGTTCAACACCTCGGCCGACACCTACCAGTTCGGCAGTGTGAACGCCAATACCGGTTCACTGGCCGACACACCGCCCGAGAAAAGCCGCAACTTTGAGATCGGCGGCAAATGGGAGCTGTTCGAGCGCCGCGCCCTGCTGGGCGTGGCCGCTTTCTACAGCGAAAAATTCAACGAGCGCAACACCGACCCCGACAACCCTGGCTACCTGCTCTCGGGCAAGCGCCACGCCACCGGCATGGAGTTCAATCTGGCGGGCCGCATTTCGCCGAAGTGGGAGATCTTCTGGAACCACACCTGGATTCCCAGCGCAAAAATCGACAAAAGCACTACGGTGCTCGCCGCCAACGGCGGTGGCGCACAGGTGCAGGGCGATCGCCCGGGCCTGACGCCCAAGCACAGCGGCAGCCTCTGGAGCACCTACGCGGTGACGCCCAAAGTGCGCGTAGGCGGCGGCCTGACCTACCGTGGCGCACAAAACCCCGAAGGCTCGCGCGCCATGGAGGCCAGCAGCTTTGTCACGGCCGATGCGATGGTCGAATACAGCTTTGATGACAAAACCGCCCTCAAGCTGAACGTCCAGAACCTGACCAACAAGCTCTATGCCGATGCGCTGTACCGCGGCTTCTACGCCCCTGGCGCCCCGCGCTCGGTGCAACTGGTGCTCAAGACGCGCTTCTAAGTCCCTGCCTGCCTGCTGCATCCACCATGTTCCTGCATCTCAAAAATATTCTCACCTCCCAAGAGGTCGCCACCGCCCGCAGCCTGCTCGGCGACGATGCTCCTTGGGTGGATGGACGCAGCAGCGCAGGGGCGCAGGCCCTGGCGCACAAGCGCAACGAGCAACTCGCGCAGGACAGCACCCAGACGCAGCAACTGCGCGCCCTGGTGCTGTCTGCATTGCAGCGCGATGCCGTGTTCTTTTCTGCCGCGCTGCCCAAAAAAATATTCAACCCGCTGTTCAACCGCTACCGCGGCGAAAGCAACTTCTACGGCGCCCATGTGGACGGTGCCGTACTGCGCTCCAAGGTACCCGACCAATGGGTACGCAGCGACATTTCCTGCACCCTGTTCCTCACCGACCCGCAGGACTACGACGGCGGCGAGCTGCTCATCCAGCACCCGCAGGGCGAGCGCGCCGTGCGGCTGCCTGCAGGCGACATGGTGCTCTACCCCAGCTCCACGGTGCACCAGGTCACGCCCGTCACGCGGGGTGCCCGCGTGGCCAGCTTTTTCTGGATCGAAAGCATGGTGCGCTCGACCGAGCAACGCCAGTTGCTGTTCGACATGGACATGGATTTGCTCAAGCTGCGCAGCGCCATCGGCGAGAGCGCGCCCGCCGTCGTCGGGCTGACGGGTACCTACCACAACCTGCTGCGCATGTGGGCTGATGCCTGACTTAAAAACAATAGCTGCTTGCGCTTGATGGTATTGCCCTAGAGGCCATTTTGACTAAAACTTTTTCACTGCAGCGCCAGCCTATTCCAGAAGACACCGTGGCCCTGGCCGACTACGCGCAGCATGCACGCCAGCGCCTGGACGATCCCGCCTGGGCCTATTTCAGCGGCGGCGCTGCGGACGAAATCACACTGCGCGCCAACCGCAGCGCCTGGGACGGGCTCACCCTGCAGCCGCGCATACTGCGCTCTCTTGCCGGCGGCCACACCCGCACCACCCTGCTGGGGCGCACGCTGGCCCACCCCATTTTGTTGGCCCCGGTGGCCTACCAGCGGCTGGCCCACCCCGACGGAGAACGGGCCAGCGCCTATGCGGCCGCTGCGCTGGGTGCAGGCATGGTGCTCAGCACCCAGGCCAGCACGCCGCTGGAAGAAGTGGCCCAGGTCTTTCTGGACGACCCGGCGCGTGGCCCGCTGTGGTTTCAGCTCTACCTGCAGCACGACCGGGGCTTCACCCGCGCGCTGGTGCAGCGCGCAGAGGCCGCAGGCTACGAAGCCCTGGTGCTCACAGTAGACGCCCCCACCAGCGGTGCACGCGACCGCGAACGCCGCGCAGGCTTTCACCTGCCACCCGGCATTGCAGCGGTGAACCTGGCCGGGCTGGCTCCGCCGCCCCCTCAGCCGCAAACCACGGACGGTACCCACCTGCTGTGCCAGGGCCTCGTCGAGCACGCCCCCACCTGGGACGATGTGCAGTGGCTGCAATCACAGACGCGCCTGCCGGTGCTGCTCAAGGGCGTGCTGCACCCCCAGGATGCGCTGCAGGCGGCCGCCCTGGGCGTGGCTGGTCTGATCGTTTCCAACCACGGCGGCCGTACGCTTGACACGGCACCTGCCTCGGCCCATGCACTGGCGCGGATTGCCGATGCCCTGCAAGGCGCTCTACCGCTGCTGGTCGATGGCGGCATCCACCGCGGCACCGATGTGCTCAAGGCCCTGGCACTGGGCGCAACGGCCGTGCTGCTGGGCCGCCCCGCCATCTACGGGTTGGCCACCGCCGGCGCCACCGGTGTCGCCCATGTGTTGCGCCTGCTCTGCGACGAACTGGAAATGGCCATGGCCCTGACCGGCTGCGCCACGCCCGCGCATGCCAGCCGCGCCCTGCTCGAATAACCTGTGTTTTATCCACCCCAAAGATTCACACATATTGCTAATGCGATGGATTCGCATTTATAATTTCATCACTTCATCCACCACTGACTGCCATGATCGTCTGTGTCTGCCGCCGGGTCTCTGACCGTGAAATCGCTCGCCACGTTCGTGCGGGCATGGGCTTTGACGAAATCCAGTTTGAACTGGGCGTGGCCACCCAGTGCGGCCAGTGCGAAGGCTGCGCACGCGATGTGGTGGCCCAGTGCCAAAGCAGCCACCCGGTTGCTGCATTGCACAATACAGCCGCATGCACACCGTCAACCTGCGCCTGTGCAGGTTGAGCCGCCATGGAGCTTTTCACTACACTGCTGATCTGCCTGCTGCTGGTAGTGGGTTCCCTGGGCTGGATTTTGCGCCGTTAAAAAGCGCTCATTTTCTGCCGTGGTGCAGGCCTGTACTGCGCTGACTGCTATTCATTTTTATGTCAACCTACGATCGATTCGAGCAACCCGGAGGGCTGAGTCGCACCGCTGTCATCGCCATCGGCGTGGTATTGCTGCATGTGGCTGGCCTGTGGGCCCTGCAAACCGGCCTGCTGCGCCGCGCCGTGGAAGTGGTCGTTCCCGTCGAGTTGTTGAGCGAGTTCATCACCCCGCCCGCGCCCAAGGTGGCACCGCCCCCGCCCCCCGCGCCCCCGCCGGTGCAGCCCGCGCCCAAAATTCAAAAGCCCCGCCCAGCCCCCATGCCCATGGCGGTGCCCGACCCCACGCCTGCGCCCAACGCCCCCCTGGGCGTGACGACACCACAGCCACCCGCGCCGCCCATCGAGGCGCCTGTGGAAGTGGCGGCACCACCGGCGCCCCCTGCCCCACCGGCCCCCGCGCGCATCGAACTGCCATCGAGCAACGCCGCCTACCTGCAGAACCCGGCGCCCAGCTACCCGGCCATCAGCAAACGCATGGGCGAACAGGGCAAGGTCATGCTGCGCGTACTCATTGGTACCGATGGTCTGCCGCAAAAGGTGGAGGTCCAGAAATCCAGCGGTTTCGACCGCCTCGACCGCCAGGCCCAGGACACCGTCAGGCGCTGGCGCTTCGTGCCCGGCAAGCGCAACGGCGTGGCCGAAGCCATGTGGTACCAGGTGCCCATCAATTTTGTTCTCGAATAATTTTCAGGAGTTCTCATGGAATCGCAATTCGGCCTTGCCAACGTCTGGACCCAGGGCGACTTCGTCACCCGGGCTGTCGCCGTGCTGCTGCTGGGCATGTCACTGGCCTCGTGGATCGTCATCCTGGTAAAGGCGCTGGACATCGTCAAATACAAGAAGCACGCCAGCGCGGTGCAAACCTTCTGGCACAGCGAAGACTTTGCCGCCGGGCTGACCCGGCTGGGCAGCGACCCCTCCAACCCCTTCCGCCAGCTCGCCATGGAAGGGCGCGAAGCCACGGCGCACCACCGCAACACCAAGGGCCAGTTGCATGAGAGCCTGGACATCAGCGACTGGATTACGGGCAGCCTGCGCAACTGCATCGACGGTTTTACCGCCCGCCTGCAATCGGGCCTGGCGATCCTCGCCTCGGTCGGCTCCACGGCGCCTTTCGTCGGCTTGTTCGGCACGGTCTGGGGCATCTACCACGCGCTGCTGGCCATTGGCACCTCGGGCCAATCCACCATCGACAAGGTGGCAGGCCCCATTGGCGAGGCCCTGATCATGACGGCGCTGGGCCTGGCGGTGGCCATTCCAGCCGTGCTGGGCTACAACGCCCTGGTGCGCGGAAACAAGCACATCCTCATGCGCCTCAACAGCTTTGCCCATGACCTGCACGCCTACTTTGTGACCGGCGCCCGGGTGAATGCCCAGGGCGACAGCGGCAACGTGCGCCCGCTCAAGAAAGGCGCCTGACCATGGCCTTTGGTACCCAGGACGAAGCCGACGAGGTGATGAACGAGATCAACATGACGCCGCTGGTGGACGTCATGCTGGTGCTGCTCATCATCTTCATCATCACCGTACCGGTGATGAAGCATTCGGTGAATGTCGATCTTCCACGCGCAGCCAACACGGCCGAAGAACTCAAGCCCGAGACGGTGCGCTTGAGCGTAGCGGCCGATGGCACCTACTACTGGAACGGCCAGACCATTGACGATGCCGAACTGGCCACCCGCCTGCAAGCCGAAGGTGCCCGCGAGCCGCAGCCCGACCTGCACATCCGCGGCGACCGCGAAGTGCGTTATGAACGCGTGGCCCAGGCTCTGGCCGCCGCCCAGCGCGCGGGCGTGCGCAAGATTGGTTTCGTGACCGATCCCCAAGAATAAAAAACTTCAAAATGTGCTGGACAGTTTGTTGAGAATGGTTATCATTACTTGCATCGCACAGCACAGCTTCTTGTTCCATGCACGCCACCACCCTGCACCTTCCCGTCCTGTTCAGCCAGACCCCGCCCGCAGCCTCCCCTGCCGCAGTGCCCCGTGAAGACCATCTGCCAGCGGTAGAAAGCCACGCCCTGCTGCAAGGCCAGAAGGCAGTCACCATCCACCACAACGGCGCTCTCTACCGCTTGCAGGCCACGCGCCTGGGCAAGCTGATTCTGACCAAATGAATTTCAGCGCGCCTGCCACAGCAACCCGCGTGCAGGGTGCAACGATCATCGTGGGGCGACTCCCGGACTGACAGTCCAGTCCGTGAGAGTCGTTTTTGCCAGCCAACGGTACTCCCGCGTAGCCAGGCTTTTTTTCCACCGATCCAGCAAAAAACCGGCCATTGGCCGGTTTTTTAATGAAAAGTGGCTGTAACGCCCTTCCATTAAGCGCTAGCAGCTCTTTATTCCATAGCAAAATATCGATTACAACCCGAGCGCAGCAATCCCGGCCTTGGCAATCTGAGCGTCTTCAGTCGATTTGACGCCGCTCACGCCCACGGCGCCCAGGCACTGCCCGTCCTTGAGGATCGGCACGCCACCTTCCAGCAAACCATCGATCGTTGGAGCGCTCAGGAACGATGTGCGCCCGCCATTGACGATGTCTTCATACACCTTGCTCTCGCGGCGCCCCAGGGCTGCCGTGCGGGCCTTGGAAGGCGCGATGTGGGCAGAAATGGCCGCCGCGCCGTCCAGCCGCTGCAGTGAGAGCAGGTGGCCGCCGGCATCGACGATGGCAATGGTTACGGCCCACTGGTTTTTCAGGGCTTCGGCTTCGGCAGCGGCGGCAATCTTCTTGACGTCGGCCAGTTCAAGTTCAAAGGTGGTCTTCATGCGGTATGCGGCCTTGTGGGCCGTTGTTCAGTGGCCCGTGGGCCTGGGTGATGGAACCGAAAGGATAGCGCGGGGTCACACATCCGTCATTGGCTTGCAGGGCAAAAGAATCCTGACCCAAAACGAGGTAGTGCCCGCCATTGCAAATGGCTGTATGCATCACCATCTACAATCATGCGGCCTGCGCTGTGCAGGTCACTCAGGAGAGAAACGATGAACGATCGGGTCACCACCCTCCCCTCTGCGGACTATGGCTACGGCATTTCGCAGGAGCAGCGCCACAAGGTGATGCGCAATACCTACTGGCTGCTGGCGCTGAGCCTGCTGCCCACCGTGCTGGGGGCCTGGCTGGGCGTGGCCACGGGCATCACCCAGTCGCTGCGCGGCGGCGTGGGCTTGATCGTCTTCATGGGCGGCGCCTTCGGCTTCATGTTCGCCATCGAGAAAACCAAGAACTCTGCCGCCGGTGTCCCCGTGCTGCTGGGCTTCACCTTCTTCATGGGCTTGATGCTGTCGCGCCTGATCGGCATGGTGCTGGGATTCTCGAATGGCACCGAGCTCATCATGACGGCGTTTGCCGGCACGGCCGGTGTGTTCTTCGTGATGGCCAGCCTGGCCAGCGTCATCAAGCGTGACCTCTCGGGCATGGGCAAATGGCTGTTCGTGGGCGCCCTGGTGCTCATGGTGGGCGCGATGGTCAACGTGTTTGTGGGCTCGTCGGCCGGCATGATGGCCATCTCGGTGGCGGCCATTGGTATTTTCAGCGCCTACATGCTGTACGACCTCAAGCGCATCCTGGACGGTGGCGAGACCAACTACATCAGCGCCACGCTGGCCCTGTACCTGGACCTGTTCAACGTGTTCCAGAGCCTGCTCGCTCTGCTGGGCATCATGGGCGGCGAGCGCGACTGATACCGCACCCAACCATCCTCGCAAAGGCTCCCTCGGGAGCCTTTTTGCTGGGCATATACCCGCAGCATGCCTCAACCCTGGCGCCGGGTTGCCGATAATGGAGAAAGATGTTCCCTCAAAAATCTGCCATGTCCCGCCGCATTCTTCTGGCCGCAACCCTGGTGTCACTGCTCTCGGGCTGTGATATTCCCGGGCTGGGCCCCGACCCCCGCATCGCTCAACGCGAGGAGGAGGCCAAGGCCATCGGCGGCGCCTGCCGCCACGCGCTGCGCGGCCTGGAGGACTGCTACGCGCTCAACCCCAAAGCCAGCAAGGCCGCGGTCTTCAACGGCTGGAAAGACATGGATCTGTACATGCGCGAAAACAAGATCGAGGGCTCGCCCTCGGTCATGGGCAAGGCACCCGGCGCCGCGAAACCTGCGAGCGACATCGAAACGGAACCTGCAGAGAAAAAATCCTGACCGCTCAGTCGGCATCCCGCTCGAACACCGCCATGCTCTCCACATGGGCCGTGTGCGGAAACATGTTGACCATGCCCGCTGCCGTGCAGCGGTAACCCGCCAGATGCACCAGCAACCCGGCATCGCGCGCCAGCGTGGCGGGGTTGCAACTCACATAGACGATACGCTTCGGAGGTGTCCAGTGTTCAGCCCCCGCAGGCAGCGGCGCAGCACCCTCGACTCCGCGGCGTGCCTGCTCGATGGCGGCCAGGGCCTGGGCCAGCGCAAAAGCGCCATCGCGCGGAGGATCAACCAGCCATTTGTCAGCCACCCCATCCTGCACCAGCATTTCAGGTGTCATTTCAAACAGATTGCGCGCTACAAAATTAGTAGCTGCCAGCGCATTACCTTCCTGCCTTAGGGCCGAATTTCTATCATAATTCTCGCGGGACCGCGCCACCAGAGTCTCACTGCCCTCGATGCCCAGCACCTCGCGGGCCTGGGTGGCCAAAGGCAAGGTGAAGTTGCCCAAACCGCAGAACCAGTCGATCACGCGCTCGTGCGGCTGCACATCGAGCAGGCGCAGGGCGCGCGAGACCAGAACGCGGTTGATATGCGGGTTGACCTGGGTGAAATCGGTGGGCTTGAACGGCATGGTGATACCGAACTCGGGCAGCGCATAGGCCAGTTGCTCGCCGCCTTCATCGAGCAGGCGCACGGTATCGGGCCCTTTGGACTGCAACCACCATTGCACGTTCTGCTCGGCAGCAAAACTGCGCAGGCGCACCAGGTCCTCGCCGCTCAGCGGCTCCATGTGGCGTAGCACCAGCGCCGTCACGGTGTCGCCACAGGCCAGTTCGATTTGCGGGCAGGTGTCACGCGCATCGAGCGAAGTGATGAGTGCGCGCAGCGGCATGAGCAGGGCACTGACATGCGGCGGCAGCACCGGGCAAACTTCCATGTCGGCCACATAGCGGCTCTTACGCTCGTGAAAACCCACCAGCACGATCCCTTTTTTGATCACGTAGCGCACCGACAAGCGCGCCCGGTAGCGGTAACCCCAGGTGGGCCCCTCGATGGGGCGCAGCAGCATTTCAGGCTTGACCTTGCCCAGGTGCCACAGGTTGTCTTCCAGCACCCGCTGTTTGACGGCCACCTGGGCGCCCACATGCAGGTGTTGCATCTTGCAGCCGCCGCAGGCGCCAGAATGCAGGCCGAAATGCGGGCAGCCCGGCCGCACGCGCTGCGGCGATTCGTGGTGAATCGCTGTCAGGTGGGCCTGTTCCCAGTTGTTCTTCTTGCGGTAGGTGCTGGCACTTACCCGCTCGAACGGCAAGGCTCCTTCCACGAAGACCACCTTGCCATCACTCTTGTGGGCCACGCCCTGGGCTTCAAGGTCCAGGGATTCAATCTCCAGCCAATCGGGCGTGGGGGAGGGCTGTTTTTCTGTCGGTTCACTCATGCTCCGATTGTCTCAGAGCCTCAGCGCGGCCGCCGCCGACCCCAAGTCGGGCTCAGCGGGATTTTTCCTGCCCGGCCTGTCGCGCCACGGGCAGCTTGTGCACTTCCACATCGCATCCATAGTCTTCGAGCGAAAACACCAGAGTGCCGCCAGGAAGCACCTCGGCCAAGGTCTCGTGCAGGGGACGGGACAAATCCACCGGTGGCTCGGGCGCGCGGTACACCACGCTTTTGTCAGGGCCATACACAACATAGCAGGCGGCAAAGGCGCCTTGGCTGAACAGGCCAGCCGCCAGGACAGCGGCGGCCATAGAGAGCATGCGCATTGGGTTTCTCCTTCTCTGGGGTTCTTTGCGGGCCATTATGCAGGCAGGCACCGCTGTTCAAAAGCATGGATTCAGTCCAGTGGCAGACGGGTGCTGTGCTTGACCTCTTCCATCACGGCATAGGTGCGTGTCTCGCGCACCCCCGGCAATTGCCACAAAACGGCACCGGCAAACTCGCGGTAGGCATTCATGTCGGCGGTACGGGTTTTGAGCAGGTAATCAAAGCCCCCAGCGACCATGTGGCACTCCATGATTTCGGGGCGCACCTGCACCGCGGCCTTGAACTGGTCGAACACATTGGGCGTGGTGCGGTCGAGCAAAACCTCGACAAACACCAGCATGCCAGCACCCAGCTTGAGCGGGTTGAGCCGTGCTTCATAGCCCACGATGAAGCCGTCGCGTGTGAGCCGCTGCACTCGGGCGAGCACGGCGGTGGGCGACAAGGCCACGCTTTCAGCCAGCTTGAGGTTGGCGATGCGCCCGTCATCCTGCAGGATTGCAAGAATTTTTCGGTCGATACGGTCCAGATCGGCTCCAAAGTCGCTCATGAATAGTGAATTGTTTTGTTTGTTCGGCGATATTTGACCATTAATTTTGCGCTCCACCGATGATGATCTCGCTGTATCGGGATCACTCTCTTCTTGCACGAAACCATCGCCATGAACCAGCCCCTCCACGCGCCTGCCGCCCCTGCCCTGCCCTTCGCCGCCTTTGCTCCACGCCCTGCAGATCAAGGTCCGTTGCGCGAGGCCATTACAGCGGCCTACCGCACGCCAGAGCCCGAGGCACTGGCCCCTTTGCTGGAGCAAGCTCAACTGCCGCCAGACCTGGACGCCGCCGCCCAGGCACTGGCCTTGCGCATTGCCGGCACACTGCGCCAGCGCAAAAGCTCGGCAGGCCGGGCAGGCATCGTGCAGGGGCTATTGCAGGAATTTGCCCTGTCGTCGCACGAGGGCGTTGCGCTGATGTGCCTGGCCGAAGCGTTGCTGCGCATTCCGGACAAGGCCACGCGCGATGCGCTGATCCGCGACAAGATCAGCAACGGCCAATGGGAGCAGCACCTGGGCAAAAGCCCCTCGCTGTTCGTCAACGCCGCCACCTGGGGCTTGCTACTGACCGGCAAGCTGGTCTCCACGCACAACGAGGGCAGCCTGTCGGCCTCGCTCGGCCGCCTGACGGCCAAGGGCGGCGAGCCGCTGATCCGCAAGGGCGTCGACATGGCCATGCGCATGATGGGCGAGCAGTTCGTCACGGGCGAGACCATTGGCGGAGCACTGGCCAATGCGCGCAAGATGGAGAGCGAAGGTTTCCGCTATTCCTACGACATGCTGGGCGAGGCCGCACTCACCAGCGAGGATGCGCTGCGCTATTACGCCTCGTATGAGCAGGCCATCCACGCCATCGGCAAGGCGTCCAACGGTCGGGGCATTTATGAAGGCCCCGGCATCTCGATCAAGCTCTCGGCTTTGCACCCGCGCTACAGCCGCGCACAGTGGGAGCGCGTGATGAATGAGCTCTACCCGCGCGTGCTGCGTCTGACCGAACTGGCGCGCCAGTACGACATCGGCTTGAATATCGATGCCGAAGAAGCCGACCGGCTCGACATTTCGCTCGATCTACTCGAACGCCTGTGCCATGCCCCCAGCCTGCAGGGCTGGAACGGCATCGGCTTCGTCATCCAGGCCTACCAGAAGCGCTGCCCGCGCGTGATCGATTTTGTGATCGACCTGGCCCGGCGCACACAACGGCGCCTGATGGTTCGGCTGGTCAAGGGTGCGTACTGGGACAGTGAGATCAAGCGCGCCCAGGTCGATGGCCTGGACGACTACCCGGTCTACACGCGCAAGACGCACACCGATGTGTCTTACCTTGCCTGCGCGCGCAAGCTGCTGGCCGCGCCTGAGGCCATTTACCCGCAATTTGCCACGCACAATGCGCAGACGCTGGCCGCCATCTACCACCTGGCCGGCAACAACTACTATGCCGGCCAGTATGAGTTCCAGTGCCTGCACGGCATGGGCGAACCGCTGTACGAGCAGGTGGTAGGCGCCGTCACGGTCGGCAAACTCGGGCGCCCCTGCCGCATTTACGCGCCCGTGGGCACGCACGAAACTCTGCTCGCCTATCTGGTGCGCCGCTTGCTGGAAAACGGCGCCAACACGTCGTTCGTGAACCGCATTGCGGATCATTCCATCGCATTGGACGAACTGGTGCGCAACCCCGTCGTGACAGTACAGCAAGCGGCTGCAGCAGAAGGCGCTTCAGGCCTGCCCCACCCACGTATTCCACTACCCCCGCAGCTCTACGGCACTGAACGCCCCAATTCCCGAGGGCTGGACCTGTCCAGTGAACACGAACTTGCCCGCCTGGCCCCCGCCCTGCAAGACAGTGCCCGCCAGCCCTGGCAGGCAGGCCCTCTGCTGGCGCAAGACGTAGCGCCCGCCCTTGCCGTGCCGGTGCGTAACCCGGCCGACCACCGCGACGTGGTGGGCCAAGTGTGCGAGGCTACCGAAAGCGATGTGGACCATGCCGTGGCCTGGGCCCACCAAGCCGCACCGCAATGGGCCGCCACGCCGCCCGCAGAGCGCGCGGCCACCCTGGCACGCGCGGCAGACTTGCTGGAGCAGCAAACGCCAGCACTGCTGGGCCTGCTGATGCGCGAGGCCGGAAAGACCTGCACCAACGCCATTGCCGAAGTACGCGAAGCGGTGGACTTCCTGCGCTACTACGGCGCCCGGGTGCAGCACAGCTTTGACAATACGACCCACATCCCACTGGGCCCCGTGGCCTGCATCAGCCCCTGGAATTTCCCGTTAGCCATCTTCATGGGCCAGGTAGCTGCAGCGCTGGCCGCAGGCAACACGGTGCTGGCCAAACCGGCAGAACAGACGCCTTTAATTGCGGCCCAGGCAATACGCACCCTGTGGCAGGCCGGCATTCCCCGTGCCGCCGTGCAACTGCTGCCCGGCCAGGGCGAGACGGTAGGCGCACGCCTGGTGGGTGACGATCGCATCATGGGTGTGGTGTTCACCGGTTCAACCGAGGTGGCGCGCATTTTGCAGCGCAGCATTGCGGGCCGGCTCGATACCGCAGGCAACCCCGTGGTGCTGATTGCCGAAACGGGCGGCCAGAACGCCATGATTGTCGATTCCTCGGCCCTGGTGGAGCAGGTGGTGGGCGATGCCGTGGCTTCCGCTTTTGACAGCGCAGGCCAGCGCTGCTCCGCATTGCGCGTGCTGTGCGTGCAAGAGGACGCTGCCGATCGGGTAGTGGCCATGCTGCAAGGCGCCATGGGCGAGCTGCGCCTGGGCAACCCCGACGCCCTGAAGGTCGACGTAGGCCCTGTCATTGACGCGCAGGCGCGCAGCGGCATCCTGGCGCACATTGATGCGCTGCGGGACAAGGGCCATCGTGTGTTCCAGCACCAGGCCCGCACAACGTTCGTGACGGAAAACGGCACTTTTGTACCGCCGACACTGATCGAGATCAGCAGCATCGCCGAACTTGAACGCGAAGTGTTCGGTCCCGTCCTGCACCTGGTGCGCTACGCCCGCAAAGATCTGCCGCGCCTGCTGCAACAGATCAACGCCACCGGCTACGGCCTGACACTGGGTGTGCACACGCGCATCGACGAAACCATCGCCCAGGTGGTGGACCAGGCCCGCGCAGGCAACGTTTATGTAAACCGCAACATGGTGGGCGCCGTGGTGGGTGTGCAGCCGTTTGGCGGCGAAGGTCTTTCAGGCACAGGACCCAAGGCGGGCGGCCCCATGTACCTTCTGCGCATGCTGTCCCGCCACCCCGCCGATGCACTGGCCACCACATTGGCACAAGACGACGCAGCGAGGCCGCGCAACGAAGCGCAGCGCCAGCCCCTGCTCGCCAACCTGCAGCTACTGGAAGACTGGGCACGCAGCCACAAGAACACAGCGCTGGAACACACCTGCCAGCACCTGGCCGCCACCACGCCCAGCGGGGTGCTGCGCACCCTGCCCGGCCCCACCGGCGAGACCAACAGCTACCAGATCCTGCCCCGCGAGCGCGTGCTGTGCCTGGCGAGCCAGGATGGCGATCTGCTGACCCAGCTGGCCTGCGTGCTCGCCACCGGCGGCCAGGCCCTGTGGCCGGTGCAGCACACCGACCTGCATGCCCGCCTGCCCGCCGCGCTGCAGGAGCGCGTGGCACTGGTGGCGCAGTGGCAGGCCGACGGCGTGTGGTTTGATGCCGTGCTGCACCACGGCGACAGCGATGCGCTACGCTCCGCCTGCCGCACCATCGCCATGCGCCCCGGCCCCATCGTGGGTGTGACCGCTCAGCCCGCAGGCGGAACGGAGGTGCCGCTGGAGCGTCTGGTGCTGGAACGCTCACTCAGCGTGAACACGGCGGCGGCCGGCGGCAATGCCAGCCTGATGACCATCGGCTGATCCCCCGCCCAACAGACAAAACAGTCCGGGTGGTCGCATGCAGAAAAAAATAGTGGGAACAACTCCAGTGGCCGACCGTTGAATCAGACAAGGGCCGGCCTACGTCGGTCCCCATCCTTCAACTCTTGGAAATTACCATGCGATCTCCCCGCTTCCTTATCTGGACCCTCGCCATCGCGGCACCAATGGTTTCGTTTGCCGCCCCCCCGCACAGCCCGGATGCCATGGACCGGCACTCGGCTGCGTCACAGGGTGACCTCTACGGCCTGGATTTCGAAGCACGCTTCACGCCCTACCGCGACAGGGTCGCAGTACGGGCCGAAGCCCGGATGGCAGCACCCCATTTCAAGAACGAATCCGCCCCGCCAAGCATGGATACCCCTTCCCGGACCAATCGCGAGGTGGTTCGGACCGAGGCAGCCGCTGCCCAGCGCGCCCGCCAGATTCCTGTTGGTAACCTGGGCTAGACCCACACGGCCGGGACACATGGGCGAGGCGGCCTGTACACAGTAGTCTCATGACCCCGGCTGCGCGCAAAAATATGGAACTTTTGCGCGTCCCGTTCGTTGACACTGGCAAGCACCATGAGATCCTTTCGCCATCTCGATGACGACGACTGCATCGCCCACGCACAGCGGGGCGACCGCGCAGCGTTCTCGGAGCTGGTGGGGCGCTATCAGGACCGCATCTACCGGTTCCTGGTGCGGCTCACGCGCTCCCAGGACGACGCTCTGGAGCTGACCCAGGAAACCTTCCTCCACGCCTACGAAGCGCTGGAGCGCTGGCGCCCCGAGGCGCGCTTCACGACCTGGCTGTTCCAGATCGCGCGCAACCAGGCCTTTGACTGGCTGCGGCGCGGCAAGCGGGTCGAATTCGTGGCGCTGGAAGACGACGACGAGGCCTCCCTGCCCGACCCGGCCCCCGCGCCCGATGCGGCGCTGGAAACCCGGCAGCGCTTTCATGCGCTGGAGCGGGCACTGGCACGCCTGCCCACCGAGCACCGGGAAATCCTGCTGCTGCGGGAGATCGAAGACATGTCCTATGAAGATATCGCGGCCGTGCTGGACATCGGCCTGGGCACCGTGAAATCACGCATCGCCCGGGCCCGCGCCGGACTGCTGGAAAAAATGCCGCGCTGACAGGAGGAAATGCCATGACTTGCCCCGGAACCGAAGAACTGTCCGCCTACGCCGACCACATGCTCACACCGCGCGATCACGCGCAGCTCCAGCAGCACCTGCAGGGCTGCCCTGCGTGCCAGCACCGGCTTGGCGAACTGACGTCACTGCAACACGCACTGCGCGCGCTGCCGTCGCCCACGCTGGGCTTTGACCTCGCCTCCCGCCTGGAAGGCCGCCTGCGCCCCAGGCCACAACACCCACCGACCCGGCACTGGCTGGGCGACTGGGGCGGCTGGCTACCGGCGGGCCTTGCAGCCGGCATGGCGCTGGCCTCGGGCGTCTGGATGGGCGGCCTGCTGCTTGGCGGCGGGGCCGCCAGCACACGCCCGGCCACCATGGCGCGGGTGTTCGATCCGGTGCCGCCAGGCGGGCTGTGCGCCGCCGCTGAACTGTGCCGCCTGACGAAAGGAATGCCATGAACCGCAACCACTGGACCCGCTCTCTGCTGGCCATCTCCCTGTCGCTCAATCTGGGCATCGCTGGCGCCCTGCTCTGGCAATCATCCAGGCCCCGGCCGCAGACCGACCCGGCGCATCCAGCACCCCTGAACCTGCAGGACCACCTGGCGCTGAACGCCGAGCAGCGCGCGCGCTGGCAGGCACTGGAGCCAGACTTTCTGCAGGCACTGGCGGCCAACTGGCAGGCCATCCGCCAGCACCGCGAGGCGCTGGTCCGGCATATCTTTGCCGCCACACCCGACCGTACCGCCATCGACGCAGAGCAGGCTGCCATCGCTCGCCTGCAGGGTGCCCAGCAGCAACATGTCATCGCGCAGCTGCTGGCTGAACGCGCCCTGCTGGACGAACACCAGCGCACGCGCCTGATGGAGTTACTGCTCAACCGCTACGCCCAGGAAAGCACGGAGGAAGAACAGCTGCACCGGGACTGAAGCGGCGGTCCTGCAGCCCGCGGCAGCCATACAGAGAAAAAAGATGCAAAGAAAATGGAACATTTTCGAAGGCGGCTCGTTGAAACCAGCAAGGCCCCGCAATCGCGAGGCCCCAGTTTCCATCTACCCTCACGGAGTCCCCATGAAATCACCCATCGCCCTGATGCTCGCCGTTGCCCTTTCGTCCCCCCTGGCCGCGCTGGCCGCTACCGACGCCCATGACCACGGCAAGTCCGCCCCCCACAAGCTCGAACTGAATGCGGGCAAGAAGTGGGGCACCGACGACGCGCTGCGCCAGGCCATGTCGACCATCCACCAAACGGTTTCGCAGACGCTGCCCACGGCCCATTCAGGCAAGGCAAAGGTTGCCGATTACGAAGCCTTTGGCAAGGACGTCACAGCGCAAATCACCTATATCGTGGAGAACTGCAAACTCGACCCCAAGGCCGATGAGCAACTTCACATCATCGTGGCAGACATGATGAGCGGCGTGGAAGCCGCCGAGGGCAAGGAAGGCGAGAAGAAACGCGCTGCGGGAGTCGTCAAGGTTGCCCAGGCCGCCAATGCATACGGCAAGCACTTCGATCATGCAGGCTGGAAGGCGATCAAGGTGCCGCACTGAAGGGCAGGTTGAACTGGAAAGAGCGGTGGAACTTACGCTCCCCGCTCGTTGGAATCGTCAATCCCAAAAACCGAGGTACGCACCATGTTCATTGTCATTATTGATTTCCCACCGATCCAGCCGGGCAAGGATGCCGAGTTTCGTGAGTGGTTTATCCAGACCAACGATGAGTTTGGAAAACATGAAGGATTCATTAGCCGACGACTCTTGAACCCCCTCAAAGGCGGCAACTATGCAGCCATCGTGGAGCATGAGAGCCATGAAACTTTCATGAAAATGCACAGCACCCCCGCCCATGCCCAAGCCAGTGAGCGTGTTGCACCCCTTTTTGATGGCCGCCGGACGCCTCAGTTCTACGATGTGATCATTGGCTGAAAAACCGCACCCTGCCTTGCTAAAGCGTGTGTGTCACCATCTTGAATTCTGGATCATCGGCATAAGCCTTGATCGAGAAACCCAGGTTGCGCATAAGCTTGAGCATCTCTGGGTTGTTCGCCAGCACCAATCCTTCGATTTCAGCAAGCCCCTTGTCACGGGCGACATCCATGATGCTGAGCATCAGCCGTGAGCCCAGGCCTTTGCCACTGAAATCATCCGCGACCACCAAGGCAAACTCACAGCTGGAATGATCGGGGTTGGTGATGTAGCGTGACACGCCAACAATGCGTTCGGTTTCGACGATTTCGCCATCCGGCCCTGCCTTGCGTTCCTTGAAGATGGCCACCAAAGCCATCTCACGGTCGTAGTCGATCAGGGTAAAGCGGGCCAGCATCATCGGCGGGAGCTGCGCCATGGATGAGATGAAGCGGAAATAGCGGCTCTCTGGCGAGAGGTTCTGTACCAGCGTCTGAAGCATCTGTGCATCGTCCGGCCGGATAGGGCGCACCGTGTATTCACCACCGCCGCGCAGCGGCCAGATCTGCTCGTAGCGCGCGGGATACGGCAGGATGGCCAAGTGGCCATACTGGCCGACACTGCCATTGCCGGAATGCGGGGTATGGTCGATCACAATGCGGGCGTCCACCGCCACGGCGCCTGACTCATCCACGATGATGGGGTTGATGTCCATCTCGCGCAGCTGAGGCAGCTGGCACACCATTTCTGACACACGCAGCAAAATTTGCTCCAGCGCCTCATGGTCTGCGGCCGTGGCACCGCGCCACTCTCCCAGCGTTTCGGCAACGCGCGAACGCTCGATCAAACGGCGCGCCAGAAACTGGTTGAGGGGCGGCAGTTCCATGGCACGGTCATTGATGAGCTCGATCATCGTGCCCCCGGCACCAAAGGTAATGACTGGACCAAAAGGATCATCCGTCACCAACCCAATGCACACTTCACGCCCCCGTCGTGCGCGCACCATGTTCTGCACGGTGACGCCATTGATGCGGGCATGGGGTTGCAGGCGCGCTACGCGCGCCACCATATCGGTATAGGTATCACGCGCGCTTGCGCCGTCTATTACGTTCAAGGCCACGCCCTGCACATCCGACTTGTGACTGATGTCGGGCGAGTCGATCTTGAGCGCCACCGGAAAACCCAGTTGCGTGGCGATCATCATGGCTTCGTGCGCGCTGCGCGCCAGAATGGTTTTGGTGACGGGTATGTGGAATGCCGCCAGCAGCGTCTTGGATTCCATCTCGGTGAGCACCTTGCGGCGCTCGGCCAACACACTCTCGATGACCAAACGCGCACCCTTGATATCCGGTTTGGCAAGGGCCGAGAGCGGTGGCGGCGTTTGCTGCAGCAGTTGCTGGTTCTGGTGGAAGGCGGCGATGTTGCCAAAAGCGCCAACCGCCGCCTCAGGGGTACGAAAACTCGGAATAGAGGCTTCAAGCAAGATGCCCCGGGCCGGGACCACGGTGGCGTCACCCATCCAGCAGGTCAGTAGCGGCTTGGTCATCTGGCGTTTGACTTCGGCCAACACGCGCGCCACGTCTGAAGGGTCCACACCGGACTTGGGTGAATGGATGGCCAGCACACCGTCAATCTGCCGGTCTTTGGAAGCGGCTTCAACGGCGATGCGGTAATGCTCGGCAGTGGCATCCTCCGACACATCAATCAAATCCGACAAGGAGGCCAGTTCTGGCAATTGCGGCTTGAGTGCAGCAACTGATTCTGGCGAGAGCTTGCCCAAATCCAGAAAAATCTCGTTCACCCAGTCGGCCGCGAGGACACCGGGGCCGCCGCCATTCGTGACGATGGCCAGCCGCCGCCCCACAGGACGGTAGCGCGATGCCAGGCACTTGGCCGCAGAAAACAGCGCCACGAAGGACCGCACCCGCACAGCACCCGCCCGCCGCAAGGCGGCATCGAACACATCATCACTGCCCACGATGGTGCCGCTGTGGGTCTGCGCGGCTTCATTGCCCGCCGGCTTGCGCCCAGCCTTGAGCACCACCACGGGCTTGGCATTGGCTGCCGACCGCAGAGCGCTCATGAAAGCACGGGCGCTGGTAATGCCCTCCATGTACACCACAATGCTGTGGGTTTGGGGGTCATTGGCCAGGAAATCCAGCACCTGCGCAATATCAATATCGGTGTTCGGTCCCAGCGACACCACGGAAGAAAACCCCACGGCATTGTTGCGCGCCCAATCCAGGATGGACGCTGTGAGCGCCCCCGATTGCGACACCAGTGCCAGTGAGCCGGTTCTGGCCAACGGCCCCGCAGCACTGGCATTGAGTTGCAAGGCCGGCCGCTGCAGCCCCAGGCTGTTGGGCCCCAGGAGGTACATGCCCTCGCGGTGGGCAATCTTTTTCAGTTGTGTGGCCAGGTCGGGGCCAATGCCACTCGAAACAATCATCGCCGCCCGGCAGGCCATGCGTCCCGCCACTTCCAGTGCCGCCGCCACATCGGCCGCAGGCAGTGCGATGACCGCCAAATCGGCGCGTGTCTGAACCAGATCGGCCAAGGAGCCCGTCGTTTTTTGCAGATCCACAAAGACCAGACGTCCCGTATAACGCTGCGCTCTCAACGCTTCATGCAGCGCTTTGGCCTGAGAAGTCAAATGGGCGTCGTCTTCGCAATCTCCGGCAAAGACAGCAACAGTTTCGGGAGAGAAAAGAGGGGTGAGGTAATGCTTTTCCATGATTTTCTCCGACAGCCGTATCAACGCACATCCGGCCTAGCTCCCTGCAGACTACAGGACACGGGCGCAACTTGCGCAGAAATGAAAACGGGCTACAGCATTTCTACTGTAACCCGTTGTCTTCTTTATATTTGGTCGGCGTGAAAGGATTCGAACCTTCGACCCCTTGCACCCCATGCAAGTGCGCTACCAGGCTGCGCCACACGCCGACAAGCCTGTGATTATAGGCCGAAAATTATGCGTCCAACGAAAGAAGCGCCCGAATTTCAAACAACTCTTTCTGAACAGCTTCCCAGCTCTGCAATCGACCCGTCAAAACCTCTTCGGGTGACGGGTCCATGGGCAACGCTGTATCGGCTTGCATCTCCAGGGCAGGTCGCTGCGCATGGTGTGAATCCTGTAGTTGGTTGCGGGCGCCACTGATGGTGAACCCCTGGTCGTACAGCAAATCCCGGATGCGGCGGATCATCAACACCTCGTGGTGCTGGTAGTAGCGGCGGTTTCCACGCCGTTTCATGGGGCGCAACTGGGTAAATTCCTGCTCCCAATAGCGCAGCACATGGGGTTTGACGCCGCAAAGCTCGGCCACTTCACCAATAGTGAAATAGCGCTTGGCCGGAATGGAAGGAAGCAGCGTGCCCATGAATTCAGATCAGAAACAATGCAGCGACGGAAAACCCTTAAGCCTACTGCAGACGCACGTTAAACGCCACCCGGCTGCAGCAAATGAGCCACAACAACGGGGCCCGGCCCCCATCACTCAGGAGCGCCCTGGATCTGCTCCTTGAGCTTGCTGCTGGCATGGAAGGTGACAACGCGGCGCGCGCCAATGGGAATGGCTTCCCCCGTGCGCGGATTGCGGCCAGGGCGAGGCGCCTTGGTACGAATCTGGAAATTGCCAAACCCCGACAGTTTGACGTCCTCACCCTCCACCAGGCTTTGCGCGATCAGGTCAAAGAAGGCATCCACCATGTCCTTGGACTCGCGCTTATTGAGCCCGATGTGGTCAAACAACAGGTCCGCAAGCTGCGCCTTGGTCAGGGCCGGCGTTTCGAGGCTCTCTACCGCAAATTCGATCACGTCACTGCTCCATTCCTGTTTTACACGCGCAGTCTTGCGCCGACTTGCTCTACCAGGCGGGCCAACACCGCTTGCATGGCTGCATCGATTTCAGCGTCCGTCAGGTTGGCGTCCCCGCCCAACGTCAAGCGCACTGCAAGGCTCTTTTCGCCTGCTGTCAGGCTGTTGGCTCCTTCGGCAGCGCCTTCATGCTTGGCGGGCTTGGGCCGATAGACATCGAAAAGCACGGCATTGCGCAACAGGGTGCCCGGCAATGCCGCCCGAATGGACGCCATGATATCGGCATGGGTCACCTGCTCGGCGACCACCACCGCCAGGTCGCGCTCGACCGACTGGTGCTTGGAAACCGGCTTGAACCGCGGCACCACGCGCCCCTGCACGGCGTTCAGGTCCAGTTCAAACAGCACGGGAACCTGGGCCAGCTCCCACGACTGGCGCCACTGCGGGTGCAACTCGCCGACAAAGCCGATGGCTTCGCCATCGAGCAGCACGCGGGCGCAGCGACCCGGGTGCATTGCAGGGTGTGCGGCCACTTCAAACTGCGGCTGCAAGGGTGCCAGCAAGGCTTCGATATCGCCCTTGACGTCGTAGAAGTCGACCGCCTGCTCCTTGCGCCCCCACTGCAGCCTATCGGCCGGGCCGCACGCCAGACCGGCAACGCGCATGGGCTGGTCGAACCCCTCCACCGTCGTATCGGTGTTTTCCACGGACGAATCACGCAGAAACACGCGGCCCATCTCAAACACACGCACACGCTCGGTGCGGCGATCGAGATTGAACTTCAGCACCTGCAGCAGCGAACCCAGCAGCGTCGAGCGCATGACACCCATCTGGCTGGCAATCGGGTTGAGCAGCTTGATCGGGTTGGGATTGCCTGCCAGCCCATGCTCCCAGCGCTCCTCGACAAAGCTGAAATTGATGGTTTCCTGGTAACCCAAGCCGGCCAGCTGGCGCCGCACCGCAAACGGGCCGCGCCGGTTTTCAGCCTGCAACTTGGGGGTGATCGGGGCCAGCGGCGGGGTGGTGGGCAGCTGGTTGTAGCCCACCATGCGTGCAACTTCTTCGATCAGGTCTTCTTCGATCGCAATGTCGAAACGGTACGAGGGCGGCACCACCGTGACCGTCGCATCGCCCAGCAACACGGACAATCCCAGGCGCTGGAGTGCGTCGGCGCACTGCGCCTGGGTGAGTGGCATGCCAATCACCTTGGCAGCGCGCGCTACGCGCAGCGTGACGGGCTGTGGAACAGGCATCCCTGCCTGCTGGTCCACCACGGGGCCGCAAACGGTTTCGGGTGTACCGCAGATCTCAAGGATGAGTTGCGTGATGCGCTCGATGTGTTCCACGGTGAGCTGTGGATCAACACCACGCTCGAAACGGTGACCGGCATCGGTCGAAAAATTGAACCGGCGCGAACGCCCGGCCACGGCGCGAGGCCACCAGAAAGCGGCTTCCACATAGATATTGCGCGTGTCATCCGACACGGCAGTGGCGTCACCGCCCATGATGCCGGCGAGCGATTCAACCTGGGCTTGGTCGGCAATCACCCCGACCTTTTCATCGAGCTCAACCGTGTTGCCGTTGAGCAGCTTGAGCTGTTCGCCCGTGCGGCCCCAGCGCACCTCCAGGCCGCCATGGATCTTGTCGAGGTCGAAGATGTGCGAGGGACGGCCCAGCTCGAACATCACGTAGTTGGAGATGTCCACCAACGCCGTCACGCTGCGCTGGCCACAGCGGGCCAGACGGTCCACCATCCACTGCGGGGTCTTGGCCTGGGTGTTGACGTTGCGCACGATGCGACCGGAGAAGCGCCCGCACAGGTCGGGTGCGCTGATTTTTACGGCCAGCTGGTCGTCCAGCGCCACAGCGGCGGCGGGGAACGTGGGCGTCTTCAAGGGTGCGCCGGTCAGGGCAGCCACTTCACGCGCCACGCCATAGACGCTCAGGCAATGCGCCAGGTTGGGAGTGAGCTTGAGCGTGAACAGCGTGTCGTCCAGATTCAAGTATTCGCGGATGTCCTGGCCCAGCGGGGCGTCCTGTGCCAGTTCCAGCAGGCCGCCGTGGTCTTCGGAGAGCTTGAGCTCGCGCGCCGAGCACAGCATGCCCTGGCTCTCCACACCGCGCAGCTTGCCAACCTTGATGAGGAAGGGCTTGCCATCCTCGCCGGGCGGCAGCTCGGCGCCCACCATGGCGCAAGGCACGCGGATGCCCACGCGCGCATTGGGCGCGCCGCAGACGATGTTGAGCAGCTCGCCCTGGCCCACGTCCACCTGGCACACGCGCAGGCGGTCGGCGTTGGGATGCTGCAGGGCAGCCTTGATCTCGCCCACGACAATTTTCGTGAACGGCGGCGCCACGGGTTGCAGCTCTTCAACCTCCAGCCCTGCCATGGTCAGGGTGTCGGCCAGTTCTTGGGTTGTGAGCGGCGGGTTGCAGAATTCGCGCAACCAGGATTCAGGAAATTGCATAGTCAGACTTCTTTGGCGTGCTCTTAAAAAATGAGCTGCTTGCGCTTATCAGGTATAGGTTTGATCAACAAAACAAATTGAAAATCAATAAATATAAGCGCTGGCAGCTCACTTTTTTGTATTACTGGAACTGCGACAGAAAACGGATGTCACCGTCGAAGAACAGGCGCAGATCGTTCACGCCATAGCGCAGCATGGTGAGCCGGTCTGGCCCCATGCCGAAAGCAAAACCAATGTAGCGCTCGGGATCGAGCCCCATATTGCGCACCACGTTGGGGTGCACCTGGCCGGAGCCAGCCACTTCGAGCCAGCGGCCGGCGAGCGGCCCGTCCTGGAACTGGATGTCGATCTCGGCACTCGGTTCGGTGAACGGGAAAAAGCTGGGGCGAAAGCGCAGCACCAGGTCATCGCTCTCGAAGAAAGTACGGCAAAACGCCGTAAAGATGACCTTCAGATCTTTAAAGCTCACGTTCTCGCCGATCCACAGGCCCTCGCACTGGTGGAACATGGGCGAATGCGTGGCATCGCTGTCTACACGGTAGGTGCGGCCCGGCGCGATGACGCGGATCTCGGGCATGGGCTGGCCGGCGTCGAGCAGTGCGCGGTGGCGCTTGACATGCTGCACCGCGTGGCGGATCTGCATGGGGCTGGTGTGCGTGCGCAGCAGATGGGGCGCCTCGGGCGATCCGCCCTCGACGTAAAAAGTGTCGTGCATGGAACGCGCCGGGTGGTCTTCGGGCGTGTTCAGTGCGGTGAAGTTGAACCAGTCGGTCTCGATCTCGGGGCCCTCGGCCACGTCGAAACCCATCGAACCGAAGATACCCTCGATACGTTCGAGCGTCAGGGACACGGGGTGCAAACCACCCTGGCCCCGCTGGCGGCCCGGCAGCGTGACGTCCAGCGCCTCGGCCTTGAGCTGCGCCTGCAGCTCGGCATCTGCCAGTGCCTGGCGGCGCGCCGTGAGCGCGGCCTCAATGGCCTGCTTGGTCACATTGATGGCGGCGCCGCGGGATTTCTTCTCTTCCACGGAAAGCTGTGCCATGCCTTTCATGAGTTCGGTCACACGACCGGACTTGCCCAGAAACTGGGCTTTGGCATTTTCCAGATCAGCGGGCGTGGCGCTTTGTGCAAACAACTGCTGCGCGCTTTCGACCAGAGAGTCCAACTCGTTCATATGTGTTCTTCAAAAGAAACAAGGGCTAGTGCCTTTTCAAGCCCTAGCCCTTGTTGTTTAAGCGCTTACAGCTATCAAAACGATAGTTGCAAACCGTGAACTCAGGCAGCCAGCTTGGCCTTGACCTGTTCCACGATGCTGCCGAAGGCAGCCTTGTCGTGCACCGCGAGGTCGGCCAGCATCTTGCGGTCGATCTCGATAGATGCCTTCTTCAGGCCGTTGGCGAACTGGCTGTAGGTCAGACCCAGTTCACGCGCACCAGCGTTGATACGGGCAATCCAGAGGCGGCGGAACACGCGCTTCTTGGCACGGCGGTCACGGTAGGCATATTGCCCCGCCTTCATGACCGCCTGTTTGGCGATCCGGAAAACATTACCGCGACGACCGCGAAAACCCTTAGCGAGGGCCAGAACCTTTTTGTGACGGGCATGGGCCGTTACACCACGTTTAACGCGAGGCATGTGAGTACTCCTTGTTCGTCAGTTGATTACAGGCCAGCGGAGGGCAACATCTTTGCGATGGAGCCCATATCGCCATCATGCACGCCGACAATGCCACGCAGGTGGCGCTTGTTCTTCGTGGTCTTCTTGGTCAGGATGTGACGTTTGAAGGCTTGGCCGCGCTTGACGGTACCACCTGGACGAACGCGAAAGCGCTTTTTAGCGCTGCTCTTGGTCTTCATTTTGGGCATTTGAATGCTCCTATTTTTTGTGCTCGTGAGGCGTTTGCAAAACGATTTGCAAACTTGTTGGCCCCGAGCCACTTTTACCGGCGGGCTTTACAACCCGCCGCAGAAAGGCGCTAGCGCCCCTCCTATGCCTGGTTTCATCGTCGCCAATGAAACCAGCCCATCTTGTGAATATCCCGCAGGCAAAGACTCAATCCGCAGAATCCGCACCTGCTGCGCCATCGGCAACAGGTTTGGGCGCAGCGGCCTTCTTGCGTGCCGGTGCAATCATCATGATCATCTGGCGACCTTCAAGGCGGGGAAACTGCTCCACCAGAATGGTATCGGCCAGATCATCACGCAGGCGATTGAGCAGGGCCAAGCCCAGATCCTGGTGCGTAATCTCGCGACCGCGGAAACGCAGCGTGATCTTGCACTTGTCGCCTTCCGCCAAAAAACGGCGAATATTGCGCAACTTGATGTTGTAGTCGCCATCGTCCGTACCGGGACGGAACTTGACTTCCTTGATCTCAATGACCGTCTGCTTGGCCTTGGCTTCCGCTGCACGCTTTTGTTCAATGTATTTGAACTTGCCGTAGTCCATCAGGCGGCAGACAGGCGGATTGGCCGTAGCGGCGATTTCCACCAGATCCACATCCAGTTCACCCGCCATGCGCAGCGCCTCCATGAGGCTAACCACACCGAGAGGCTCGTTTTCCGGCCCGGAAAGACGGACTTCCGGGGCCATGATTTCACGGTTCAGGCGGTGCTTGCGCTCTTCACGGTGGCGACGATCACGAAATTCAGTAGCTATGGCTTTCACCCTTAAATCAAAACGCTACAAAAAGCGTAGCTGCTAGCGCGCAACCAGCTTACGCTGGAGCGCATTTCAACCAAAAATTAGGTCTTGGATGCAATCGCCTGGGTGATGAGTTCAATAAACGCATCGACCGGCATCACGCCGAGGTCTTTGTTGCCACGGGCGCGTACTGCGACGGCACCAGCTGTCCGCTCCTTGTCGCCAGCGACGAGGATAAAAGGCAGCTTTTGCATGGAATGCTCCCGTATTTTATACGTAATCTTTTCGTTACGCAGATCCAGCGCCACACGCAAAGGGTGTTGGGACAGTGCTTTTTCCAGTTTTTCGGCAATTTCACGACAGTAATCGCTCTGCGCATCGGTGATATTGAGCACTGCCACCTGCACTGGCGCCAGCCAGGCCGGCAAGGCACCGGCGTGCTGCTCGATCAGAATACCGATGAACCGCTCCAGACTGCCGACGATGGCACGGTGCAGCATGATGGGTCGATGGCGCGCGCCATCCTCGCCCACATACTCCGCGCCCAGTCGCTCGGGCATGTTGGGATCCACCTGGATGGTGCCGCACTGCCAGGGGCGCCCCAATGCGTCCTTGAGCGTGTATTCGATCTTGGGGCCATAGAAGGCGCCTTCACCCGGCAAGTACTCGAACGCGCAGCCGGAAGCCCGCAAGCCTTCGGCCAACGCCTGCTCGGCACGGTCCCAGCTTTCTTCGGAGCCAATGCGCTGTTCAGGCCGGGTGGACAGCTTGTAGACGATGTCCGTAAAGCCAAAATCCTTGTACACCTTCTGCAGCAAAGTGGTGAACGCCACCACCTCGCCCTGGATCTGCTCTTCGGTGCAAAAAATGTGGCCATCGTCCTGTGTGAAGGCACGCACCCGCATGATGCCGTGCAAACCGCCCGTGGGTTCATTGCGATGGCACTGGCCAAACTCACCAAAACGCAGCGGCAGATCGCGGTAGCTTTTGATGCCCTGGTTGAAGATGATGATGTGGCCCGGACAGTTCATCGGCTTGAGCGCGTAATCGCGCTTTTCGCTTTCCGTGGTGAACATGTTCTCACGGTACTTGTCCCAGTGGCCCGTCTTCTCCCACAGGCCCTTGTCCAGAATTTGTGGCCCCTTGACTTCCTGGTAGCCGTTGTCGCGGTACACACGGCGCATGTACTGCTCCACCTCCTGCCACAGCGTCCAGCCCTTGGGGTGCCAGAACACCGTACCGGGCGAATGCTCGTCGATGTGGAACAGGTCCAGTTCACGGCCCAGCTTGCGGTGGTCACGCTTCTCGGCCTCTTCCAGCATGGTCAGGTACTGCTGCAGCTCGTCCTTGGTGGCCCAGGCTGTACCGTAGATGCGCTGCAGCATTTCGTTGCGGTGGTCGCCGCGCCAATAGGCACCAGCCACCTTCATGAGCTTGAAGAACTTGAGCTTGCCCGTGCTCGGCACGTGGGGGCCGCGACACAGGTCTTCAAAAGCGCCCTCGCGGTACAGGCTCACATCTTCATTACTGGGAATGCTGGCAATAATTTCTGCCTTGTAATGCTCGCCCAGGTCCTTGAAGTACTGTACGGCTTCATCACGCGGCAGCACCCGGCGCACCACAGGCTCATCCTTGGCCGCCAGTTCAGCCATGCGCTTTTCGATCGCAGCCAAATCTTCGGGTGTGAAGGGGCGCTTGTAGGCAAAGTCGTAGAAGAAACCGTGTTCGATCACAGGGCCAATCGTGACCTGCGCCTCAGGGAACAGCTCCTTGACCGCATAGGCCAAGAGGTGGGCCGTGGAATGGCGAATGACCTCCAGCCCATCGGCGTCCTTGGCCGTCACGATCGAGAGCGGGCTGTCCTGCGCAATCAAATAGCTCGTATCGACCACCTTATCGCCAATCTTGCCGGCCAGCGCCGCCTTGGCCAGACCGGCACCAATGGAAGCGGCGACCTCGGCCACCGTGACCGGGCCGGGATACTCGCGCTGTGAGCCATCGGGGAGCGTGATGTGAATCATGGAAGTCCTTGTCAAATCTTGTGTGGGTGCAATGCAGCGCTTCTCATGCAGAAACAAAAAAGCGCGGAACATGTCCGCGCTTTTTCAGGGAGAGGGTACAAATCCTGTGCAGGCGCGAACGGCCAGCCTCAACGGCCGGTAAACATCTCCGATGTAGTTCGCGGTGTCATAACCAGCATGCCTTTCTCGCCCTTGTGCATTAGTAACTGCGGTTATTTTAGCCTGTACGGGCAATTCCGGAAATCAGGCAGCAATCAACATGCGTCGGCATCATGGCTCGTGGCCCATGGAACGGCACAGGAATCGTCGCCTCCCCCTGTCAAAACTGACGGGAATAGATGAATCCCACATACGAGCGCCCGATCACAGGCATGAGGACATATTTATCGGTGACCCATGCCCCCAAGGCAGCACCTGCCGCATGGGAACCAATATCGAGCAACTGGCTTGACCGCTTCGCGCCACGCGAGATCTGGTAGGCCGATTCAAGCACGATGGCAGAGGTGCTCAGGGCGAAGCCAATCCAAGCACGGTTCTCGGATTCGCTATAGAACCGCGTCACCGCACTGGCCAGCAACGCACCACCTGCGGCATGGCTCAATTCGCTCGTCAGGCCATCGTACGCATGGGCACTGCCCACCAACAGCCAAAGCGTCAGTATCCAAATTTTCTTCATGTCGGCCTCGCTTGCAGCACATCGCGCCTTTCCATTCTAGGACTGCAATGGAGGATCGCAATATCCCAAGCGCGTGGCCGACACCAGCAGGGCACCAAAAGCAAAACCACCGGATGCCAAGGCACCAGGTGGTTTGCTGAGTTCTACTTTGGCATCCCCATGGACGCCAAAGCATCAGATCAGTGGAACTGCTCTTCTTCGGTGGAACCAGTCAAGGCCTTCACGCTGGAAGAACCGCCCTGGATCACGGTAGTCACGTCGTCGAAGTAGCCTGCGCCCACTTCTTGCTGGTGCGACACGAAGGTGTAGCCCTTCTCACGTGCTGCGAATTCGGGCTCTTGCACCATTTCCGTGTAGTGCTTCATGCCTTCGCCGCGTGCATAGGCATGGGCGAACTGGAAGGTGTTGAACCAGTTGATGTGGATGCCAGCCAGCGTAATGAACTGGAATTTGTAACCCAGTGCCGACAGATCTTCCTGGAACGAGGCGATCTGCTTATCGTTGAGGTTCTTCTTCCAGTTGAACGAAGGCGAGCAGTTGTACGACAACAGCTTGCCAGGGCAGGCAGACAGCACGGCTTGGGCGAATTCGCGGGCGAAGCCGATGTCAGGCACGCCGGTTTCGCACCACACCAGATCGGCATAGGGGGCGTAAGCCACACCACGGCTGATGGACTGCTCCAGACCGTTTTTGACACGGTAGAAGCCTTCTTGCGTGCGCTCGCCAGTCAGGAAAGGCTTGTCATTGGCGTCGTGGTCGGACGTGATCAGGTTGGCGGCTTCTGCGTCGGTGCGTGCCAGGATGATGGTGGGCACACCCATCACGTCGGCAGCAAAACGAGCCGAAATCAGTTTCTCGCAGGCTTCCTGCGTGGGCACCAGCACCTTGCCACCCATGTGGCCACACTTCTTCACGGCAGCCAGCTGGTCTTCAAAGTGCACACCGGCAGCGCCTGCGGCGATCATGTTCTTCATCAACTCAAAGGCATTGAGCACGCCGCCAAAACCAGCTTCCGCATCGGCCACGATGGGCAGGAAGTAGTCGATGAATTCCTGGTCGCCAGGGTTGATGCCACGGCTCCACTGGATTTCGTCCGCACGCTTGAAAGTGTTGTTGATGCGGCGCACCATGGTGGGCACCGAGTCGTAAGCGTACAGGGACTGGTCGGGGTACATGGTTTCCGACGTGTTGCCGTCAGCGGCTACTTGCCAGCCCGACAGGTAGACAGCTTCCAACCCAGCCTTGGCTTGCTGCATGGCTTGGCCGGCAGAGATCGCGCCGAAAGCGTTGACGTAACCTTTCTTGGCACCACCATTGACTTTTTCCCACAGCTTCTCGGCACCGCGCTGGGCCAGGGTGTGCTGGGGCTGCAGGCTACCGCGCAGGCGCACAACGTCGGCAGCGGTGTAACCGCGCTTGACGCCCTTCCAACGGGGGTTTTGGGCCCAGTCTTTTTCCAGGGCAGCAATTTGCTGTTCGCGGCTCAGTTGTTGGGTCAGGGATTGGGGCATTTAATTACTCCGTCGGTTGATTGAAATTTATCGGTACAGCAAGTGCTGCGCATGGGTCTACTTTAAGTCTTCTATAAGACTTGCGCAATATCTTATGTCTTATAGAAGACTTAAATTTTACACATAAAATCAACAACTTAGGTAAATTATTCCGCATTATGGAATAATTTTTCTCTTAACGATAATTCACCTTGCAAGATCACCGGATGAAATTTCATATAGCAAAAACAAAAGATCACGATGCAGAATCTCCATAGACCTGTTTTTTCGCCCATCCAGATTGCCAGATCAGGGATGATGTGCGTCTATTCATCTCAGACGGTTTCGCATTGAGTCCACCTCCCAGCCGCCCTCTCGCCTATGGCTACCTGGCACTGAGCATGACTCTGGTGGGTTGCTACGTGGCGCTGTCCAAACCCCTGGCCGCCGTATTGCCCGTGTTTCTGCTGGCTTGGCTGCGGTTCGGCATCGGCGCCGTAGCCATGCTGCACTGGCTGCCCAAGCCGCCGGAAGAAGCGCCACTGGATGCACGCACCCGTTGGCTGCTGTTCGCCGAGTCGTTCCTGGGGAATTTTCTGTTCACGGTGTGCATGATTACCGGCGTCAAATGGGCGGGGGCCGTGACTGCAGGCGTCATCTTGGCGGCCATTCCAGCGGCGATTGCGGTCATGGGCTGGGTTTTTCTGAACGAACGGGTCACGCAGCGCACTGGGCTGGCAATCGCTTGTGCCATTCTTGGCATTGCACTTTTTTCACTCTCAAAACAAGAGCAGCTACCGCTTGTTGCAAAAGCGTTTGGGACCGAAAACACCCAAGGAATGATCTGGCTGGGTCAGTTGCTTTTACTGGCAGCAGTGGTGTGTGAAGCAGCGTACTCGGTGATCGGCAAGAAGCTCACGGACACGCTGGGACCCAAGCGGATTTCGTCACTCATCAATCTGTGGGGGTTTGCGCTATCCACTCCGCTGGGGTTGTACGCGGCGTGGGATTTCGACTTTGCACCCGTGCAATGGAACACCTGGGTGCTCCTGGTGTTCTATGCACTCGCAGCCTGCATCTGGACCGTCTGGTTGTGGATGACGGGCCTCAAGACCGTGCCCGCCGCGCAAGGTGGTATTTTCACGGTCTTTCTACCTGTCAGCTCCACCCTGGTGGGTGTTGTGTGGCTGGGTGAGACGCTGCACGCACTGCAGTGGCTGGCCTGCGCGATTGCCTTGGCTGGAGTGCTGTTGGCCACCCTGCCGTCCCGGCTGGCGTGGCGAATTCGATCAGTGCAATGAGGTGGCGCCGACCACGATGCCGTCGGCATCGGCGTACAACCAATCCCCAGGGCGCACCGCCACACCCTGAAGCACCACCACCACATCGCGCTGGCCTTCGTTGCGCTTTTCCGTGGGCAAAGGCATCAGCGCCAACGCACGCACACCCACTGGGGCAGCATGAAGTTCGGCCGCATCCCGCACACAGCCATCCACCACGATGCCGGCCCAGCCATTGCGTGCAGCAGCAGCGGCCAGGTTTCCGCCAACCAAGGCGCGCCGCAGCGAGCCGCCCCCATCCACCACCAGCACTCGGCCATCGCCCGGGGTATCGAGCGCTGCCTTCACGAGCGAATTGTCTTCAAAGCATTTGACGGTCGTCACCATTCCAGCAAAAGCAGCAAGCCCGCCAAAGCTGGAAAAGACGGGCGGCAAGACCCGGAATGTGCCACTGTCGTTGCCCTTATGGGCATCACACAAGTCGCAGGTACTGAAGGCGGTAAGGAGGGTCATAGAGCGTCAGAAACGTGAGGCTTCATCCATGAAATTTCAAACATATCGTTTGTGCAGCGCGGGCGACCGCCACCACGCCATGACGAAAAGGCTATGGCAGGTGGGTATTTCTTGGATTTAATTACAAGGGCTGGATTTGTGGCAGCCTGCCGGGCGCTGGTCTATGGGAAACGGGCAGCGATTCACTTCGAACGGTGACATCGCCAGCAAGGTCGTCATGGCACTTGAAACCATGGTAACGATCCAGAACACAAAGAATGCAATCGTGTAAACGCCTTCGCGCGACAGCGTGATGGGCTGACCGAACCAATGGAGATCCTGCGGATCGATGAAGGCAAAAACCAGCGCTTCGAGTACGCCCGCCATCAAAAAGGCGGGCCAGGCAATCCACATCAAGCGTTGGGTCCACATCGTGCATTTCTCCTTGTCAGATCGATCGGGTAGAGCGCTGGTCCAGTGCCATGCACATTCAACGCGGCAGGCTGTGCTGCGGAGTGGCCGCATGGTTGCGACCCTTCATGGCAGGCACCAGGTTTTTTTCAGGCGACTCCAGCGTCTGGTTGATATTGATTCCACGCTGGTAATAATCTTCCGCAATCACTGGATCGGGCGTGCGTATGGCCAGCCAGAGCGTGATGAAGCTTGCGACAACCACCACGGTGGGTCCCCCCACGACCAGCCACATATAGCCAAACTTCCACCACGGCCGTGCATCGGTTTTGCGATCAGGGTTCAACGCCATAAAGGTGCTTTCAAATAAGAGGACATACAGGCGGTTGATGCCGCAGGATCAGCGGGGCACCAGGAAAACTGCTTTCTCATCGACGCGCGCGGCTGAATCAACGGCTGCGATATTGAAATGCACGGTATGCGAGCCCGGGGCGGCCGACCCATAAGGGATCTGCAACCGCACGACCACCCAGCGCGACTCCGCGGCCGCGATCTCGAATTCGGGCTCGGAGACCACTTCCAACCCCGTCAACCCTTGGGCACTGATGCGGTAACGCTGCGTTGTCTCGGTGGCATTCATGATTTGCAAGCGGTACGTGTTCTCCAGCTTGCCCCCCGCGACGATGCGCGACAAGGACGCCCGGTCACGCACCACGTCCACCTTCAAAGGCGTGCGCACCACCAAGCTGACCAGCATGCCCACACACAAGGCAACCAGCACTGCGCTGTAGATCAAAACCCGCGGACGAATGACCCGGCGCAGTATTTCTGCTTTTCCCCAACCCTTGCTGACACCGTTTTGCGTAGAGAAGCGAATGAGCCCACTCGGGTAATGCATCTTATCCATGACAGTGTTGCAGGCATCGACACACAGGCCACAGCCAATGCATTCGTATTGCAAGCCATCGCGGATATCGATACCCGTCGGACACACCTGGACGCACAACGTGCAGTCAATGCAGTCCCCCAGACCCTTGGCCTTGTGATCTACGGTTTTGATGCGTGGCCCCCGAGGTTCGCCGCGTGCAACGTCGTAGGTCACGATGAGGGTGTCGGGGTCGAACATCGCGCTCTGAAAGCGCGCATAAGGGCACATGTACATGCACACCTGCTCACGCAGGAAGCCGGCATTGCCATAGGTGGCAAAACCGTAAAACAGCACCCAGAAAATTTGCCAGCTGCCGCTCAAAGCCAGCAGCTCCGCACCCAGCTCACGGATGGGGACGAAATAACCTACAAAGGTGAAACCAGTCCAGACTGAAATCACGATCCAAGTGAATTGCTTCAGGGACTTTTTCCAGACCTTCTCAAAGGTCCAGGGGCTGCCATCGAGGCGCAGGCGTGCACTGCGATCACCCTCGATCTTGTGCTCGATCCACATGAAAATTTCTGTGTAAACCGTTTGCGGACAGGCAAAACCGCACCACAGACGCCCCGCCACCGCTGTAAACAAAAACAGCGACAGCGCCGAGATGATCAACAAACCCGTGAGGTAGATGAAGTCCTGTGGGTACAACACCAACCCGAAAATGTAAAAGCGCCGTGCCCCCAGATCGAACAGCACCATCTGACGCTGCCCCCATTCAAGCCACGGCAGCCCATAGAAAACCAACTGCGTCAAAACCACCATGAACCAACGCCACCGGGCAAAAAACCCGCTGATGGAGCGTGGATAGATTTTTCTCTGCGCTTCGAACAAGCTTCCCACGTCACTGTCCGTGGCGATGGGGATGACCTTGCGGGGTTTTCCGCTGGGTGTATTCATGGTGCAGACTTCTCAGAACAGGGAGGCAATCACAGCGCGATGGCGCCCACCGGCGCCACCGCTGTCAAACCAGGCATTAAGCCTTATTGTGCCGCCGCACCCGCCTTATGAGAGAGCCCCCACACATAGGCGGTCAGAACGCTCAGCTGTGCGTCCGTCAGCTTACCCGCCTGGGCGGGCATTTCGTTGACCTTGCCCTTGTTGATCATCGCAGTAATGGCCTCTTCGCCCCAGCCGTGCAACCAGATGTCATCGGTCAGATTGGGGGCTCCCAAGGCCTGGTTACCCTTGCCGTCCATGCCGTGGCACGCGGCGCACGCAGCAAACTTGGGTTTGCCCAAGGAAGCGCGGAGCGAATCGTGCGGGCTACCCGACAGACTCAGCACATAGTGCGACAGGTTGCGCACGTCGTCTGCATTACCCACGGCCTCGGCCATGGGGGGCATGTTACCGACCCGCCCCTGGTGCAGGGTCTCGCTGATCTTCTCGGGTGTACCGCCGTGCAGCCAGTCCCCATCGGTGAGGTTAGGGAAGCTCTTGCTGCCACGGGCATCAGAGCCGTGGCACTGGGCGCAGTTGTTCATGAACAGACGCTCGCCAATCGCCATGGCCGAACCATCGGCCGCGATTTGCTCGGGTGTCATGGCAGCAAAACGGGCATAGAGAGGTTCGATCTCGGCACGTCCCTTGTCCATTTCCTGTTGGTACTCACCCAGCTGAGTCCAGCCCAGCTTGCCAGCAAAACTACCCAGCCCCGGGTACAAGACCAGGTAGCCCAGCGCAAAAACAGTGGTCAACACGAACATCCACATCCACCAGCGGGGCATGGGGTTGTTCATCTCGGTCAGGTCTTCGTCCCAGACATGGCCCGTGGTGTTGTCACTGGTGGATACGACCTTCTTGCGCGCCGTGATCCACAGCAGCAGCATGCAGGCAATGATGCCAATGAGGGTCAGCCCGGCCACATAAACCGACCAGAAATTACTGGTGAAGTCACTCATGGTGTGTTCTCGTTCTGGTGGAAATCAATCTTGTTCAAAAGGAAGCCGTGCTGCTTCGTCAAACCGGGCACGGTTGCTGCGCGAATAGGCCCAGATTCCGATCCCGATGAAGCAGGCAAACGACAGCAACGTAAAAACGATGCGCAACGTAGTGATGTCCATAACCCGCTCCTATTTCAGCGCGCGGCCCATGCCCTGCAGATAAGCGACCAGGGCATCCATTTCCGTCTTCCCCTTGATTTCATCCGGCGCAGCAGCAATCTGCGCGTCGGTGTACGGCACACCCACCGTGCGCAAAGCCTTCATGCGCGGAGTCACATCCGAAGGATCCAGAGTGGTCTTCTCCAGCCAGGAATAGGCGGGCATATTGGACTCGGGCACCACATCGCGGGGATTGTTCAGGTGGATGCGATGCCATTCATCGCTGTACTTTCCACCCACACGGTGCAGATCGGGGCCGGTGCGCTTGCTGCCCCACTGGAACGGATGGTCGTACACGAACTCACCCGCCGTAGAGTAATGGCCATAGCGCAGGGTTTCTGCACGGAAGGGGCGAATCATTTGCGAGTGGCAGTTGTAGCAACCTTCGCGCAGATAAATGTCGCGCCCCATCAGAGGCAGCGCTGCATAAGGCTCCACGCCCTTGACGGCCTCGGTGGTGGACTTCTGGAAGAACAGTGGAACGATTTCCACCAATCCACCGACAGCAACCACCAAGACGATCAGGACGATCATCAGGAAGTTGTTGGTTTCCACCGTCTCATGCGTGAAACCTTTGGAAGCATTGTTGTTTTGTGACATGTCGATTTACCTCGAATCTCAGGCGTGGGCAGGCTTGACTGCGGGGATGGTCACGGCCACCGAGCGACCGGAAATGGCGGTCACCCACACATTCCAGGCCATGATCAGCATGCCCGTCAGGTACAGCACGCCACCCATGACACGGATCACATAGAAGGGATAGGTCGCCTTCACACTTTCAACAAAGGTATAGGTCAAGGTGCCGTCGGTATTGACAGCGCGCCACATCAGGCCCTGCATCACACCGGCGATCCACATCGCTGCGATATACAACACGATGCCAATGGTGGCCAGCCAGAAGTGCAACTCAATCGCCTTGATGGAGTGCATTTTTTCTCGGCCAAACAGACGCGGAATCAGGTAGTACAGCGAACCCATGGTGATCAGACCCACCCAGCCCAAGGCACCCGAGTGCACGTGGCCCACGGTCCAGTCGGTGTAGTGCGAAAGTGCGTTGACAGTCTTGATGGACATCATCGGGCCTTCGAACGTGGACATGCCGTAGAACGACAGCGACACGATCAGGAAGCGCAGGATGGGGTCATCACGCAGTTTGTGCCAGGCTCCCGACAGGGTCATGATGCCGTTGATCATGCCGCCCCAGCTGGGCGCCAGAAGAATCAGCGAGAAAGCCATGCCCACGGACTGCGTCCAGTCGGGCAATGCGGTGTAGTGCAGGTGGTGCGGACCTGCCCACATGTAGGTGAAGATCAGCGCCCAGAAGTGCACGATGGACAGGCGATAGCTGTATACCGGGCGGCCTGCCTGCTTGGGGATGAAGTAATACATCATGCCCAGGAAGCCTGCGGTCAGGAAGAAACCCACGGCATTGTGGCCATACCACCACTGCACCATGGCATCCTGCACACCGGCATAGGCCGAGTAGCTCTTCATGAAGCCCGCCGGAATGGCCGCGCTATTGACCAGGTGCAAAAGTGCCACCGCCAGAATGAAGCCACCGTAGAACCAGTTGGCCACATAAATGTGCTTGACCTTGCGCATGCCAATGGTGCCGAAGAACACGATGGCATAAGAAACCCAGACCAACGTGATCAGGATGTCGATGGGCCATTCGAGTTCAGCGTATTCCTTGCCCTGGGTGTAACCCAGCGGCAGGCTGATGGCGGCAGCCAGAATGACCAGTTGCCAGCCCCAGAACGTGAACGATGCCAGAGGCCCGGCGAACAGCCGCGTCTGGCAGGTGCGCTGCACCACGTAATAGCTGGTGCCAATGAGTGCACTGCCGCCAAAGGCAAAAATAACCGCATTGGTGTGCAAGGGGCGCAACCGCCCATAGCTCAGCCATGGGATGCCGAAGTTGAGTTCAGGCCAAGCCAGCTGCGCGGCGATGAACACGCCAACCAGCATGCCCACCACCCCCCAGACCACGGCCATGATCGAAAACTGGCGCACTACCGTGTCGTTGTAGTGCGCCATTTGAGTGCTTTTTGGTGAATCCATCGGGTACCTCTTAGTTCTGTAGAAATAATAACCTTACTTACACTGTTGACATATTGACGCGCGTCAACCGTCCCGAAGAATCCGCTCGCCCTCTTGCTCGACGTTTTCGAACTGCCCGCGATAAACAGCCCACCACAGCCCCAGCAAAATCAGTAAAACCAGCGCTACTGACAAAGGAATCAGGAGATAAAGAATGTCCATAGCGTCAATCTCCACGTATCAGGCAGGTTGGGCCGCTACAGAGGCGGCCGACAGGGCAGTTGGGCTCGAACCGGCAACGCCCGGAAGAGCCGCCAGGGGCGATGTCAGGCGCGCTGCATTGAGAACGACGAGCAGCGAACTGAGCGCCATGCCCAGCCCCGCCAGCCAGGCAGGCATATAGCCCGCAATCGCCAGCGGCACGCACAATGCGTTGTACCCTGCGGCCCACCACAGGTTCTGGCGTACCACACGCAAAGTACGCCGGGCCAGGTCAATGGCCTGGGGCACGAGCGAAAGATCATCGCCCAACACCACAAAATCAGAGCGCGATTGCGCCAGAGGCACCGCGCGGCCAAAGGCGAACGATACATGCGCTCCGGCAAGCACCGGCCCGTCATTCAACCCATCGCCCACCATGGCGCTGCGGTGGCCTTGCTCTTGCAGGCGCAGCAGCGCATCGAGTTTGTCTTGGGGTGAGCAATCGCCCTGCCATCGTGCAATGCCCGCCTGCGCCGCCAGCCGCGCCACGGCAGGCGCACGGTCGCCCGAGAGCAATTGCACGCCAATGCCCGCCTCGCGCAGAGCATTCATGACAGCTGCGGCTTCGGGGCGCAAGTCTTCACTCAGGTCAAAAACAGCCAGTTGCTGCGGCACCTGACCCTCCTGCTGCCAGGCCAAAAACACTTGCTGGAGAGCTCCAGGCTCCTGCGCAGCAGCACTCCCCACGTGGCGCGCCGAACCCAACAGCAGGCGCCGTGCGGTACCCGCCCCGTCGGCGCTGTGCACCAGGGCGCTCAGCCCGGCGCCTGCCTCTTCCTGCACTTCATCGAATGACCAACGCGCAGAGTTCTCAAGCTTGCGGCGCGTGGCTTCAGCCACCAGGGCGCGCGAAACAGGGTGCAGCGAATGGCGCGCCAACGCAGCCGCCAGCACCAGTGCTTCGTCGGCGGCCAGTTCCGCCTTGCCATGCACGCCGCGCACGGCCATGCCGTCGCGGGTGAGCGTACCCGTCTTGTCAAACACCACGGTATCAATGGACGCAAGGGCTTCCAGCCCCTGCAGGTTGCGCACCAGCACGCCCTGGCGCGCCAAGGCCCCAGCAGCCGACAGCATGGCCACGGGTGTCGCCAACGACAAGGCGCAGGGGCAGGTCACAATCAGCACTGAAACCGCCACCATCAAAGCATGGCTGGGATCGGTAGGCCACCACCACAATGCGGCGGCCCCTGCTGCCAGCAGCACCAGCACCAAGAATGGGCGCGCAACCTGGTCCGCAATGCGCGCCAGGCGGGGTTTTTGCAGCGAGGCGCTTTCCATCAGGGACACGATCTGACCAAACCGCGTCTCAGCCCCGACCTGTTTCACCTGCACCAGCACTGCCGACTGCAGGTTGTAACTGCCCGCTGCCACTGTGCCACCCACGCCACGCGCCAGGGGCACGGACTCACCCGTGAGCAGCGCCTCGTCTACCCGTGTGGTGCCTTCGGTAATGCTGCCGTCGCCCGGAAAGGCCTCGCCCGGCAGCACCCGCACTACATCGCCAGGCACCAGCCTACGCACCGCCACGCGCTCAAAGCTGCCGTCAGCACCATGCCGCTCCACGCTGTCGGGCAGGCGGTTCATCACCGCTTCGAGCGCGCCCACTGTGCGGTCGCGCAGGCGCAGCTCCAGCCAGCGCCCGGTGAGCAGAAAGAAAACAAACATGGTGAGCGAATCGAAATACACCTCGCGACCAAAAACGCCATCGGGCTCAAACGTGCCCGCTGTGCTGACCACAAAAGTGATGGCCATGCCCAACGCTACTGGCAGATCCATGCTCACGCGGCGCTGGCGGATGTCACGCAGCGCATTTCCAAAAAACGGGCCACAGGAAAAAATCACCACGGGCAGCGTAATGACCCAGGATGCCCAGCGCAGCAAGTGCTCCATTTCGGCCGTCAAATCCCCGGGATCGGCGATGTAGGCAGGCCATGCGTACATCATGACCTGCATCATGCAGAACCCGGCCACCAGCCAGCGCCACAGGGCCTGGCGGTGCTCGCGCACGCGCTGCTCACGCGCCATGGCGTCCATGGCCGGCAAGGCCTGGTAACCGGCCTTGCGCACCGCGGCAAGCCACTGCGAAGGCAGCACCTGACCGGGCTGCCACACCACGCGAGCGCGCTGCGTTGCGGCGCTGACTTCAGCCTGCGCCACACCGGGGACGGCACGCAAGGCTTCTTCAATGGTCAGCGCACAGGTAGCGCAATGCATGCCCTTGACGACGACATGCGACTCCCATGCCCCGCCCTGCTGCGCCGTATCGGCGCACTGGCGGCCAAACGACGCCCACTCCTGCGGGTCGTCGAGCAGCGTTTCCGCGCCCGGTCCGACAGGCAAAAACGGCACGAACGAGACAGCCGACGCCTCTCGCGTATCCGGAGCCGTTATGGAAATCATTGACATGGCGCAAGCTTACCGTCTTTGCACCTGGAATTGATTGACTTGAATCAACTCAAAAACCGAACTTTTTACTTTAATCAAAGCATTGCCACCCAAGGAGCCCTTATGTACAAACGCATCCTGATTGCCACCGACGGCTCGGAGCTGTCTGACAAAGCCGTGGAAAGCGGCCTCTCGCTCGCCGCGCTCACGGGAGCGACCGTGATCGCGCTGAAAGTGGTTCCCCGCTACCCACGCAGCTACTTTGAAGGGGGCCTGCCCGTAGACGCCAGCGATATTCGCCGCATCGAGAAGCAATGGAGCGATGCTGCGCAAGCCATGGTCGACGCTATCAAAGACAAAGGCGAAACCCAGGGCCTGACGGTGAAGGCCATAGTGGCCAAGTCCGACCTGGTAGCCGAGGCCGTGATTGCCGCTGCCAAGAAACACAAGTGCGACCTGATCGTGATGGCCTCACATGGCCGCAAAGGTATCAAGCGCTTGCTGCTGGGCAGCGAAACGCAGCATGTGCTGACGCATTCGCACATCCCGGTGCTGGTGCTGCGTTAGAGCGACTCACAAAACTCTTCTGGGCGTTGTTGCCGCGTCTTGTCGTACTACTCAGGTTGATCTGAACGTGCTGCCTGTGGCGGCACAACCATTGCATCACTCCACAAAGCCTGCACAAACGGGCGGTTCATCAGCACCCACAAAAGAACGGGTGCGAGAGCGGTAAAAATAAAAAGGTTGAAGTGGAAACCAAATTCCACCGCCTCCACCAGCCAAGTGGGCGCCCGGGTTTGCGCAAGCACAAGGGCGCCGGAGCGATTGAAAACTTCATTGAGCCATTGCAGCGCCACGCTCACAGCCGAAACAACCAACATAGCCCCGGTCCCCAGCAACAGTTTTTGCACCAGTGCCGCAGGGCGTGAAGCAAGCAACATGGCCCACAGCATCACCAGGCCATAACCGTGGATTCGATACTCCACCACCGGCGCCAGCTTGCCCGATCGGCCCTGCCCTTGTTCGGCAATGAACTGCAGGCTGGTCAACAGCGTCGCCTGGGTTCCTGTGGGCTGGTAAATCACCACCCAATGGAACAAGTTGGATAAAGCCTCGCCCGCCATGTAAAACACTGGCACGGCCAGCCAAGGCGCAAGAAAAAAATACCACACCGGCATCAGGCACAGCAGCCCGGCCAGCGACAGCAACAGGAACAGCGGCAAAGAATTAGATCGCATGGGCAGTGCGGGAGATCTCAGCCCGGGCCGCTTGCCGGCCCACCCAGCGCATCCATAGCAACCAGACCACCAGCACATCGAGCATGATCAAAGCCTGCCACAAATAGAGGTGGGCAAACTCGAACCACTGCATATTCCAGCGCCCCAGGTAATACAGGCTGATGATGCGCAGCAGGTTGGCCACCTGTATGGCACCAAAGCCTATGGCAAAGCCCCAGGCCTTTTGAGTCCAGGTGGCGGGGAAGGCCAAAACGCCCGCAATCAGCACGATCGCCGCCTCGATGCCATTGCACCCCGCTTCGATGGACACAGCAAAACCCGTCGATGGGCTGTAAAGCAGCCGCCCGGAATGCATCACATCCGGGTCGAAAGGGGTCATGCACAAGAAGCTGAGGACGGCAAGCCAGTCCGACCAGGGGGCAATCACCGTGCGCTGCACGCTCTCGAGCATGTCGATGCGAAACAGGACCAGCAGGGAGACACCAAAAATACTAAAAAAACGCAACATGAGTCCACAAGTTTAAGCGCAGCATCACCCGTGCCCGCACTGGCCGGCAGGATCAAGAGTGGATCACAAAACCCAGCAAAGCGGTTCTGTTCTGGCGAGGCGCTGCGCCGCAGGCAGTACAACCAGACGCGGCAACAACGCCAGAAGAGTTTTATGAGTCGCTCTCAAAGACAGTGAAACGAATCGAACGGCCATCACCACCTGCGCAGCACCCCCAGCGCGGCAATACCCATCAGGCCCGAGAGCAGCAGCATAGCCCATTCACCCAGGGTCGGAATGGCCTGCGCCGACGCAAACTGCGCTGTGACACTGGTGGCCGAAGTCACCGCAGCCAGGGTGCACGACGGGGTATTGCCGCTGCATTGGCCGCCCCAAGCCGTCAAGCGGTAACCTGTGTTGGGCGTGGCGGTGCAGGTGGCGCTGGCGCCATGCGGCACGGGGTTGGGGCTGCACACCACGCTGCCACCGGCGCTGGCAGAAATGTTGATGGGGTAACTGGTCGGGGGCACGACACCAAAGCTCGCGTTAACCGTGCAGTTGGCCGTAACGGCCCCAGTGGTGTAGGGTACCGCCTGGTGCTGTCGGCAGCGGCCTCCATTGCGCTCCAGAGCCGCCAGCGACGGGGCATTTCGTCCGCTGATGCATTCGCACATTCGGGTGCTAGCGCTACGTTGATTTCGGGAATTTTTGACCTCTATCGCTTATTCATCAAACGATAATAGCTACCACTTTAATAGCATTCATGCCCTTTATGTATACAGGGCGTGTGCATTTTTTCAGGCAAACAGCCCCTGGTACTGCGCGCGCAGCAGGTTCTTTTGCACCTTGCCCATGGTGTTGCGGGGCAGTTCCGCAGCGACAAAGCAGCGCTTGGGAACCTTGAAGTTGGCCAGCTGGGACTTGAGCTGCGCAAGGATCACCTCGCCGTCCAGCGCGGCACTCGGCCTGGCAATGACCACCGCCACGCCCACCTCACCGAAATCAGGGTGCGGCACACCGACCAGGGCGCTTTCCATCACGCCGGGCAGCTCGTTGATGGTGGCCTCTACCTCGGCCGGGTAGACGTTGTAGCCGCCGCTGATGATGAGGTCCTTGCTGCGGCCGACGATGCGCACGTAGCCGCGCCCGTCCACCACGCCCACGTCACCGGTCTTGAACCAGCCGTCAGGGGTGAATTCCTCGGCCGTTTTCTCGGGCATGCGCCAGTAGCCCTTGAACACGTTGGCGCCGCGCACCTGGATGTTTCCGGTCTCGCCCCCGGGCAATGCCTGGCCGTCGTCGCCCACCACGCGCAGGCCCACGCCGGGCAGCGGGAAGCCCACGGTGCCGCCGCGCCGCTCGTCCTGGCCGCCATGGCGCGCATCGGCTTGGTAAGGATTGGAGGTGAGCATGATGGTCTCGCTCATGCCATAGCGCTCCAGGATGGTGTGGCCGGTGCGCTCCTGCCAGTCGCGGAAGGTCTCGATGAGCAGCGGCGCCGAGCCCGAGATGAACAGGCGCATGTGGCTGGCCGCTTCGCGCGTGAGCGCGCCCTCGCCCAGCATGCGCACGTACAGCGTGGGCACGCCCATGAACACGGTGGCGCGCGGCAGCGCGGCGATCACGGCCTGGGGGTCGAACTTCGCCAGCCAGATCATCTTGCTGCCGCCCAGCAGCGCCGCGTGGATGGCCACGAACAGCCCGTGCACATGGAAGATGGGCAGCGCGTGGATCAGCACGTCGTCGCGGCGCCAGCCCCAGTAGTCATTCAGCATCGCCGCGTTGGACAGCAGGTTGCCGTGCGTCAGCATCGCCCCCTTGCTCCGGCCCGTGGTGCCGCTGGTGTAGAGGATGGCGGCCACATCGTCCGCGCCCTGGCGCGCCACCTCGTGCGTGTCGGCATGGTGCACGGCGCGCTCCAGCAGGCTGCCGTCGCGGTTCTCGCCCAGCGTGAACACATGGCGCGTGCCGGCCGTGAAGGCGATCTTCGACACCCAGCCAAAGTTGCCCGGCGTGCACACCACCACCGCAGGCTCGGCGTTGCCGATGAAGTATTCGATCTCCGCGCTCTGGTACGCCGTGTTGAGCGGCAAAAAGACATAGCCCGCACGCAGCGTGGCCAGGTACAGCAGCAAGGCCTCGACCGATTTTTCCACCTGCACGGCGACGCGGCTGCCATCGGGCAGACCCAGCGAGCCCAGCAAATTGGCCATGCGCGCACTGGCGCGGTCGATGTCGCCCCAGGTGTAGTACAGCGGCGTGCCATCGGGCGCGGTGGTTTCGATGGCCGTGGCGTCCAGGTCGGCGGGAAAGGCCGCGCGCAGGGCGGCGAAGAGGCTTTCGTTGGGGGGCATTGTGGTCATGGCGGGGTCAAAACACAGGCGGGCGTTTGGCAAGGAAGGCGGTGATGCCCTCACGGTGTTCGGCACTGGGCGCGTAGGCGTATGGGTCCGCAGCGCCATGTGCTTCATTTTCGATAGCTGTTGGCGCTTGACCATCAAGCGCTGGAGGCATTCTTAATGCCCGAAGCGTCTGCTTGTTCAGGCGGGCGGCCTGCGGTGCCAGCGCGGCCACGCGCAGGGCGGTGCCCAGGGCCTCGGCGCCGAGCCGCTCGTCGGGCACCACGCGGCTCAGGAATCCACGCGCCAGCATCTCGGGCGCCGTAAAGGTGGCGGCTTCCAGCAGCATCTGGCGCGCAGTCAGCTCCCCCACGGCGCCCGCCACGAGCTGTGCCTCGCGCGGGGCCATCGGAAAACCCAGGCGCGCAATGGGTGCGCCAAAGCGCGAACCTGCTCCGGCAATGCGGATATCGCAGCAACTGGCGATCTCCACGCCTGCGCCCATGCAGGCGCCATCGATGCGCGCCACGATGGGCACGTCGCAGTCGAGCATGGCCTGCAGAGCGCCCCAGACATCGTTCTCATGAAAGTCTCGCAACGCCGCTGGGTCGAAGCGAAAGGCTGGGTATTCCGAAATGTCTCCGCCTGCGCAGAAAGCGCCGCCCGCCCCTTCGATGAGCACGCAGCGCGCCCTGGCATCCTGCTGGATGCCCAGAAAAACACTGCGCAACTGGCGCCACATGGCCCGCGACATGGCGTTGAGCCGCCCGCTGTTGCGCACGGTGACCAGCACTACACCGGCATCGCCGGCCTCTCCAGCGGCCCGCGCCGCCGCCACTTCTGCGGTTGTTTCCATGGATTCCTTCACTCCCCCACCCCCCTGCGCCCGTTCAGCGCAAGGCGCTCAGACTTTCGATCTCGCGCGATGCGGCCACCTTGCCCTCGGCCAGCAGGCTGCGGTGCTTGTCGATGCGCTTGAGGTCGTACAAATAGTTCACCATCAGTCCGTACGACTGCTTGTGGCCCTTGGCTGACGGGTCTCCCGCCCAATTGAGGCGCTCCACCCGTGCACCATTGCCCAGGTGGAAGCGCGCCACAGGGTCTACGGGCTTGCCATCCACCAACTCGCGGGCCAGGTAGTGCGCAGCACACTGCAGCAGCAACTGGCGCACGGGCGAGCGTTCATCCAGCGCCTGCGCCTTGTCCACAGCGTCCAGCAGGTGTGCAGCCTGTGCGGACTCGAAGCCCACTGCGCGGCCCAGCTCAGCGCGACGCCGCTCGTCCAGGCGCTCGAGCATGGCGCCTGCATTTTTGCCCAACCACGCACGGAAACCCGGAATCGGCGACAGCGTGGCAAAGGTGCGCAAGCGCGGAAACTCCTGCTGCAGCGTCTCCACGACATGCTTGATGAGCGAGTCACCAAAGCTCACGCCGCGCAAGCCGGTTTGCGTGTTGCTGATGGAATAAAAAATCGCCGTGGTGGATTTGCCGATATCCATGTGCGCGGCTGTCTCGTCGAGCAGCGGCGTGATGCTGCCGGAGATATGGTCCACCAGGGCCACTTCGACAAAAATCAAAGGCTCGTTAGGCAGGCGCGGGTGGAAAAATCCATAGCAGCGGCGGTCGCTGTCGAGGCGGTTCTTCAAATCGGCCCAGCTGCGGATGTCGTGCACGGCCTCGTACTGGATGAGTTTTTCGAGCAGCGAGGCTGGCGAATCCCAGGATAGGCGCCGCAACTCCAGGAAGGCCACGTCAAACCAGGTAGAGAACAGGTGCTCCAGCTCGGCATCGAGCGCCAGCAGGCGCTTGTCGCCTTTCAAGGCGCGCAGCAGTTCGGCACGCAAGTCCACCAAAAACCGCATGCCTTGCGGAAACACCGCAAAACGCTGCAGCAGGCGCGTGCGGGGCGAAACCATCGCGCGGCGCAGGCCGATTTCGGCCTGGCCCTGCTCTTCCGTGCCCGCTGCCGCCTCGTAACGTACACGGGCGGATTTGAAGCGCGTGGCGTCGGGCGCAAACTGCTCGCTCATCAGCAGCCACATGTCGCGCCGCTCGCCCGGTTCGGCCTGCGCGTACCAGGCGGCCACCGCCTGGGCGCGGGTCCCCCCTTCCATCTCGCTGACCCGGGGCGCCACCACCTCCTGCAGGTCGGCCAGCAGGCGGCGCAGGGCACGCGGCGCGAGTGCCTCGGTGCCACGGCGCAGCGTGGCCTGCAGGCGCTCATGGGTACTGCGCTCGGCCGCGGGTTTTGCGGCTACGGAGGCCGGGGCTGCATCGGCTGCGGGTCGGGCACCGCGCAGGCGCGAAACATTGCGGGTGATCCATTCGGGTGCGGTGGTCATGGGCTCCATCGAAAAAGACTGCGACTCCCCCGATTGTGTATCACCGCCATTGCGACAACACCAAAGCAAAAGCGCCGACCTGATCCGCAGATCCGTCGGCGCTTTCAGCAACAGTCCAAGTTATTCCAGTGGAGGCAGCCCCAGGTTCTGGCGCACGTTGCTGTTGATGATGCGCAACTCGGCCAGGCTGCTTTCAATGTGGGTGAGCTTTTGCTCCAGCTCGGCAATGGCGCCATCGGTGCGGGCAAGCACATAGCGCAGCTGCTGCTCGCGACCTTCGCCCGCCTGGCCATACATGTCCAGGTACTGCTTGATCTCGGCGAGCGACGAGCCAATGACCTTGGCGCGCAGGATCAGCGCCAGCCGCGCGCGGTCGCGCCGACTGTAAACACGGGTGCCATTGATGCGGCGCGGGCTGAGCAAGCCCTTGTCTTCGTAAAAGCGCAGGGTGCGCGGCGTCACATCAAAGGCATTGCACAACTCGGTGACGCCGAACAGCTCGGAGTCCTTGTCGTCCGAAAAATGATCGGCCAGCACCTGGCGCGCCGCCTCCGTGGCGGCGGCCTGCCGGTCGGCAGAGCCGGGGGTGCGGCCAGCCACCATGGTCAGACCACCCGCTGCAGCTTCATGGCGAGGCTCATGTCGCCGCTGACCTTGAACTTGCCACCCATGAAGCCGGTCACCGGATCGAGCTTGCCGGTGAGCAGGTTGTTCAGGTTTTCCAGCGTGATGGCCACGGTGCAGTCGGCATCACGGTCATTGTTGTCCACGGTATTGGGCGCCGCCGCACCGTCGATGACGATCTGGCCGTCAGCGCCGCAATCGAACTTGAGCACGGCGTTCAAACCGCTGTCGTCGCCCACTTTGGCGCGGATGGCGTCGGTGCATTCCTGGATGTTCATGGTGTTCCTTGTGAAGATGGGGTAAACAAGGTCAGCATCATAAGTGCAATGAGTTCCCATAACCAAAGGGAAAATACCTATAAGAAATTAGGTTGACGTAAACGTCATGCATTAGTCTAATACGTCATCCTTGATCTGCAATCGACATGAACCAGCCTACCCTTCCCCTTCAGACTCCCGCCCCGGCGCAGTACCACAGCATCTTTCGCGGCGGACTTTTCCAGGGCCGCACCTTGTGGGTGACCGGCGGCGGCAGCGGTATTGGCCGCTGCGTGGCGCATGAGCTCGCCTCGCTCGGTGCGCGCGTTGTCATCAGCGGGCGTACGCAGGAGAAGCTCGACCGCGTGGCGCAAGAGATCCGCGACGACGGCGGCCAGTGCGAAACCCAGGCCTTCGACATCCGCGACGAAGACGCGGTAAAAACTGCGGTAGCCGCCGTGGTGGCGCGCGTGGGCCGTATCGACGGACTGGTCAACAACGCGGGCGGGCAGTTCCCGGCGCCGCTGCAGGCCATCAGCAAGCGCGGCTTTGAAGCGGTCGTCAGCAACAACCTCACCGGCGGTTTTTTGATGATGCGCGAGGTGTTTCTGCAAAGCATGCAGGAGCATGGCGGCGCAATCGTCAACATGACGGCCGACTTTCGCAACGGCATGCCGGGCATGGGCCACTCGGGCGCGGCCCGCGCCGGCATGAGCAACCTGACCATGAGCGCTGCGTTTGAGTGGGCACAAGCGGGTGTGCGCGTCAATGCCGTATCGCCCGGCTGGGTGGCCTCCTCGGGCATGGACAGCTACGAAGGCCCTGTCCGGGCGATGATTAAAAAGCTGCGACAGCATGTGCCCATGCGGCGCCTGGCCACCGAGGCAGAAATCAGCGCGGCCATCGTCTTTCTGCTCAGCCCCGGTGCGGCCTTTATCAGCGGCGTCACGCTGCAGATTGACGGCGCGGCATCGCTGGGCAGCCCGGTCTTCCCGACCATGGACCACGACCGCTGCCCGCCGTTTGAGGGCTTTCACCGCGCGCAGACACCGGAGGTGCTGAACCCATGACTGCTCTGCGCACACTGATCGACGCACACAGCGACAGCTTTCGCCGCAATGCCGAGCGCATGGCCGAACGCCTCGCGCAGGTGCAAGGCCTGCAAGGCAAGGTGGTGGCCGAGTCGGCCTCCAAGCAAGGCAAGTTCGAGAAAAAAGGCCAGTTGCTTCCGCGCGAACGGGTCGCACGCCTGCTCGACCGGGGCAGCAGCTTTCTGGAACTCAGCGCCCTGGCCGGCTTGGGGATGCACGACGACGACGGCAAGAAGGCCGTGCTGGGCGGCGGCTCCATCGTCGGCATCGGCCAGGTGGCGGGCAAGCGCGTGCTCATTTCCGCCAGCGACAGCGCTGTCAAGGGCGGCACCGTGGCGCCCATGGGCCTCAAGAAAGGCCTGCGCGCGCAGGCCATCGCGCTGCAGAACAAGCTGCCGCTGATTGCGCTGGTCGAATCGGGCGGCGCCAATCTGATGTACCAGGCCGATATTTTTGTCGATGGCGGGCGCAGTTTTGCCAACCAGGCGCGCCTGTCGGCTGCGGGCATTCCGCAGATCGCGGTGGTGCATGGTTCGTCCACGGCGGGCGGCGCCTACCTGCCGGGTCTGTCCGACTATGTGGTGCTGGTGAAAGGGCGCTCAAGCATCTACCTGGCGGGCCCACCACTCGTCAAAGCAGCCATTGGCGAAGATGCGACCGACGAGGAACTGGGTGGCAGCGAGATGCACGCCAGCGTGACAGGCTTGGGTGAATACCTGGCCGAGAACGATGCGCACGCCATTGCACTGACCCGCGACCTGATGGACCACCTGCCCTGGGACGAGGCCAGTGCGCAGGGCGCCAGCGTGCGTGCGCCTTTGTTTCCCGCCGAGGAGCTGCTGGGCATCGTCCCGGCAGACGAGCGCGAGCCCTACGACGCCCGCGAGATCATCGCCCGCATCGTGGACGGCTCGCACTTCCTCGAATTCAAGGGGGCCTTCGACAGCGACACGGTGTGCGGCCATGCACGCATTGATGGCCACCATGTCGGCATCATCGCCAACAACGGCCCCATCCAGCCCACGGGCTCGGTCAAGGCGGCGCAGTTCATCCAGCTGTGCGACCAGAGCGGCACGCCGCTGGTGTTTTTACAGAACACCACAGGCTACATGGTGGGCACGGCGGCCGAGCGCGCCGGTGCCATCAAGCACGGCAGCAAGATGATCCAGGCCGTGGCCAATGCGCGGGTGCCCAAGTTCACCATCGTAGTCGGCGGCTCGTTTGGCGCGGGCAACTACGGCATGTGCGGGCGCGGGTTCGATCCCGACTTCATCTTCACCTGGCCCAGCGCACGCACCGCCGTGATGGGCGGCGCGCAGGCCGCCATGGTCATGGAGATGATCAGCCGCGGCAAGCTCGAGCGCGCCGGTGTGCCGATGAACGAGCAGGCCGAAGCCGGTATCCAGGCCATGAGCGATCAGCTCAAGCGGCGCCTGGACCTTGAATCCGACGTGCTGTTTGGCACCGCCCGCCTGTGGGACGACGGAATCATCGACCCGCGCGACACCCGCAACGTGCTGGCGCTGTGCCTGGCGATGGCACGCGACGCCAGAGCGCGCGTGCTGCACCCCAACACCTTTGGCGTGGCGCGCTTCTAAGCACCCTGCGCCGATCCCCCCTTTTTCTGGAGAAAACACCATGCAATTCACCCCCGAGCACGAGCAGATTTCCGACACCGTGCGCAAGTTTGTCGCCAACGAGATCAACCCCTTCACGGCCGAATGGGAAAAGGCAGGCATCTTCCCCGCGCGCGAGCTCTTCAAAAAGATGGGCGACCTGGGCCTGCTGGGCATCAAGTACCCCACCGAGTTCGGCGGCATGGGGCTGGACTTCAGCTACTCCATGGTGATGGCCGAAGCGCTGGGCGACTGCAACGTGGGCGGCGTGCCCATGGCCATTGGCGTGCAGACCGACATGTGCACCCCGGCGCTGGCGCGCTTTGGCAGCGACGAACTGCGCAAGGAATTCCTGGCCCCGGCGATTGCCGGCGACATGGTGGGCTGCATCGGCGTGAGCGAGGTCACCGGCGGCTCGGACGTGGCCGCGCTCAAGACCACGGCCAAAAAGGACGGCGGCGATTACGTCATCAACGGCTCCAAGATGTGGATCACCAACGGCATGCAGGCCGACTGGTGCTGCCTGCTGGCCAACACCAGCGAGGGGCAGGTGCACTCGAACAAGTCGCTCATCATGGTGCCCATGGATGCACCCGGCATCACACGCCAGAAGATCGAGAAGATCGGCATGCATTCGAGCGACACCGCGCAGCTCTTTTTCGACAACGTGCGCGTGCCCCAGCGCAACCTGATTGGCCAGGAAGGTGCGGGCTTCATGTTCCAGATGCTGCAGTTCCAGGAAGAGCGTCTGTACGGTGCGGCCAGCAGCCTGCGGTCCCTGGACAACCTGATCGACCAGACCATCGAATACACCCGCCAGCGCCACACGTTTGGCCAGCCCATCCTGAACAACCAGGTGGTGCACTTTCGCCTGGCCGAGTTGCGCACCGAGGTGGAATGCCTGCGCGCGCTGACCTACCGCGCCGTCGAATCCTACGTTGCGGGCAAGGACGTGACCAAACTCGCCTCCATGGCCAAGCTCAAGGCCGGGCGCCTCTCGCGAGAAGTCACCGACAGCTGCCTGCAGTACTGGGGCGGCATGGGCTTTACGTTTGACAACCCGATCTCGCAGGCCTACCGCGACAGCCGCCTGATCTCCATCGGTGGTGGGGCCGACGAAATCATGCTCGGCATCATCTGCAAGCTCGAAGGCACCCTCCCCGGCAAGAAGCGCTAAAGCGGATGAATGCTATGAGTTTTATAGCTATTAACGCTGTGAATACGGGCCCCGTGCTCGAAATCACCTTGAACCGCCCCGACGTGCGCAACGCCATGTCGCTGGCCATGGTGGAGGAGCTGCGTCAGGCCCTGGCGCAGGCCGAAGTCAGCGTGGGCAGCGCCCAGCCGACCCGCGTGGTGGTGCTGCGCGGCGCGGGCGGGCATTTCTGCGCGGGGGGCGACCTCAAGGACATGGCCATGGCCCGCATGCGCGCCCTGGAATCGCCAACGGGCACCGACCTTGTCCACGATCCTGTGGCCGAAGTCAACGCCGCTTTCGGCCGCATGTGCGCGGCTTTTGCCGACACGCCGCTGGCCGTGGTGGCGGTGCTGGAGGGCACGGTGATGGGCGGCGGCTTTGGTCTGGCCTGCGTGGCCGATGTGGCCATTGCCACCGAAACGGCCCACTTCCGACTGCCGGAAACCGCGCTCGGCGTGGTACCCGCGCAGATTGCACCTTTCCTCGTCGAGCGGCTGGGCTACTCCCAGGCCAAGCGCCTGGCCGTCACCGGCGGGCGATTGGATGCGGCACAAGCCCTGGCCATTGGCCTCGTGCACCAGCAGGTGCAAACCACCGAAGTGGACAGTGCCGTACAGGCCGTGCTGACCGACATTCTGGCCTGCGCACCCGGGGCCCTGGCCGCCACCAAGGCGCTGATGGCCAAGGCGCGCTGGAACCCTCCCGCCGATTTGGTGGACGAGGCTGCAGCGCTCTTCTCACGCGCTGTGCAAGGCCCCGAAGGCCAGGAAGGCACCAGCGCATTTCTGCAGAAACGCAAACCGACTTGGGTTCCGGCATGACTTTTTCGAAAATACTGATTGCAAACCGAGGGGAGATCGCTTGCAGGGTTATTAAGACCGCTCGCGCACTCGGCTACCGCACCGTCGCCGTGTATTCCGACGCCGATGCCCAAGCCCCCCATGTCGCCCTGGCCGATGAATCGGTGCACATCGGCCCGGCACCAGCGACCGAAAGTTATCTGTCGATCGATGCCTTGTTGCAAGCCGCGCGCTTCACCGGCGCCGATGCGGTGCACCCAGGCTACGGCTTCCTGTCCGAGCGCGCCGATTTTGCGCAGGCGTGCGCGGGCGCCGGTCTCGTCTTCATCGGCCCCCCTGCATCGGCCATTACGGCCATGGGCGACAAGGCCGTCGCCAAGCGGCGCATGGTCGACGCCGGTGTGCCCTGCGCGCCTGGCTACCTGGGCGAAGACCAGAGCGACGAATGCCTGCTGCGCGAAGCCGCCCGCTTGCAAGCCCCTTTGCTCGTCAAGGCCGTGAACGGCGGCGGCGGTCGCGGCATGCGCCTGGTGCGTGACCTGGCCGAGGTGCCCGAAGCCTTGGCGGGAGCCCGGCGCGAAGCCACCAGCGCGTTTGGCGACGGCTCACTGATGCTGGAGCGCCTGATTGAAGGCGGGCGCCATATCGAGATCCAGGTGTTTGCCGACGCGCATGGCAACGCCGTGCACCTGGGCGAGCGCGACTGCACCGCGCAGCGCCGCCGCCAGAAGGTCATTGAAGAAGCGCCCTCCCCCATCGTCTCGCCGCAGATGCGCGCGCAGATGGGCGCAGACGCCGTGGCCGCCGCCCTGGCGGTGGGCTACCGCGGCGCGGGCACGGTGGAGTTCATCGTGGACAGCGAAAACCGCCACTACTTCCTGGAAATGAACACCCGTCTGCAGGTGGAGCACCCGGTGACCGAATGCATCACCGGCCTGGATCTGGTCGAGTGGCAGCTGCGCGTGGCAGCGGGCGAACCCCTGCCGCTGCAGCAGCAGGACATCCGCCTCGACGGCCACGCCATCGAAGTGCGGCTCTACGCCGAAGACCCCTACAACGGCTTTGCCCCGCAGACCGGCCCGGTGCAGTTCTGGCGCCCCGAGCTCGCCCTGGCAGGCCGTGCACGGGGGCAATGCGCCTTTGGCGAGGTGCGCATTGACGCTGGCATTCGGGAAGGTGGCTCCATCACCCCCTGGTACGACCCCATGGTGGCCAAGCTGATCGCGCACGGCCGCGACCGCAACGACGCTATCCGCCGCCTGATGGCCGCACTGGAAGACAGCCCGCTGCTGGGGGTGCGCAACAACGCACGCTTCCTGCGCGACCTGCTGGACCACCCCGACTTTCGCGCAGCGCGCATGCACACCGCGACCATCGACCAATGGATGCAGGAAGGCGTTGCTCTGCTGCAAGCGCCGCAAGCGGACGCCAATACCTGGGCCCTGGCTGCTGCTGCACTGGTGGCGCAAACCTCGGACGCCTTGCGGCCCGACAGCGTGGCCGCCTGGAGCACCACGCTGGCTTTGCAAGGCACGGCCGAAAGCCAGGCCGTGCGCATCCGCCCCCACGGTGCGCAGGTGACGGTGGAGCTGGCCAGCGGCGAGGCCTTCGACTTTGAGCACATTGCCTTGCAAGACCACCGCCTGCACTACCGCCAGGGCGGTGTGCAGCGGCAGGCCCTGTGCTTGCTGCACGGTGGCCGGGTAACGCTCTCCTTGGGCGCTGCGGTGTTTGTGTTCGAAGAGAAATCACCCTTCCCGCAAACCGACCAGGCCCTTGACCCGCGCAAACTGCGCTCGCCCGTGGCAGGCACCGTCTGCGCCATCTCCGTGGCCGTGGGCGACCAGGTCAAGGCAGGCCAGCCCCTGCTCTGCGTAGAGGCCATGAAGATGGAAATGTGGCTCAGCGCCCGCGCTGATGGCACCGTTACCGCCCTGCATGCAGCACTCAAAGGCAGCGTGGCTGCAGGCAGCGTGCTCGCAGAACTTGAACTCACCACCGAAGAGACCACACCATGAGCAACAACAAAGCCATCCTGACCTGCGCCCTCACCGGCGTGCTGACCAACCCCCTGCAGCATCCCGTACCCGTCACGCCCGAGCAGATGGCCGCACAGGCCCGCCAGGCATTTGATGCGGGTGCTTCCATCATGCATGTGCACATCCGCTCCCAGCAAGAAGGCATGGGCCACATGCCCAGCTGGGACCCCGATGTGGCACAAGAAATTGTGGACGCCATCCGCCAGGCCTGCCCGGGCGTCATCATCAACCTGACCACCGGCGTCGTCGGCAAGGACATCAGCGGGCCACTCGCCTGCATCCGCCGCGTGCGCCCCGAAATCGCTGCCTGCAACGCGGGCAGCCTGAACTACCTCAAGCTCAAGGAAGACAGCACCTGGGCCTGGCCGCCCATGGTGTTCGACAACCCGGTGGCCAAGGTGCAGCAGTTTCTTGACGTCATGGCCGAGTGCGGGACGCACCCCGAGTTCGAGTGCTTCGACGTGGGCATCGTGCGCTCGACCACCATGTACATCAAGAACGGCATGCTGAGGCCCGAGATGGGCCGCCCCGAATACAACCTGGTGATGGGCGTGGCCTCGGGCATGCCCTGCGATGCGCAATTGCTGGAGCTGCTGCCCCAGTGGATGGCACCGGGCGCCGTTTGGCAGGCCACGCTGATCGGCCGCCAGGAGATCTGGCCTGTGCACCAAAAAACCGCTGAGCTGGGCGGCATGCTGCGCACCGGGCTGGAAGACACCTTCTACCTGCCGGACGGCAGCCGCGCTGGCGGCAACGGCCCGCTCATCGAGGCCCTGGCGCAATGCGCGCAGAACGCCGGGCGCGGCATCGCATCGCCCGCTGAGGCGCGGCAGATGCTTGGGCTGAAAGCCTGACAACGGTGGTCAAGCCAAGGCCCCATAGAAGGGCCAGGCCAAGCGCGGCGACGCCGCGCTGAATAAACAAAAGCCAAGGAGACAAAAAACATGCCCATCACCGACGCGCGCAAGGTGCCCCTGGCGGCCCGCGACAGCCAGTTCGCCAGCATTCCTGCACGCCTTTTGCGCACCGCTGCGCGCCAGCCCACGCATCCCGCCTACTACGTGCGCGATGCCACTGGCTGGCAGGCCACGAATTGGGGCGACTATGCCGCCCAGGTGCGCCAGGCCGCGCGCGCCCTGGTGGCGCTGGGTGTGCAGCCGGGCGACGCCGTGTGCATCCTGGGCTTCAACCGGCCTGAATGGACCACGATGGATCTCGCGGCGATGATGGTGGGCGGCGTGGCGGCCGGCATTTACTGGAGCAGCGCGGCCAACGAAATCGCCTACATCGTGGAGCACAGTGGCTGTGCGGTTCTGTTGGTGGAAAACCCGCAGCAGTGGCAGAAGGCGGCAGCGGAGCCCCAATCCCTGTCCCGCCTGCGCGCCACGGTGATGATGCGGCGCGCCAGCACTGAACTGCCCGCACAGGCCTCCAATGGCATCAACCCTCCCATGGACTGGGAGGCTTTCATGGCGCTTGGCGCCGGCATGGAGCACGATGGCGAGGTGCAGCGGCGCCTGGACGCCATTGAAGAAAGCGACATTGCCACGCTGATCTACACCTCTGGCACCACGGGCCACCCCAAAGCCGTAGAGCTGAGCCATGCCAACCTGAGCTGGACCTCGGCCGGGCTCTCGGCCGCGTTCGCGGTAACGCCACAAGACCGTTTGATTTCCTACCTGCCGCTGGCCCATGTGGCCGAACAAATGGGGGCCATCTGCAACCATGTATTGGCGGGCTATCAGGTGTACTTCGCCAATTCGCTGGAGACCCTGGGCGAGCATTTACAGGAGGTGCATCCCACCATCTTCTTTGGCGTACCCCGTGTCTGGGAGAAGATGCAGGCGGCCATTACCAGCAAGCTGGACGCCGCCACCGGCACCAAGGCGGCTCTGGCACGCTGGGCGCTGCGTGCCGGGCGCGACTGGCATGCCAAGGCTTTGCAAGGACAGGAGCCCAGTGCCTGGCGGGATATGAAAAAGCGCTTGGCGGGCAAGCTGGTGCACAAAAAGGTGCAAAAGGCGCTGGGTTTTGACCAGGCGCGCATCCTGCTCTCGGGCGCTGCACCGATCTCCGTGGAGAACCTGCAGTTCTTCACCAGCCTCGATTTGGTCATTGGCGAGGTCTATGGCCAGTCGGAAGACAGTGGCCCCACCGCCATCAGCCTGCCGGGCTTCATCCGCATCGGAGCCGCAGGCAAGCCCCTGCCCGGCGTACAGGTGCGCATTGCCGAAGACGGCGAAATCCTCGTCAAAGGGCCCAATGTGTTCAGGGGCTACAAAGGCCGCCCGGAAGCCACGGCCGAGACGCTGCAGGACGGCTGGCTGCACAGCGGCGATCTGGGCCGTATCGACGAAGACGGTTTCATCTACGTGACCGGCCGCAAGAAAGACCTGCTCATCACCTCGGGCGGCAAAAACATCTCACCCGGCAACATCGAGGCCGATCTGATGAACCTGCCCCTGGTGGAGCATGCGGTGGTCGTGGGCGACTCGCGCAACTACCTGGCCACGCTGCTGACGCTCAAAACCGATGTGCTGCAGAGCTTTGCGCAGCAGCACGACCTGCCAGGCACGCTGGCGCAATGGCGCACAAGCCCCCAGGTGCACGAAGAACTACAGCGCGGAATCGATGCCGTCAACGCGCGGCAGGCGCGCGTAGCCCACATCCGCAAGTTCAGCGTCATCCAGGACGACTTCTCCATCGACAACGGCTGCCTCACGCCCACGCAAAAAATCCGCCGCAACGTGGTGCAGCGGCAGTACGCGGCCGAGATCGAAGCGCTTTACCGCGATACCGCGAACCCGGTCTAGTTGCGCGCAGCACGCCGGCCGCAATACAGCCACATCCCGGTTCCAGCCAAGACCATGGGCAGGCACAGCCACTGGCCCATGCTCATACCCAGGGACAACAGCCCTAAAAAGCTGTCGGGTTCACGGAAATACTCGGCAATGAAACGCAGCACGCCATACCCCACCAGGAACGCGGCGGCCACCTGGCCCTGCGGGCGTTCGCGGCGGGCGTAGAGCCACAAGAGAACGAACAGCAGCAATCCTTCCAGCAGAAACTGGTAAATCTGCGAGGGATGCCGGGGCTGCAAGGACCCGCTCTGCGCAAACACCATGCCCCAGGGCAGATCGGGGCTGGAAAAGCGCCCCCACAGCTCCCCATTAATGAAGTTGCCCACCCGCCCCGCCGCCAGGCCCGTGGGTACACAAGGCGCCACAAAATCCGCCACCTGCATCCAGGGGCGTTTGCGTGAATGGGCAAACCACAGCATGGAGGCAATCACGCCCAGCAGGCCGCCATGAAAGCTCATGCCACCTTGCCAGATGGCGAAAATTTCCAGCGGATGGCTGGCGTAATAGCCCGGCTTGTAGAACAGGCAGTAGCCCAGGCGCCCGCCTAGCACGACGCCCATCACGCCCAGGAAAAGAATGTCCTCCACGTCTTTGCGCGTCCAGGCGCCAGGGCCGGTGATGGATACAAAGGGTTCATGGCGCAGGCGCTGCAGGCCGAGGAACATAAACAATCCGAAGGCGGCGAGATAGGTCAGGCCATACCAGTGGATGGCAACCGGGCCCAGTTGCAAGGCGACGGGATCAATGTGGGGGTATGTCAGCATGTTGGGCGGTATTGTGCCCGCGCCTGCGCGATACTGGCACCAGCAATGGAGGAAACACTATGCAAGGCCACCCCGAAGTCATCGCTTATTTCAAGGAACTGCTGCGCGGTGAGTTGGCAGCGCGCGACCAGTACTTCATCCACTCACGCATCTATGAAGACCTGGGCCTTACCCGCCTGTTTGCCCGCATGGACCACGAGATGCAGGAAGAAACGCAGCACGCCGATGCCCTGCTGCGCCGCATCCTGTTCCTGGGCGGTACGCCCGACATGCGGCCCAGAGAGTTTGCTTTTGGCCGTACCGTGCCCGAAATGCTGCAAAAAGACCTGGCACTGGAGTACGAGGTGCGCGCAGCCCTGCAAAAAGGCATGGCGCTGTGCGAGAGCGTGGCCGACTACGTGGGCCGCGACTTGCTGCTGGCCCAATTGCGCGACACCGAGGAAGACCATGCCTACTGGCTGGAAAAGCAACTGGGCCTGATCGAGAAGATCGGTCTGGAGAACTACCTTCAGAGCCAGACCGGAGCATCGTCCTGACTGATCTCACAACGGCTAAAAAATATCAGTCAAATTAGCCTCTAACGCTTACCCCATAAGCGCAAAAAGCTATTTATAAGATAGCAAAATGCCGTCTCAGCATTCGCTGGAACGGCATTTTTTAGATGGACCTGGATGAGCCGAATCAGTCGTCCAGCAGCGACAAGTCGCGCACTGCGCCTTTGTCTGCCGACATCACCAACTTGGCATAGGCCTTGAGTGCAGCCGACACCTTGCGCGGGCGCGGCTGGGCAGGCTTCCAGCCCTTGGCATCCTGTTCGGCGCGGCGTTTGGCCAGTTCTTCATCGGACACCAGCACGTTGATGCTGCGGTTCGGGATATCGATGCGGATGCGGTCACCATTGCGCACCAGGCCAATCGCACCACCGGCTGCGGCCTCGGGTGAGGCATGGCCAATGGACAGACCCGAGGTTCCGCCGGAGAAGCGCCCGTCGGTCAGCAGTGCACAGGCTTTGCCCAGGCCTTTGGACTTGATGTAGCTGGTGGGGTAGAGCATCTCTTGCATGCCGGGGCCGCCTTTGGGGCCTTCGTAGCGCACGATCACGATGTCGCCCGCCTTGACCTTGTCGTCCAGAATATTGGCCACCGCTTCGTCTTGCGATTCGGTCACGTGGGCCGGGCCTTCAAACACCATCAGTGCGTCATCCACACCTGCCGTTTTAACCACGCACCCCTTGAGCGCAATGTTGCCCACCAGCACGGCCAGGCCACCCTCTTGCGAAAAAGCATGCTCGCCGGAGCGAATGCACCCCTGGGCGCGGTCCAGGTCCAGGCTGGGCCAGCGGGTGCTCTGGCTGAAGGCCGTCTGGGTAGGGATGCCACCCGGGCCAGCCATATAGAAGGTTTTGACGGCATCCGACGGGTTGCGGGCAATATCCCACTCGTCCAGCGCATCCTTCAGGGTCTTTGCGTACACCGTGGGTGTATCGGTGTGCAGCTTGCCTGCGCGGTCGAGCTCACCCAGGATGGCCATGATGCCTCCAGCGCGGTGCACGTCTTCAATGTGGTACTTGTCGGTATTGGGCGCCACTTTGCACAGCTGCGGCACAACGCGCGAGAGGCGGTCAATGTCGGCCATGGTGAAGTCGATCTCGGCCTCTTGCGCAATCGCCAAAATGTGCAGGATGGTGTTGGTCGAGCCGCCCATGGCAATGTCCAGCGTCATGGCGTTCTCAAATGCCTTGAAGCCCATGGAGCGCGGCAGGATGCTGCTGTCCTCTTGCTCGTAGTAACGTTTGCACAGGTCCACCACCAAGCGCCCGGCGCGCTTGAACAGCTGTTCACGGTCGGAGTGCGTCGCCAGCGTGGTGCCGTTGCCGGGCAGCGAGAGGCCCAGGGCCTCGGTCAGGCAGTTCATGGAGTTGGCGGTGAACATGCCCGAGCAGGAGCCGCAGGTGGGGCAGGCGCTGCGCTCCACCTCGGCCACGTCGGCGTCGGACGCTGTGTCATCAGCCGCCATCACCATGGCGTCGATCAGGTCGAGTTTTTTGAACGTCAGGGAGTGCGTGCCTGGCGTGGCCAGCTGGACCTTGCCCGCCTCCATGGGGCCGCCCGACACGAACACCACGGGAATATTGACGCGCATGGCGGCCATGAGCATGCCGGGGGTGATCTTGTCGCAATTGGAGATGCACACCATGGCGTCGGCGCAGTGGGCATTGACCATGTACTCGACCGAGTCGGCAATGATGTCGCGGCTGGGTAGCGAGTACAGCATGCCGTCGTGGCCCATGGCAATGCCGTCGTCCACGGCAATGGTGTTGAACTCCTTGGCCACGCCGCCTGCGGCCTCGATCTCGCGCGCCACCAGTTGCCCCATGTCCTTGAGGTGCACATGTCCAGGCACGAACTGTGTGAAGGAATTGACGACCGCGATGATGGGCTTCTGGAAGTCATCATCTTTCATGCCGGTGGCGCGCCACAGGGCACGCGCACCGGCCATGTTGCGTCCGGCGGTGGAGGTTTTGGAACGGTAGGCTGGCATGGTGTCGAATCGTCCGTGGGGCGGTTAAATAAAAGAGATTTTTTGATTATGTCGCAGGGATTTTCCGACCAAGCCGTGCGACAAAGACCAGCACAACCGCAACAGGGTCATGCACAACGCGAACCGGGTTCGCTCGCGGTATCAAAAGACTACGCCAGCACTACAGGCACCGGCTTTTAGAGCGGATCACAAAACCCAGCGAAGCGGTTCTGGCGAGGCGCTGTGTCGCAGGCAGTACGGGTATTACGACAAGACGCGGCAACGACGCCAGAAACGTTTTGTGAGTCGCTCTTAGCGCGGCTTGCGCGGGCGCATGCCCAGCGCTTCCTTGTGCTTGTCGATACGGTCCTGCTTGCGCTGGTCCATTTTTTCCATCGCTTTGCGCTTGGTATAGCCGGTGCTGTCGGCCCAGGCCCACCACAAAAATGTCAGGCCAAACGGTGTCAGCACCCACCACCAAGACCATGCGGCAACAGGGCCGATTTCAAGGTATTTGAGAAGTGCCAGAATGATTCCCAAGCCAAGCATGTACATGATAATCCTCAAAAGATGCCGTAATGGTATGGCTGCAGTCAACCTGAGTCATTACAATCGCGTTGCATCAATGTAACCCAACCCAGAGGAAAGACCACGATGAAGCGCACCCTGATTACCCTCGCTATGACGCTGGCTGTTGCCGCTCCTGCCTTGGCCGATGAGGCGCTGGCCAAGTCCAAGAACTGCATGGCCTGCCACGCAGTGGACAAGAAGCTCGTGGGCCCTGCCTACAAGGAAGTGGCGAAAAAGTATGCTGGCCAGAAAGACGCTGAAGCGACCCTGATCACCCACGTCATGAAGGGCAGCAAAGGCGTGTGGGGCCCAGTGCCCATGCCCGCTAACGCCCAGGTCAACGAAGCCGAAGCCAAGAAGCTGGTCGACTGGGTTCTGTCGCTCAAGTAATTCGGTCTTTGGTCACACGGTTTGCCAACCCGTTGGCAGCCCCCCCCGAAACCGCCGCAATCCTGCCAAGGACGCGGCGGTTTTTGTTTGTGGTTGTCGCCACATAAGAAAAGGGCGCCTCGCGACGCCCCCTTTTTTATTCAGCCAAAACGCGCTGCGCGCTGCCGCCTTGCGGCGGCTGCTTGATCAATTGGTTTCAGCCAATTGATTGAAACTAACGGGATTTTGGCGAACACATCACGTCGCTGCGCGACATGAGTGCTCTCCGAATCCGGCGAAGGCGCCATGCGCCTGCCGCCTTGCGGCGGCTGCTTGATCAATTGGTTTCAGCCAATTGATCAAGAATCGCCGGATTCTCCAACGTACTTGTGTCTTGGGTGATGGCTTCGCCCTTGGCGATGGAGCGCAGCAAGCGGCGCATGATCTTGCCGCTGCGGGTCTTGGGCAGGTTGTCGCCGAAGCGGATGTCCTTGGGCTTGGCGATGGGGCCGATTTCCTTGGCCACCCAGTCGCGCAACTCCTTGGCGATCTGCTTGGCTTCCTCGCCCGTGGGGCGGCTGCGCTTGAGCACCACGAAGGCGCAGATGGCTTCGCCCGTCACATCGTCGGGGCGCCCCACCACAGCGGCTTCTGCCACCAGATCCGTCTTTGCTACCAGGGCCGATTCGATTTCCATGGTGCCCATACGGTGGCCCGAGACGTTGAGCACGTCGTCGATGCGGCCCGTGATGCGGAAGTAGCCACGATCAGCGCTGCGCACTGCGCCATCGCCAGCGAGGTACGTCGTGCCACCCATCTCATCGGGGAAATAGCTCTTCTTGAAGCGCTCCGGGTCACCCCAGATCGTGCGGATCATGCTGGGCCAGGGACGCTTGATGACCAGCATGCCACCCGAGCCATTAGGAATGTCATTGCCCGTTTCGTCCACGATGGCGGCCATGATGCCGGGCAAGGGTAGCGTGCAGCTGCCGGGCACCAGCGGCGTCGCGCCAGGCAGCGGAGTGATGACATGGCCACCGTTTTCGGTCTGCCAGAACGTGTCCACCACGGGGCAACGCTCGCCACCGACGTTTTTGTAGTACCACATCCAGGCTTCGGGATTGATAGGCTCGCCCACGCTACCCAGGATGCGCAGGCTCGACAGATCCGACCGCGCAGGATGCACAGCGGGATCAGCATCGGCCGACTTGATGAGCGAGCGGATCGCTGTGGGGGCTGTGTAGAACACCGTGCACTTGTGGCGCTCAATCATCTGCCAGAAGCGACCAGCGTTCGGGTAGGTGGGGATGCCCTCAAAAATGATCTGCGTAGCCCCTGCAGCCAAGGGGCCGTAGGTGACATAGGTATGGCCAGTGATCCAGCCGATGTCGGCCGTGCACCAGAACACGTCGCTGGGCTGGATATCGAAGGTCCACTCCATGGTGGCCTTGGCCCACATCAGGTAGCCCGCGGTGCTGTGCTGCACACCCTTGGGCTTGCCGGTCGAGCCCGAGGTGTAGAGGATAAACAGCGGATGCTCGGCGCCCACGGCGACCGGCTCGCAAATGTCGGACTGGCCTTCCATCGCCTGGCTGAAAGTGAGGTCGCGCCCGGCCACCATGTTGCAGGCCGTCTTGGTGCGCTCGAACACCAGCACGTTGCGCACGTTCTCGCAATTGCCCATGGCCAGGGCTTCGTCGATGATGGCCTTGAGGGGCAGCTCCTTGCCGCCGCGCAGTTGGGCGTTGGCGGTAATGACAACACTGGCGCCCACGTCAATGACGCGCTCATGCACAGCCTTGGCCGAGAAACCGCCAAATACCACGCTGTGGATGGCGCCAAGGCGCGCACAGGCCTGCATGGCCACCACGCCTTCGATGGTCATGGGCATGTAGATCAGCACGCGATCGCCCTTGCCCACGCCCAGCGCAGCGAGTGCATTGGCGAAGCGGCTGACCCGCACCAGCAGCTCCTTGTAGGTGACACGGGTCACCGAGCCGTCATCGGCCTCGAAGATGATGGCGGTCTTGTTCTCGGCGGGCGTGCCCATATGGCGATCGAGACAGTTGGCCGAGGCATTGAGCTCGCCGTCTGCATACCACTGGTAAAACGGCGCGTTGGATTCGTCCAGGGTCTGCGTGAACGGCTTGGTCCACTGCAGGTGCTCGCGGCCCAGGCGCGCCCAGAAGCCCTCGTAGTCCGCTGCGGCTTCGGCGCACAGGGCCTCGTAGGCAGGCATACCGGAAACGCGGGCGGCCTGCACGGTGGCGTCCGCAGGCGGGAAAACGCGGTTTTCCACCAGAGTGGATTCAATGGCATTCGATGGCGCGCTCATGGGTGTGTCTCCTGAAAATCGGTGAAGGTTCACCCGAGACTGTCCATGCACGCACTTACATGCTACTGACTGGGCCCTCACAGCCCCGTTTTGCCACCCGCCGAGTCGGCGGGACAGCCGCAGCCCGATCAGGCGGCCAGTAAACGCGCTCGCGCAGCCTTGTATTCGTCGCGCAAACGAGCCACCAGCGCCGCTGTGGTCGTCACCGCCTGCACTGCGCCAATGCCCTGGCCGCAGCCCCAGATGTCCTTCCAGGCCTTGGTGGAGTTGCCACCAAAATTCATCTTGCTCGGATCGGACTCGGGCAGATTGTCAGGGTCCATGCCCGCCGCTCGGATCGACGGTGCCAGGTAGTTGCCGTGCACGCCTGTGAACAGGTTGCTGTAGACGATGTCGTCTGAATTTCCATCGACGATGGCCTGCTTGTAAGCATCGCTGGCGCGCGCTTCTTCCGTCGCGATGAAGGCCGAGCCGATGTAGCCAAAATCAGCGCCCATGGCTTGTGCCGCCAGCACAGCATCGCCCGTGGCGATGGCGCCGCTGAGCGCCAGCGGGCCGTCGAACCACTGGCGGATTTCCTGCACCAGGGCAAAGGGGCTCTTCACCCCGGCATGGCCACCTGCGCCTGCTGCCACTGCGATCAGGCCATCGGCCCCCTTCTCGATGGCCTTGTGCGCAAACTTGTTGTTGATGATGTCGTGCAGCACGATGCCACCCCAGGCGTGCACCGCCTGGTTCACGTCTTCACGCGCACCCAGGCTGGTGATGACGATCGGCACCTTGTACTTGGCGCAGACCTGCATGTCGTGCTCCAGCCGGTCGTTGCTCTTGTGCACGATCTGGTTGATGGCAAACGGCGCTGCGGGTTGCTCCGGGTGCGCCTTGTCCCAGGCGGCCAGGGTTTCGGTGATCTCGGCCAGCCATTCGTCCAACTGTTCGGCAGGACGGGCATTGAGCGAGGGCATGGCGCCCACAATGCCGGCCTTGCATTGCTCGATCACCAACTGGGGGTTGCTGATGATGAACAAGGGCGACCCAATGACGGGCAGCGAGAGCTTTTGCAGAACCGGTGGCAGTTTGGACATGGCAACTTTCGCAGAATAAAAATATGAGTGAAATGAGCCTGTAACGCCCTATTCAAGAGCGCCAAAAGCTATTGTTTTCATAGCAAAATTTAGAATGAATCCAGCGCAAGGGCCGTTACGCTGTCAGCGCCTTCAACGATGCTGTCGCGCAAACCGGCCGCCTTGACCAGGATGTGTTCTGCATAGAACTGCGCTGTGGCAATCTTGGCACGCATAAAGGCCTCGTCCTGTCCCTTGTGCAACAGTTCCTGCGCCACCAGCAGCGCGCGGGCCATTTGCCAGCCCGCCACCAAATTACCCGCCAACATAAGGTAGGGCACGCTACCGGCAAACACCGCATTGGGCGATGCCTTGGCGCCGCCGCAAACAAAGTCCACCACGTCCAGAAAAGCCTTGCGCGCAGCGCCCAGGCGACTGGCCATGGCCAGGGCCGCAGGGGTTCCACTGGCCTGCAATTCGCTTTCAGTCTGGGCGATCTGAGCGGCCACGCCACGGGCAGTCTGGCCACCATCGCGCGCCGTCTTGCGGCCCACAAGGTCGTTGGCCTGGATGGCAGTCGTACCCTCGTAGATGGTCAAAATTTTTGCGTCACGGTAGTACTGGGCCGCACCGGTTTCCTCAATGAAACCCATACCGCCGTGCACCTGCACGCCCAGGCTTGCAACCTCGATGCTCATCTCGGTGCTATAGCCCTTGACCAGCGGTACCATGAATTCATAGAACGTGGCGTTTTCCTTGCGCACCTCGGCGTCCGGGTGGTGGTGCGCCGCGTCGTAGGCGGCAGCGGCCGTGCTGGCCATGGCGCGGCAGCCTTCGGTGGTGGCGCGCATGGTCATGAGCATGCGCTTGACGTCGGGGTGGTGGATGATGGCCGCGCTGGCGTTGATGCTGCCGTCCACGGGGCGGCTCTGCACGCGGTCCTTAGCGTACTGCACGGCCTTCTGGTAGGCGCGCTCGGCGATGGCGATGCCCTGGATACCGACGCCATAGCGGGCGGCGTTCATCATGATGAACATGTACTCGAGGCCACGGTTTTCCTGGCCCACGAGGTAGCCCACGGCGCCGCCGTGGTCGCCAAACTGCAGCACGGCCGTGGGACTGGCCTTGATGCCCAGCTTGTGCTCGATGCTGACGCAGTGCGCGTCGTTGCGCGCGCCCAGGCTGCCGTCCTTGTTCACCAGGAACTTGGGCACAACAAACAGGCTGATGCCCTTGACGCCCTCGGGCGCGCCCTGCACACGGGCCAGCACGAGGTGGACGATGTTCTCGGCCATGTCGTGTTCACCCCAGGTGATGAATATCTTGGTGCCAAACACCTTGTACGTGCCATCAGGCTGCGGATCGGCCTTGGTGCGTACCAGCGCCAGGTCAGAGCCGGCCTGCGGCTCGGTCAGATTCATGGTGCCGGTCCATTGGCCGGAAATGAGTTTTTCCAGATAGATGGCCTTGAGCTCGTCGCTGCCAGCTGTCAACAACGCTTCGATGGCGCCGTCGGTCAGCAGCGGACACAACGCAAAGCTCATGTTGGCGCTGTTGAGCATCTCCATGCAGGCTGCGCCAATGGTCTTGGGCAGGCCCTGGCCACCAAAGTCCTGTGGATGCTGCAGACCCTGCCAGCCACCTTCGGTGAGCTGACGGAAGGCATCCTTGAAGCCAGGCGTGGCTGTCACAACGCCGTCCTTCCAGGACGAGGGATTCTTGTCCCCCTCGAAATTCAGCGGTGCCAGCACACCCTCGGTGAACTTGGCGCACTCCTCGAGCACGGCGGTGGCCGTGTCCAGGCCTGCGTCCTCAAAGCCTGGAATCTGTGCGACCTGTTCGATGTGGGCCAGGTGCTGCATGTTGAACAGCATGTCCTTGACGGGGGCGGTGTAGCTCATGGGGTTCTCCGGGAGATGCAAAAGTCAAAAAAAAGGCATCGCAAGCGATGCCTTTTCGCGCACGACAGTGCTTTACAGGGCCTTGACCAGTTCCGGCACGGCCGTGAACAGGTCGGCTTCCAGGCCGTAGTCGGCCACGCTGAAGATCGGCGCTTCGGGGTCCTTGTTGATCGCCACGATCACCTTGGAGTCTTTCATACCCGCCAGATGCTGGATGGCGCCCGAGATGCCTGCGGCAATGTAGAGCTGCGGCGCCACGATCTTGCCGGTTTGCCCCACTTGCAGGTCGTTGGGGGCGTAGCCTGCATCCACTGCAGCACGGCTGGCACCAATGGCAGCGCCCAGCTTGTCGGCCAGCGGAGTCATGACTTCGTCGAACTTTTCCTTGCTGCCCAGTGCCCGGCCACCCGAGACGATGATCTTGGCTGCGGTCAGTTCTGGGCGATCGTTCTTGGCTATTTCGCGGCCCACGAAGCTGCTCTTGCCGGAGTCGGCGACAGCGGCCAGGCTCTCCACGGAGGCGCTGCCACCGGTGGCAGCAGCGGCGTCGAAACCGGTCGTGCGCACGGTGATGACCTTGGTGGCGTCAAGGCTCTGCACGGTGGCAATGGCGTTACCGGCGTAGATGGGGCGCTCGAACGTGTCGGCGCTGACCACCTTGCTGATTTCGCTGATCTGGCCCATGTCGAGCTTGGCGGCCACGCGCGGGGCGACGTTCTTGCCAGCCGCGGTGGCGGGGAACAGGATGTGGCTGTAGCTGCTGGCAACGGCCAGCACCTGGGCAGCAACGTTCTCGGCCAGGCCCTGTTCGAGGGCTGCGCTGTCGGCGTGCAGCACCTTGGCGACGCCGGCCACCTGGGCGGCGGCGGCGGCGGCGGCGGCGGCGTTGTGTCCGGCCACAAGCACATGCACGTCACCACCGCACTGCACAGCGGCAGTGATGGTGTTGAGCGTGGCGCCCTTGATGCTGGCGTTGTCGTGTTCTGCGATAACGAGTGCGGTCATTTTTTGTTCTCCTTAGATGACTTTGGCTTCGTTCTTGAGCTTTTCCACCAGGGCGGCCACGTCTGCCACCTTGATGCCGGCGCCGCGCTTGGCAGGCTCGGATACCTTGAGGGTCTTGAGGCGCGGTGCAACATCGACGCCCAGGTCTTCAGGCTTGACGATGTCGAGCGGCTTCTTCTTCGCCTTCATGATGTTGGGCAAGGTGACGTAGCGCGGCTCGTTCAGGCGCAGGTCGGTCGTGACCACGGCAGGCAGAGACAGTGACAAGGTCTCCAGGCCGCCATCCACCTCACGGGTGACGCTGACCTTGTCGCCATTGATCTCGACCTTGGAGGCAAAAGTCGCCTGGGGCAGATCGGCCAAGGCTGCCAACATTTGACCCGTCTGGTTGGCATCGTCGTCGATGGCCTGTTTGCCCAGAATGATGAGCCCGGGTTGCTCTTTGTCCACCAGGGCCTTGAGCAGCTTGGCCACAGCCAGGGGTTGCAGTTCCTCGGTGGTTTCGACCAGGATGGCACGGTCTGCGCCGATGGCCATGGCCGTGCGCAGGGTTTCCTGGCATTGGGCCACGCCGCACGAGACAGCAATGACTTCGGTGACCACGCCTTTTTCCTTCAGGCGCACGGCCTCTTCGACGGCGATTTCGTCAAAGGGATTCATGCTCATCTTCACGTTGGCGATGTCTACACCCGTACCGTCCGACTTGACGCGGACCTTCACGTTGTAATCCACCACGCGCTTGACAGGGACCAAAACCTTCATTGCTGCGGCTCCTAAAGTTGATTGAATTGACGTTTACGTAAACCAGAACATTTTATGCCGCAGTGCAGCGAAAGCACGAGACTCTTTGCCAGAACCCGACGACAAAAAAAGAACGATCGTGCTTTTTGGTGATTATAGGCCAGCAGGGCCCCTGCTTGTCCAGCACTTTAGTCGGCCAGCGCCCGGTCTGAGCCCGCCAGGGGCATCTGCCCCGGAGCAGCGCCCGTCAAATGCAGCACCCGCTGGGGAAAGGGAATGTCGATACCGTGCGCCCGCAAGGACCGCAGGATGGCCAGATTAACCTGGGAGCGCAAACCCATCTGTCCGTTCTCGGGGTCGGCAATCCAGAACCCCACGGTGAATTCGAGCCCGTCGGCACCGAAGGCCGACAGCGCCACGCTAGGGGCGGGATCGCGCAGGACGCGGCTGCTCTCCAGCGTGGCATCGGCAAGCAGGCGCAAGACCAAGTCCACGTCGCTGTCGTAACCCACGCTGACCACGGTCGAGGACCAGACACGCGGGTCCGCCAGGGTGAGGTTCTCAACCCGGCTGGTGGTGATCATCTCGTTGGGTACGACGGATTCACGGCCTCCAAGCGACCGGATGACCGTGTAGCGCGACTTGATATCCGTAACGCGCCCCTCAAACCCGTCCACGCGCACGTTGTCACCGATGCGTATGCTGCGTTCGGCAAGGATGACAAAGCCGCTCACATAGTTCGCCGCCAGCTTCTGCAAGCCCAAACCCACTCCAACGCCAATGGCACCGCCCAGTACCGACAGCGCCGTCAGGTCGATACCCACGGCAGACAAGGCCACGATCAGACCCACAAAAACCAGCAGCGCACGGGTAGCGTTGCTGACGGCCTTGCGCAGCGACAGTTCGCCGCCCGTGGCCGAACGCAGCAAGCGGGCCTCGATGGCGGCCGACAACCACAAGGACAGCAGCAACACCGCCGCCGCTGTCAGCGTGCCTTCGATGAGGGTGCGTACCGACAGCGTGCTGTTGCCCACCTTCCAGGTGATTTCGCCCAGCTCTTGCAGCACCATGGGCAGCAAGCCTGTGACCCACAGCACCATGACCAGCCAGGCCAGCCAGGAAATGCTGCGCTCGATCGGCCGCACCCAGCCCGCCTGCGGAAAAGCGGCCTGCAGCACTTTGACCCCCATGCGGATGACCACCAAGGCCACCAGCACAGGGATCGCCACGGCAAACGCCGCCAGCGGCATCCATTGCTGCACCAGGGTGCGCGCAACATAGGCCAACGCCAGCAGCACCAGCGGAAACAAAACACCATCGATCACATTGCGGCCAAACAGTATGGAGCGGGCATCGGTCGTGCGTGCGCCCCGGCGCAGCACAGACACCAGCGCCCAAGCCAGCACGGCGCACAGGGCGAGCACGCCCAGTTCGATCAATACGCTGGGCTGCGTGAACGCCTCCAGCCATGCATCCACCCCATCCACCAGCAAGGGCTGCACCCTGGTGGCCATCAGCACTTCCAGTGGGGTTTGCGTTTCTCCGCAAAAGCGCGGGCGCCCTCTTGTGCGGCTTCATCCATCATGTTCACGGCCATGGTCTGGCCAGCGAGCTGGTAGGCAGCGTCCAGGCCCAGTTCGCGCTGGCGGTACACCAGGGCCTTGCCCATGGCCACGGCAACGCGGGGTTTTTCCAGAATGGACTGGACAAGTTTCTCCACCTCGGCGTCGAGCGCATCGACCGGCACCACGCGGTTGACCAGCCCTTCGCGCAGTGCCGTGGCGGCATCGATGAAATCGCCGGTCAGGAGCATTTCCATGGCGCGCTTGGCAGGCACGTTGCGCACCAGGGGCACGCTGGGCGTGGAGCAAAACAGGCCGTAGTGGATACCACTGGTGGCAAAACTGGCGCTATCGACCGCCACCGCCAGGTCGGCCTGTGCAACCAACTGGCAGCCCGCTGCCGTAGCCATGCCATGCACCCGCGCAATCACCGGAACGTCGAGCTTTTGCAGCGACAGCATCATGCGGCTGCACTGAGCAAAAAGCTGCTGGTACCAGCCCAACTCCGGGTGCGCGGCCATGTCCTTGAGGTTGTGGCCAGCGCAAAAGGCCTTGCCCGCGCCCGCCAAAACCACCACGCGCACGGACCCATCGCCCACCAGCGCATCCAGCGCCTGCTGCAGGGCTGTCAACATGTCGGAGCCCAGGGCATTGAAACGTGCGGGATCGTTCAGGGTGAGTGTGACCACGCCCCGTGCGTCACAGGACGTGAGCAGTAATTCACCAGCGCTGGAAGTCGTCATGTGTATTTCTCCTGAGCGTTGCATTGGGCAAATTCGAAAAACGTGCGCTGCTGACGCCAGGGCCACCGAAGAACTGGCTTTGCCAGGCCTCTGGTGGCGTTCCCCTGGGGGGAAGACGCCGCAGGCGGCACAGGGGGGAGCTATAAATCCGCCAGCACGCGCACATGGGCTTCCACGCTGCGCGCCAGAGCATTCATCACATAGCCGCCTTCCAGGCAGGAGACGATGCGCCCATTGGAGAAACGGCGCGCTATGTCCTTGATGCGCTGCGTGATCCAGGTGTAGTCCTGCTCCGTCAAGCCCAGCTGACCCATGTCGTCATCGCGGTGCGCATCAAAACCGGCGCTGATGAAGATCATCTCGGGCTTGAACGCCTCCAGGCGCGGAATCCACATCATCTCGATCAGTTCGCGGATATCCATCCCGCGTGTGTAGGCTGCCACCGGGACGTTGAGCATGTTGGCGGCAGGGGCCTGGTCACCGCTGAAAGGGTAAAACGGATGCTGAAAGAAGCCGACCATGAGCGCACGATCGTCACCGGCCAGGATATCCTCCGTGCCGTTGCCGTGGTGCACGTCGAAATCCACCACCGCCACACGCTGCAGGTTGTAGCGCTGCAGCGCGTACTTGGCAGCCACTGCCACGTTGTTGAAGAAACAAAAACCCATGGCCTTGTCGCGCATGGCATGGTGGCCTGGTGGGCGCACCGCGCAGAAGGCGTTTTCCAGCTCACCGGCCATGACCGCATCGGTGGCAGCCAGCGCAGCCCCGGCCGAGCGCAGCGCTGCGGCCCAGGTGTGCACATTCATGGAGGTATCGGGATCCACCTGCGTATAAGCCGGGCCGCCAGCCTCCACTTCTTCGCGCAGCCAGTCGGTCAGGCCGCGCATGGCCGCGATGTGCAGACGGCCATGGGCCAGTTCGATGTCGGCCAACGCCGCCTCAGGCGCCTCGTAGCGCTCCAGGGCGTCGATAACACCGGTCACCAACAGGCGGTCTTCGATCGCATCGAGTCGCCCCGGACACTCGGGATGGCCTGGGCCCATTTCATGTTTCCAGCAGTCGCGGTGGGAAAAATAACCTGTCTTGCCCATTGCCTTGTCTCCACGCGTCAGAATTTCGGATAACGTCACGCCATGCCAACCCAGCACAAAATCAAATCCATTTTGGATCAGCTTAACACGGTGATCGTGGGCAAAAACGCCCGCGTACAGGACTGCGTGGCCTGCCTGTTGGCAGGCGGTCACCTGCTGATCGAGGATGTGCCTGGCGTGGGCAAGACCACACTGGCACACGCCCTGGCCCACACCTTTGGCCTGCAGTTTGCGCGCGTGCAATTCACGGCCGACCTGATGCCCAGCGACCTGATCGGCGTCTCCGTCTACGAGCGCGGCAAGGAAGCCTTCATGTTCCACCCCGGGCCGGTATTCGCCCAGGTGCTGCTGGCCGACGAGATCAACCGCGCCAGCCCGAAGACGCAAAGCGCCCTGCTCGAAGCCATGGAAGAAAAGCAGGTATCGGTCGAAGGCGCCACACGCGCACTGCCCGAGCCCTTTTTCGTCATTGCCACGCAAAATCCGCACGACCAATTGGGCACATATGCGCTGCCCGAGTCGCAGCTCGACCGCTTCCTCATGCGCATCTCGCTCGGTTACCCGGACCGCGCAGCCGAGCGCCAACTGCTCGCGGGCAGCGACCGGCGCGCCATGGCCAGCACCATGCTGCCGCTGCTTTCGGCCGAAGAGCTGGCCCACCTGCAACAGCAGGTGCTGGCCGTGCACGCGGCCGATCCGCTGCTGGACTATGTGCAGGACCTGATCACCGCCACGCGCTCGGGCCGCTGGTTTCTGCAAGGCCTCTCGCCACGCGCCGGCATTGCCCTGGTGCGCGCAGCCAAGGCGCAGGCGCTGATCAGCGGGCGCGATTACGTGGCGCCCGACGACGTGCAGGCCATCATCGCCCAGACGATCGCCCATCGCCTGGTACCCGTGGGCGATGCAGGGCGTGGTGCCGTCGAGCAGGTGCAGGCCATGGTCCAGTCCGTCGCGCTGCCTTGACGGCAGTGCCGCACGCAGGCCCGCCACACCCGATGGAACGCGCACACCCGCACCGTCCCTGGTGGCCTGACGCCCTCAACCCGTTGGCTGCCGTGCAACGGCGCTTTACGCGCTGGTGGCAGGCGCGCCTGCCGCTGGCCGACACCACGGTGCTCACGCAGCGCAATGTGTACATCCTGCCCACGGGGGCGGGTTGGATGCTGGCGCTCACCTTGCTGGTGCTGCTCGTGGCGTCCATCAACTTCCAACTCAACCTGGGCTACCTGCTCACTTTTTTGCTAGCAGGCAGCGCCGTGGTGGGCATGCACATCTGCCACGCCACGCTGCGCGGCCTGACCCTGCACCTCAAGCCCCCGGAACCCCATTTTCTGGGCCACAGCGCCACGCTGGAGGTGCAGCTCAGCAGCGAACGCCGCACCCCGCGCCACAGCATCGCGCTGGCCGTGCATGGCAGCGGGCACTGGGCCTGGACCGATGTGCCCGCCCAGGGCACGGCCAACGTGCAGGTAGCCTTTGCCGCGCCCCACCGTGGCCTGCACCGCGTGCCCACGCTGACGGCAGAGACCCGCTTCCCCCTGGGCACCTTCCGTGTCTGGACCGTGTGGCGCCCCGCCGCTGAAGTGCTGGTCTACCCCGCACCCGAACCGGGCGCTCCACCGCTGCCACCAGGCGAGCCCCGCGCGGGCGGCACGGGCAGTGCGCCCCACCAAGGCACCGGCGAATTTGAAGGCGTGCGCGCCTACCGCCGGGGCGATCCGCTGCAACTGGTGGTCTGGAAGAAGGCCGCACAGGCCCTGGCCAGTGGCTCCGACGCACTGGTCAGCCGCGATGCCCAGCAATCGCAGCGCCATGAACTCTGGCTGGACTACGCCCACACGGGCCTCGCCAACCCCGAGGCGCGCCTCTCGCGCTTGGCCGCCTGGGTACTGCAGGCCGACCGGCTGGGCCTGGACTATGGCCTGCGCCTGCCAGGCCAGGAAGTCGCCCAAGGCAACGGCCCGGCCCAGCGCCGACGCTGCCTGGAGGCGCTGGCGCTATGCTGAGAGAAATATCAATCAAATATACCTCAAGCGCTTATATATCAAGCGTGAAAAGCTATATTTACAATAGCACATTGGGGGCTGCATGAGCCTGCGCCAAACCCTTGCTGCGCTGCCACGCGATGCCCGCGACACCCTGTTCCTGCTCGCCGTCATTGCCTGGGTGATTGCACCGCAGACCGACGTGCTGCCGCTCTGGACCACAGCACTGGCCGCCACGCTGCTGGTCTGGCGCGGCTGGCTGGCCTGGACGCTGCGCCCCTTGCCCCGCACCTGGCTGCTGCGCATTTTGCTGGTGCTGGCCGTGGCGGGCACGGTGCTTACGCACCGCACCATCCTGGGGCGTGACGCCGGCCTCACCCTCATCGTCGTGTTGCTGGCCCTCAAGACACTGGAAGCCCGTGCCCAGCGCGACGCAATGGTCATCTTCTTCCTGTGCTTCTTCACGATGCTCAGCAACTTTTTCTATTCGCAGTCCCTGCTCACCGCCGCCGCCATGCTGGTGGCGCTGCTCGGTCTGCTGACGGCCCTGGTCAATGCCCACATGCCGGTGGGTCGGCCACCGCTGATGCAGTCGCTGCGCACGGCCGCCACCATGGCGCTGCTGGGCGCGCCCATCATGGCGGCGCTGTTCATGTTCTTCCCGCGCATGGCGCCGCTGTGGGGCGTGCCGGGCGACACCCTGACCGGCCGCACCGGCTTGTCGGGCAGCATGAAGGTGGGCTCCATCGCCGAGCTGGCCCTGGACGACCGCGTAGCGCTGCGGGTGCGCTTTGACGACCCAAAAATCGAACCACCCCAATCGGTGTTGTACTTCCGCGGCCCGGTGCTCTCCAGCTTTGACGGGCGCGAATGGCAGGCCGACCCGGTACGCGAAGACAGCGCCTTTGCTGGCCGCATGGGCCTGCCCGCGCAGCTGCAGGTGCAGGGCCCATCGCTGCGCTACGAAATCACGTTGGAGGCGCACCAGCGCCCCTGGCTGCTGCTGCTCGAAGCCGCGCCCGAGAAGCCCGAGGTGGCAGGCATGAATGTCTTTATGACGCAAGACCTGCAGTGGGTGGCATCGCGCCCCATCACCGACATCGTGCGCCTGCGCGCCGAAAGCTACCCGCGGTTCAGCCACGGCCCGCGTACCGCCACCCCGGCCTTGCGCTTCATGACGGCGCTGCCGCAGGGCCTGAACCCGCGTACCCTTGCGCTGGCCCAGCAAATGCGCGCCAACCCGGCCCTGGCAGCCGGTGGCACCCAGGCGCTGGTGGACGCCACGCTGCAGCGCCTGCGCACCGGTGGCTACGAGTACACGCTGGAGCCCGGCGTGTACGGAGAGCACACGGCCGATGAATTCTGGTTCGACCGCAAGTCCGGCTTTTGCGAACACATCGCATCGGCTTTCGTGGTGCTGATGCGCGCCATGGATGTGCCGGCACGCATCGTCACCGGCTACCAGGGCGGTGAGCGCAACCCGGTCGATGGCTACTGGACCGTGCGCCAGAGCGACGCCCATGCCTGGACCGAAGTCTGGATGGAAGGCCGTGGCTGGGTACGGGTCGACCCCACAGGCGCCGTATCCCCCGGGCGCGTAGGCCAGTTCCAGCGCCTGCAAGCCCCCCGTGGAGCCATGGCCAATGCAGTGGGCACAATGCTGAGCCCCGGTACTGTGCAGCGCCTGCGCGCCGTATGGGAAGCCGCCAACAACCGCTGGAACCAGTGGGTGCTGAACTACACGCAAAGCCGCCAGCTTGACCTGCTGCGCGCCATGGGCTTTGACGCCCCCGACTGGCAAGACCTGGCCCGCGTGCTGGCGGGGCTGATCGTCGCCGCCGCAGCGGCCGCTGCCGCCTGGACGCTGTGGGAGCGCTTGCAGCACGACCCCTGGCTGCGCCTGCTGGCCCGCGCCCGCGCACGCCTAGAGCGCAGCGGCCTACCCACCACGGCCAGCATGCCGCCCCGCACGCTGGCGGCACACGCCCAAGCCCGCTTTGGCGCCCCTGCCGACGACGCCGCAGCCTGGCTGCTGCGCCTGGAGCAACTGCGCTACGCCCCTCCCTCCACATCCCGGGTGCAGGCCCTGGGCCAGCTGCGGCGCGATCTGCGCCGCCTGCGCTGGCCTGCCCCACGCCGTCCTTCATGATGCAGAAATTTCTCTCGATTGCTCTTCTTTCAATAGCTGTTACCGCCCTATCTACGGGCGTAAATGCCAAAAATCCCTCTAAAAAGCAAGCCGCAGCAGCCCGCGCCGCCGAGCCGACCGGCACGCTCTACGCCCGCCGCGCCGACGCCATGCAGTTTGCCGACGACCTGGCCGAGCGCCGCGACCTGGACCGCGAATGGGTGCGCCAGGCCATCGGCCAGGCGCGTTTTCTGGCGCAAGTGCCGCGCCTGGTATTGCCACCGGCCAAAGGTACAGCGAAGAACTGGCAGGCCTACCGCAACCGCTTCATCGAGCCGGTGCGCATCCGCGCCGGGGTGCGCTTCTGGCAAGAGAATGGCGCCGCGCTGGCGCAGGCCGAGCGCGAATACGGCGTGCCCGCCGAGATCATCGTCGGCATCATTGGCGTCGAGACCATCTACGGCCAGCACATGGGCAACTTCCGGGTGATGGATGCGCTGGCCACGCTGGCCTTCGATTTCCCGGCCGAGCACCCGCGCGCGCAGGAGCGGGCAGCCTTTTTCCAGCGCGAGCTGGAGCAGTTCCTGAGCCTCATGCACCGCACGGACACCGACCCCTTCACCCCGCGCGGCAGCTATGCCGGTGCCATGGGCCTGGGCCAGTTCATGCCATCGAGCTGGGCGCGGTACGCCGTGGACTTCGACCGCGACGGCCACATCGACCTGTATGGCAGCGCTCAGGACGCCATCGGATCGGTGGCCAACTACTTCATCGCACACGGCTGGACACCCGGCATGCCCACGCACTTTGACGTACGGCCCGAGGGCAGCGCCGCGCAAACCGACGAACTGCTGGTGCCCGACATCCTGCCCACCTTCAGCGCCGCCAGCATGCAGGCCCGGGGCGCCGTGCTGGACGAGGCAGGCGCCCGCTACACCGGCCCGCTGGCCCTGGTCGAACTGCAAAACGGCGACAACCCGCCCAGCTACGTGGCAGGCACGGAAAACTTCTACGCCATCACGCGCTACAACTGGTCCAGCTACTACGCCATGGCCGTCATCGGGTTGGGCCAAGCCGTGGCCGCAGCGCGCCGTTGACCCCCAACCCGCCGTGACCGACCCGCACCTGCCTGCCCTGCACGCCACGGCCCCCGGCCTGTACCGCCACTACAAAGGCGGCTGGTACGAGGTGGTCGCCACCGTGCGCTGCAGCGAGACCCTGCAAGGCATGACGCTCTACCGCCCGCTCTATGGCGCAGGCCTGACCGATGGCACGCTATGGGTACGGCCCGCCGCGATGTTCAACGAATCGGGCCACTTTGCCGGCAAGGTACAGCCGCGCTTCGTGCGCCACGAACCCGCGCAGCTGCTGCTGGCCGACCTGCCCACCGCGCACGCACTCATCGCCCACCTGCGCGGGCAGGCGCAGCGGCAAGGCAGCCTGCCGTTGGACACAGCCCTGCGCCCGCCACCGCCCGAGCCCACCACTTGCTGCGGGCGCGGCTGCAACGGTTGCGTGTGGGAGGGCTTTTACACCGCTCTGCACCACTGGCGCGAGGACGCCATCGCCTTCTTGCAGCGCAACGAAGCATCTTCTGCAGTCTGCTAAAGCCCGCAAGACATGGGAAATACCCTGAGCATTTTGGTTGCCCACGAGTAGAAAAAGCCGTCACCATGCAGGACAAGGAGACCCTGCATGCCGATGCCACAGCTGTCCGGACTGGACGCCCTGTTTCTCTACATGGAGAAGCCCGAAATGCCCATGCACGTGGGCGCCATGCACCTGCTCGAACTCCCCAAAGGCTACCGGGGCCGCTATGTCAGCGACCTGCGGCGGCTGTATGCCGCGCGCATGCCTGCCCTGCCTGCGCTGCGCCGGCGCCTGTGGTGGATGCCCTTGAACCTCGCCAACCCGCTCTGGGTGGATGCCGAGCCCGACCTGTCGTACCACATCATCGAACACAAGCTGCCCCGCCGCGCGGCAGGCGGACCACCAAGCGACGCCCGCACGCTGCTGGAAGAAAAAATTTCGTTGCTGCACCCGCAACTGCTCGACCGCAGCAAACCGCTGTGGCGCATGCATGTCATCGAAGGCCTGCCGCGCAGCGCGCAGGGCCTCAAGCAGGTGGGGCTGTATTCGCAGTTGCACCACGCTGCGGTGGATGGCCAGGCGGCGGTGGCGCTGGGCAATGTGCTGTACGACCTGACGCCTGAACCCCGCGCAATCGCACTGCGCCCCTCACGGCGCAGCAAGGTCTTTGGTATCGGCATGGTGGAGATGCTGCGCGGAGCCCTCGGTAACGAGGTTGGCCAGGTGGCGCGTCTGGTGCGCGAACTGCCGGCCACGCTGGGCACCGTGGCCGGTGCAGCCAAGGACGCATTGACCAGCCAACGCCTGCGCGGCAAAGGCTCAGGCAACGTCACGCTGGCCCCGGCCACCCCCATGAACGTGACCGTGGGCACCACACGGGCCTTTGCAAGCGCCAGCCTGCCGCTGCCAGAACTCAAGGCCCTGGCACGCGCGCACGGTGCAACGCTGAACGACATGGTGCTCATGCTGTGCGCGGGTGCGCTGCGCAGCTACCTGCTGCTGCACCACAAACTGCCGCGCAAGAGCCTGGTCGCGGCCGTGCCCATTTCGCTGCGCCCGCAGGGCGACACCCGTCCGGACAACCAGGCCTCGATGAGCCTGATCAGCCTGGGCACGCACCTGGCCGATCCGGGCCAACGCCTGGCGCACATCCGTACCGCCAGCGGCGCGATGAAAACCACCATGGGACGCATGAAAAGCATCCTGCCGACCGACTTCCCGTCCATCGGCATCCCCTGGTTGATCGAGGCAGCGGCCACGCTGTATGGCAAGGCCCGCGTGGCCGACCGCTTGCCCCAGGTGGCCAATGTGGTGATTTCCAACGTGCCCGGCCCCCAGGTGCCGCTGTACCTGGCGGGTGCACGCATGCTCGCCAACTGCCCCACCAGCATCGTGGTACACGGCCTGGCCCTGAACATCACGGTGCAAAGCTTTGACGCACACATGGATTTCGGCCTCATGGCCGACGCGGCGGCGCTGCCCGATGTGAAGGCATTGGCCAAAGCTCTGGACGCCGCACTGGACGAGCTGCGCACTCTGCCCCACCCGCAGCCCGCCCCGCCAGCGGCCCGCCCACGCCCCCCTGCCCCGGCAGCTGCCAAGGTGTCGCGCAAGCGACCCGTCTCTCGGGTAAATGCCACCCGGAGAGGCGCTTGACATCTTTACCATGGTGCCATGGCCTCCACCTCAGAATGTGTCCCCATGCCTGCACATACCCGCCGCAAGACCCACGTCACACCCACCGAAGACGCCGGTCTGGACCTGATGCCACCGGGCCTCAGGCTGATGCTGCTCGAAGCCCGTGCGCCCTGGGAAGCCATGGCCATGGCCGCCGTCTCGCCGTGGCTCTCGCGCATGCCGCCAGGCGACGGGCATGCGGTGCTGGTCTGCCCCGGCCTGGGCGCATCCGACCTCACCACCCTGGCCCTGCGCCGGTTTCTGAAAAAACTGGGCTACCAGGCCTATGGCTGGAAGCAGGGCCTGAACCTGGGCCCCCGTGAGGGCGTCGTCGAAGGCTGTCTGGAGCGGCTCGAGGCACTGCACCGGGAGCATGGCGGAAAAATCAGCCTGATCGGCTGGAGCCTGGGCGGCATTTACGCACGCGAAATGGCCAAGGAAATGCCGGACCTGGTACGCGGTGTCATCACCTTGGGCACCCCGTTCACCGGCCACCCCAAGGCCACCAATGCCTGGCGTTTCTACCAAATGGTGAGTGGCCAAAACGCCCACGACGAAGAGTTGCTGGCCGAAGTGCGCAAGCCCCCGCCAGTGCCCACCACGTCGATTTACAGCAAGACCGACGGCATCGTGTCCTGGCAGTGCAGCATCAACCCGGCGCGGCATGCCCACACCGAGAACATCGAGGTGCGCGCCAGCCACATCGGCATGGGCATGAACCCGCTGGCCATGTATGCCATTGCCGACCGCCTGCGCCAGGAACCCGACCAATGGCGGCGATTTGACGTACAGGGCGCGCGGCGCTGGTTCTTCAAGGTGGCGCACCAGCCTGAGGCCGTCACACGGTGGTATTGAACCTAGAAACAGCAGTTGACCGCTTTGTATCTCTTGCTGGGCCGCATGAAAGCTATCGTTGATGACTCCAATAACGTTCACCTGATGGGGGAGAGCGCTATGCACCCACCAGCACCGCGCTCAGGGCGCCATGCGGCGTTGTTCCTCCTTGCGGGCAGGAGCCCGCCGCGTCGTCTCGCCTTGCCTGACACCCAGATCACGGCACCGGCGGGCACATCCAACTGCCGTTTCTAGGTTGAAACAGCGGGCTGCCTGACCCATGCAAATCCAGGCCAATGGACTGCACATCGAGGTGGACGACCAGGGCCCCGCTGGGGGCCCGGTGGTCTTGCTCATCATGGGTTTGGGCATGCAGCTCATTGCCTGGCCGCAGGCGCTGGTGGATGGGCTCGTGGCGCGCGGCTTTCGTGTGCTGCGCCTGGACAACCGCGACATCGGCCTGAGCCAGGGTTTTGACCATGCGGGGGTTCCGCACATGGCACTGGCAGGCCTGCGCCATCTGCTGCACCTGCCGGTGCGCTCGCCCTATTGCCTGGCCGACATGGCACGCGACGCCCTGGGCGTGCTCGACGCGCTGGGCATCGCCCAGGCCCATGTGTGCGGTGCCTCCATGGGCGGCATGATCGCCCAGCATCTTGCCGCCACCGCCCCGCAGCGCGTGGCCAGCCTTACGCTGATGATGACCACCAGCGGCGCCCGTTCACTGCCCAAACCCCGCTGGGCCCTGCAACGCACCCTGATGTCCCGTCCGGCGGGGCCTGGCGAAGATGCCGCCGTCGCCTGGATCGTGCACCTGTTTGGCGCCATCGGCAGCCCCGGCTACCCGGCCAACGCAGACACCCTGCGCGAGCGTGCCTTGGCCTCGGTGCGCCGCGCCTGGCACCCAGCGGGCTCGGCCCGGCAATTGCTGGCCATCGTGGCCGACGGCGACCGCACGCCCTTGCTGGCCCGCATCACAGCACCCACGCGCATCGTGCATGGCCTGGACGACCCGTTGGTACCCGTGGCCAGCGGCCAGCAACTGGCGCAGCACATTGCGGGCGCGCAGACGGACTTTATTCCCGGCATGGGCCACGATCTGCCGGATATGCTGCTCGGGCACTTCGCCACGGGCATCGCAGAGAACGCAGCGCGGGCACACCCCTGAGCGGACTTGGGAGGTTTTCGGACTTGGAGCGCCAAAGCCGCAGACAGTGCTGTAGCACTGCAAGGCGAAGCAACAACAACACGGATGGTTTAGAAACGGCATCACCTTGCAATCCGGTATCACAAGCCCCCTGCCCAGCGCCGCAATGGGGTTCGCGCCACAATGTGCAGCCCCGTTCTCGACGCTCCTCCTCAAACATCACCCTGCATGCCTGCCACTCCCCCCTTCGTTTCCGACGCAGACGCCATCGTCCGCGTGCGCGGCCTGAGCAAAACCTATGCGGGTGGATTTCAGGCACTGAAAAATGTAAACCTGGACATCCGGCGCGGTGAGATTTTCGCCCTGCTCGGCCCCAACGGTGCGGGCAAGACCACGCTCATCAGCGTCATTTGCGGCATGAGCAACGCCACCGAGGGTACGGTGACCGCCGACGGCCATGACACGGTGCGCGACTACCGCACCGCCCGCGCCGCCATTGGCCTGGTGCCGCAGGAGCTGCACACCGATTCGTTCGAGACCGTGTGGGCGACAGTAAGCTTTAGCCGCGGGCTGTTTGGCAAAGCGCCCAACCCGGCGTTCATTGAGAAGATTCTGAAAGACCTGTCACTCTGGGACAAGAAGGACAACAAAATTCTTCAGCTTTCGGGCGGCATGAAACGCCGCGTGCTCATTGCGAAGGCCCTGTCGCACGAGCCAAAGATTTTGTTCCTCGACGAGCCCAGCGCCGGGGTGGACGTAGAGCTGCGCCACGACATGTGGCGCCTGGTGCGTGAATTGCGCGATGCCGGTACCACCATCATCCTGACCACGCATTACATCGAAGAGGCCGAAGACATGGCCGACCGCATTGGCGTGATCCGCAAGGGTGAGCTGATCGTGGTGGAAGACAAGCACGTACTGATGCGCAAGCTCGGCAAGAAGCAGCTCACGCTCACCCTGCAGCAGCCCATGGAACGCGTGCCAGACGCCTTGGCACGCTGGCCGCTTGCCCTGTCACAGGATGGCCAGCAGCTCATCTACAGTTTTGACACGCAGCAGGAAGACACCGGCATTGCCGCACTGCTGCGCGCGCTGGGCGAACTGGGCATTGACTTCAAAGACCTGCATTCCAGCGAAAGCTCGCTCGAAGACATCTTCGTCAGCCTGGTCCACGACACGAAAGCACCGCAAGCATGAAGGGCCTCAATCTGCACGGCGTGCGTGCCATCTACGCCTTTGAAATGCACCGGGCGTTTCGCACCTGGATGGGAAGCCTGGTGGCACCGGTGCTCTCGACCGCACTGTATTTCATCGTCTTCGGCTCGGCCATCGGTTCACGCATGGGTGACATTGGCGGCGTAAGCTATGGCGCCTACATCATCCCCGGACTGTTGATGCTGTCGCTCTTGTCCGAGAGCATTTCCAACTCGGCGTTTGGCATCTACATGCCCAAGTGGTCAGGCACCATTTACGAGCTGCTGAGCGCACCGGTGAACTGGGTCGAGGTGCTGCTGGGCTATGTGGGAGCGGCGGCAACCAAGTCGCTTCTGGTGGGCGCTCTGATTCTCACAACAGCACGGTTTTTTGTACCCTACGAGGTCGCGCACCCGGTATGGATGGTGGGCTTCCTGGTGCTCACGGCGATCACCTTCTGCCTGTTTGGTTTCATCATCGGTTTGTGGGCCGACAGTTTTCAAAAACTGCAGATCATTCCGCTGCTGGTGATCACGCCTCTCACCTTCCTGGGCGGTGCGTTCTACAGCATCAACATGCTACCGCCGCTGTGGCAGAAGGTGTCGCTGTTCAACCCGGTTGTCTACCTCATCAGCGGCCTGCGCTGGGCGTTCTACGGTCAGGCTGACGTGCACATCGGCGTGAGCGCGGGCATGACACTCGCGTTCATGGCGATATGCCTTTGCGTGGTGTGGTGGGTGTTCAAGACCGGGCACCGTATCCGCAAGTGAGCCTTGAAACAGCCGTCACACCAGCTTGCGAATCGGCTGATGGCGCCAGATTTTTCGGTAGTAGGTCGCTTGCAACAACAGCATTGCAGCAAAGGCGATCGGGTAGCCCATCCACACGCCCCTCAGCCCGAACTTCTGGCTGAGCAACCACGCGGCGGGAACCTCAACCAGCGCAATGCAGGCAATCGCAATGCCAGTGGGCACCAACACTGCGCCGCTGGCCCGCATGATTCCTGACAGGGCCGAGGCCATGCCGAAGATCACCGTGCTCCACAGCATGATGTGCAGCAGCTCCTGCGCCACCTCGATCACGGCCGGGTCGGTGATGAAAAAACCCATCAGCGTGCGCGAAAAAAGGTAGCCCAGCAGCACCAGCGCGCCTGTGAGCACCACGTTCATCCACAGCGCCGTACGCACGATCGCGCCCAGCGTGTGCAGGCGTCCGGCGCCAATGGCCTGCGCACCCAGGATGGAGGTGGTGATGGCAATCGAGATGGCTGGGAACTGCACATAAGCCACCACCTGGTTCACCGCACCATAAGCGGCCGTGGCCTGCGAGCCATAGCCATTGACCAAGCCCAGCAGGGCCAACTCGGCGAGCGAGATCACGATCATCTGCACCCCGGTAGGGACACCCACGCGCAGCACGCCGCGCAGCAAGGCGAGGTCAATGCGCAAATGTGGAATCAACGCACGCCCCGGCGCGAGCGGGCTATGGAGGCGCACCAAGCGCCAGCCCAGCCAGGTCGTGGCCACCACAAAGGACACCACGGTGGCAGCCGCGCCGCTGGCCACACCCAGCTGCGGCAAACCCGCCCAGCCACGAATGAGCGCGGGCGTGAGCACCAGTCCAATGCCCGCGGAAATCAGCAGCGTGTAGAGCGGTGTGACCGTATCGCCCACCCCGCGCAGCATGGCCGTGGCCAGCAGAAACACGAACAAGCCGGGCATGGCAATCAGGATGATGCGGGCGTACTGCGTGGCGTCTTGCAAAATGTCGGCCGGAGTGCCCAGCGCACGCAGCATGGGGCCGGTAAAGCTCCCGCCCAGCACCGCCACAAACACACCAAACACCACGCCCACGGTGAGCGTGGTACCGGCCACGGCACGCACACGGTCTACCTTGCCTGCACCCCAGGCCTGGCCAATCAGCACCGAGGCGCCCGCACCCAACCCGATCATGAAGGCGATGAAAAAGAACATGACCGGGAAGAAACCAGAGACCGCCGCCAGCGCTTTCACGCCCAGCATCTGACCGAGGTAGATGTTGTTGAGCGTGCCTGAGAGGGACTGCAGGATGTTGCTCGCCAGCATGGGGGCGAGGAACACCGCAAACACACGCCAAAGCGGGCGTGTGCCCGCAGGGGCCGCACCGGGCGCCTTCTCAGGAGGCCGCATTGTCTTCACTCCACGACGCAGCAGCCAGACCCTGCAAATAATGCGAAACATCCACAGGCCAAGGTGCTACCAACGCGGCAAAGCGCTTCTGGTCGCCCGCAAACAGCGCGCGTGCGGCCTCCTCGAAACCTTCCAGTGATCCTGCCATGGCGGTCATGAAGCGGTAGGTCGCTTCACGTGATTCGCGTACCGTATCACGCCCCTGGTGAATGCGCCGTGCTTCTTCCACCAAGCGGCGCAAGGCGACCGAGGCGCCGCCGGGCTGGCGGCTGAGCCAGTCCCAATGGCGCGGCAAGAGCGTGACCTCGCGCGCCACCACGCCCAGCTTGGGGCGGCCAACACTGCGCGGTGCACTTTCTGGTGCGGGCTCTGCATCTGCACCCGGCGCAGGTTCGCGCAGATCCAGATCCACCAACGCACCGCTGGTGTCGTCAAAAATCAAAACCGATGCACCGCCCTGGTATTGCCGCATTTGTGCAAAGACCTCTTCCCGGCTGCCATGGGCAATGCGCTCAAACCCGCCAAACGCGGTCAGGGTGCGGGCGCTCATGGACGATCCCCGTTGTAGCCGCTGTCGCCATGGCAAGGGGTCTCCTCGCGCCATAGTTGCAGCATGCTGTCGAGTTCAGCCGCGTAATCAAAAAGTGGATCGTCCCGCTCCTTGATGTGGTCCAGCACAGCAAAGCTGAAAGCCTCGGCACCATGCGCAATCCAGTCTTGCTGCAGCGATTTGTTGCGGTGTGAGCGCATTTTCAACTCGAACCGCATGCGGTTCATCGCGCCATCGAGGTTGAGGCTGCCGCCCACGTAAACCCGGCCATTGGTCTGGTTCGTCAGGGCGAAAACACCCGCAGGCGGACGCGAGTCCTTGTATTGGCGCACCAGTGCGCGGCGCGGCGAAAGGGCGGCGTGGGCAGGCAATGAGTAAGTCATGCCTTTTATTTTACCCGGGCAATATTTGCAATGCAATATACCCGGGTAAAAAACAACCCCTCTTTAAAAACGCTGCATCTGGCAGTTGTGCGGCTGCTGGGTCTGCGCTGCAGGAATATCGCGCACCACGCGGAAGCCATAGCCCGAGCCTTCCACATCAAACTTGACGCCCGGAGCGCCCTGCTTTTCCATCAGGCCCACCACCAGCGGCTGCTGGAACTGGTGGTCGGCAGCGCGCATACGGCCACTGCGTCCGGCCAGTTGCACATGGGCTTTTTCCATCTGGCGTGCAACGGCCGTGGTGTCCACGCTGCCTGCAGCTTCGATGGATTGGGCCAGCGCTTCGACCATGAGCTGCATGCGCATGTGCACATAGTCGTCTTGCGGCTTGGGAAAGCGCGCCCGGAAGGATTGGTAGAACGCTTCGCTCTGGGCGCCCGGCACATTGGGCATCCAGTCGGCCACAGCGATCACTTTGTCGATGCCGGCATCGCCCATAGCCGCGGGGGCGCCCAGTGCGTTGCCATAAAAGGTGTAGAAGCTGCCGGTGTAACCCACCTCGCGCGCTGCCTTGACGAGCAGCGTCAGATCGTTGCCCCAGTTGCCGGTGATGACCGCCTGCGCGCCACTGGTCTTGATCTTGACGGCATAGGGAGCAAAGTCTTTCACCCGGCCCACGGCGTGCAGTTCGTCACCCACGATGGCCACATCGGGGCGCTGGGCGGCCAGCTGCTTCTTGGCCTCACGCAGCACGGCCTGGCCAAAGCTGTAGTCCTGGCCAATCAGATAGACACGCTTGAGGGCATCGTCGGCACGCAACACGCCCATCAGGGCGGCCATGCGCATGTCGGCATGGGCATCAAAGCGGAAATGCCAGAAGCTGCACTTCTCGTTGGTGAGGATGGGGTCCACCGCCGAATAGTTGAGAAACAGCACGCGCTTGTCCGGCTCACGCTCGTTGTGCTTATTGATGGCATCGATCAGCACGGCTGCCGTGGCCGATGAATTGCCCTGCATGACGACGCGCGCGCCGTCATCGATGGCCGCGCGCAGCGCCGACAGGGCCTCTTCGTTCTGGCCCTTGCTGTCGTAGCGCGCAAGCGCCAGGGCGCGCGCGCCACCGGCCTCTGACGGCAGCAGCACACCACCGCGGGCATTCACCCGATCCACGGCCCAGAGGATGTTGCGAAACACCGCCTCTCCCGTGTTGGCAAATGTCCCGGACAGGCTCTCGATCAACGCGACCTTGACGGGTTGTGCGGTACGCGCCACCGGTGCTGCCGTTTGCGCATGGCTGGCGGTCACGGCACACGCAGCAGCAAAGGCCACACCGACGGCAAAACGCCATGGTGGCTGGACAGCGATTTTCAACGGGGCCAGGTGAAAATTCAGCATATTTTTAGATCCTTGAAATCGGCATGGGCACACCTCAAGTCAAGGGCATGCGGTCAACACCACGCACGCCGCGCAGTTTATAGGAGTTAACCCTGATGCTTTTCTCGCCCATGATGACCCGTCGCGCAGCCTGCGCTCCCCGCTCTGCCGATATGGCATTGCAGCGTTTTTTGCTGGACGCAATGCCTGCAGCCCCGGCCCGCCGCACTCCGGGCTACACCGTGGCGCAGGATGAAAAGGCCACCACGCTGCAGCTCGACGTGCCAGGCCTGGCGCGCGAGCAACTCCAGATCACCATCGAAGGTACGCAAGTGCAGGTCAAAAACACCGAAGGTGCGCCGCGCCAGGTGAATCGCGCCTGGGAGCTGCCCACGCCCATCGACGCCGCCGCCAGCTCGGCCAGGCTGGAGCACGGCGTGCTCACGCTCACCCTGGCCCGCCAGGCCCCCGGCACGCGCGCCGTGGAGCTGACGGTGCATTGAGGCCCCCGCACCGCAAGCTATTTTTTCGATAGCTGCTAGCGCCCGCTGTGTATACGCTGCGGGCGTTTTTTATTCCAAAACCTGCAAGCGCCGCCCCGGCTGTGCGCCACACGCCCAGCGCAGGTCACAGCGCATCGAGCGGACTCAAAATACCGCGTCCGCCCTTGTTGAGCACATGGGTGTAGATCATGGTCGTGCCCACGTCGGCATGACCCAAAAGCTCTTGCACGGTGCGGATGTCGTAGCCCGCCTGCAGCAAATGCGTGGCAAACGAGTGGCGCAGCACGTGCGGCGACACCGGCTTGTCGATCTGCGCGCGCCGCGCCGCCTCGCGCACCGCGCGCTGCACCGATTCGGGGTACACATGGTGGCGCCGCTCCAGCAATTGGCCCGTGCGCGCATCCGGGCGCGGGTCGATGGCCCGCACCGGCGACGGAAACACCCATTGCCACGCCCAACTTTTGTCGACATTCGGGTATTTGACGGCCAGTGCATGCGGCAAATACACGCGGCCCAGGCCTGCGGCCAAATCCTTCTCATGCAGCGCGCGCGCCTTTTGCAGCTGCGCCTGTAGCGGGGCCATCAGGTTCTCTGGCAAGACGGTGACGCGATCCTTGCCGCCCTTGCCCTCGCGCACCACAATCTCGCGCCGCGCAAACTCCACATCCTTGACGCGCAGGCGCAGCCCTTCCAACAAGCGCATCCCCGTGCCGTACAGCAACTCTGCCACCAAGCCAGCGGTTCCATCCATGTGCTGCAACAGCGTGCGCACCTCGGTAGGCGTCAGCACCACGGGCAGGCGGCGCGGCCGCTTGGCCTGCACCACCTCATCCAGCCAGGGCAAATCAACCCCCAGCACCTGCTTGTACAAATACAGCAGCGCGGCCTTGGCCTGGTTCTGGGTGGAGGCCGACACCTGCCGATCCACCGCCAGGTGGCTCAGAAACGCCTCGACCTCCGCCGCGCCCATATCCTGGGGGTGGCGCTTGCCGTGGTAGACAATGAAGCGCCGCGCCCAATCGATATAGGCCTGCTCGGTGCGAATGCTGTAGTGCCGGGTGCGCAGGTGAATGCGCAAACGCTCCAACAGCTTGGGCTGGCGCAGCGCCGGTGCATCGCCGGCAGTTGGCAGGTTTGCGGGATCGGTCGGCATCCGCAAAATTTTAGGTTTGCCTAAATAACAACCCATTGGGGTTTACCTGGGAGGACTGGGAGAGGCGTTGCGTTATCAGACCGTTCCACGTAGCATCACTGTCGTCTAATTCTAGTTAGGCAGAAATAAATGAGCATTGAAATCACTGCGGCAGGAAACTCGGAAACGGCAGCTCACTCAGCACTTCTGCAATTGGGCTATAGCGTCAGTGCCCTCAATACAGAGCCTAAGCTATTCAAGGCTACAAAGCAGAGTGTTCAGCTGGTGGCAGAAGACATGTTGCAGCTGCTTGGCTTGGTCAAACTCCTCGACGTTCGTGGCCACAATTGGCAACCTACTGATGCAGAGGTCGATCGGTTCCTTTTACTGGGGCAGCCACATGCCTAACAATTTGCTGCAGTCGACGTCCCTGCTTCGCAGTGCCGCGCCTGAGCTTCGTCGTTAGGCGGCAAGGCGTCACAGCGTCGCCGTTCACGCTGTTTTTGGAGGTTAAAAATGTCGATGCAAGTAATGCCGATAGTAAAAAATGGGGCTTGCCCTAGCGGATACTCGGCGCAAGGAAATATGTGCGTCCCAACATCAAGCGCAAAAGTTGCGATTCCAAAAAATGGAGCGTGTCCAAGCGGCTGGAGTGCGCAGGGAAACTACTGCGTGGCAACTACCGCCAATCCAAAAATTGTCATTCCAAAAAGCGGCGCATGCCCCAGCGGTTACAGCGCTCAGGGCAATTACTGCGTCTCTACTAAATAGGTCTCAGCCTAACAAGGCGTCCAGGTGGATGGCCCTAGCGGGTCGCCGCTTAATTCAAGCGTCAGTCAGAAAAATAGGAAATGTTATGGCTCATGAAGTTACGTTGGATATCTCTACCAAGTTCGTTCTACACAAAGATGTTCAGATTGAGGTTAAGAAAGATGGGAAGAAACTAGGAACAGCATTAGTCAGTAAGGGCAACATGGAGTGGGTTCCATCAGGAAATTCCGTGAACAAAAAACGACTTTCTTGGGCAAAATTTGCTGAACTAATGGAAGAGCATGGCAAAGACGTAAAAATTGTCTAACCATTAATTCAAGCCGACCCGCTAAAGCGGTCGACTTAATGCAAACGTTAGCCCGCTCTGAAAATCGCTTTATCTTGGCCCATGGTTTATTCACCTGCATTCACCTTCTCAGGCGTTTATCCGCTGGGTGTTTTGCCGCGTGCCGGGCTTTGCCTTTGGGTGCTGCGCTGGTTTCAAGCCTTTTTGGCCTCTAGCGCTTTTGCAGCAAGCGCTAGTAGCTATCATTTTGCAAGCACTGCGTCGCTTCCGTGGCGCGGTGCCTTTTCGCAGCTCGCGCACGTCGTCAAGCTGGGGTTTCCCGTTTTGGCTTCTGTGCCTAACTGTTCGTTGCAGCGGAAGGCTACGCCGCTCGCTGAACTCGGTCGTTAGTCTGCGAAAACGTGATAACCGAATCCTTCGTTTTGCTTGTTCAAGAGTTGGTTAGCTCTATTGCCTTCAAGATTGCTGTCCGACTCAAAGTTGGACAGCACGAACGATGGAAACGTATGGCGCTTGAATTTTTCGTCTTTGCGCTTCTTGTCATACCGTTATTCTTTATCTTTGGCTGGTTATTTCTTCAGGCTGTTTCATGGCTTCTTTAGCAATCGTGCCTAACTCTGCATATATGGACTCCCCCACAAGTTCAAGAAACTGATCGATATTTTGGTTGTTGGGGAAGC